>JAUXWU010000151.1 GCA_030680085.1 Rhodocyclaceae bacterium | reverse complement strand
GTGCGCAAGCTCGAAGAGTATGGCGCGATGGATTACACCATCGTCGTTGCCGCCACGGCTTCCGAGTCCGCCGCGATGCAGTTTATCGCCCCCTACTCGGGCTGCACGATGGGCGAATACTTCCGCGACCGCGGCCAGGACGCCCTGATCATTTATGACGACTTGACCAAGCAGGCCTGGGCCTATCGCCAGATCTCCCTGTTGCTGCGTCGTCCGCCGGGCCGTGAAGCCTACCCGGGCGACGTGTTCTACCTGCACTCCCGTTTGCTCGAGCGCGCCGCGCGCGTCTCCGAGGCCTGGGTCGAAAAATTTACCAATGGCGAGGTGAAAGGCAAGACCGGTTCATTGACCGCGCTGCCCGTGATCGAAACGCAGGCCGGCGACGTGTCCGCCTTCGTGCCGACCAACGTCATTTCGATTACCGACGGCCAGATCTTCCTGGAGAGCGACCTGTTCAACGCCGGTGTGCGTCCCGCCATCAACGCCGGTGTCTCGGTGTCGCGCGTCGGTGGTGCGGCCCAGACCAAGGCGATCAAGAAGCTCGGCGGTGGCGTGCGTCTGGCGCTCGCCCAGTACCGCGAACTCGCGGCGTTCGCCCAGTTTGCTTCCGACCTTGACGACGCCACCCGCAAGCAGTTGGAGCGTGGCCGGCGGGTGACCGAACTGATGAAGCAGGCGCAGTATTCGCCGCTGCAGGTCGCCGACATGGCCGTATCGCTCTACGCGGTTAACCAGGGTTATCTGGACGATGTCGACGGTGCGCGCATTCTGGCCTTCGAGGCGGCACTGCAACAGTACATGCACCAACAGCATGGCGCGCTGATGGACAAGATCGAATCGACCAAGGATCTGGACAAGGAAGGCGAGGCCGAAATGGCCATCGCTGTCACCGCGTTCAAGAAAACCTGGGCATAGGAGATCCCCATGCCAGGCGGCAAGGAAATCCGGACCAAGATCAAATCGGTCCAGAACACCAAGAAAATCACCAAGGCCATGGAGATGGTGGCCGCGTCCAAAATGCGCAAGGCGCAGGAGCGGATGCGCGCCGCGCGTCCCTACAGCGAGAAGATTCGCGCTCTGGCATCGCACCTCGCCGCGGCCAACGTCACCGAGTATCGCCATCCCTTCCTGACCAAGCTGAAAGAAGGCGAAGCGCCGAAGCGGGTTGGCGTGATCATGGTAACGACCGACAAGGGCCTGTGCGGTGGTCTCAACACCAACGTGATGCGCCAAACGCTGAATGCGATGCGCGGCTGGGAGACGGCGGGCGCGAAGGATATCCGCGCCACCTGCATCGGCAACAAGGGGCTGGGCTTCATGCAGCGCCTGGGCGCCAACGTCGTATCGCATGTCGTGCATCTGGGCGACCGGCCGCATCTCGAAAAGTTGATCGGGCCGATCAAGGTCATGATCGACGCTTTCCAGAAAGGCGAAATCGACGCGGTGCATCTTGCCTATACGCGCTTCATCAACACCATGCGCCAGGAACCGGTCCTTGAGCAGTTGCTGCCCCTGACCGGTGATCGTCTGGGCACGCCGGCCGGTTCGTGGGATTACCTTTACGAGCCGGATGCGCGGGTGGTTATCGACGATTTGCTGATGCGCTATGTCGAGGCGCTGATTTACCAGGCGGTGGCCGAGAACATGGCCTCCGAACAGTCGGCGCGCATGGTGGCCATGAAGTCGGCCACCGACAATGCG
>JAUXWU010000143.1 GCA_030680085.1 Rhodocyclaceae bacterium | reverse complement strand
GATTCGCATGGGACGAATTATAGTCCCAATATGGGACATTGCCAATACCCCATCGCGCTTCGCAGAACAATCAGTCTCCGATCAACAACCAAGGAGTCTGTGATGGAAACTATCCACAAACGCGAAGCCTGGAACAAGGGAAAGCTCGTCGGTCAGAAGCCACCCCTCAAGCCGAAGGACATCTGGGCCATTCGAATCTTTCTTCAGAACGGCGGTGTCGGCCTGGCTTGAGAAGTCCCATCTGCGGGGGGAACAGTATCTATTCCCGAGCCGGATCGGCAGATCACCCCATGTATCGACGCGCCAATATGCGCGAATCGTCCATCACTGGGTTGCACTGTTGCCGACGGCATGAATCCGTAGAAATCTGGCGGCGATAAATGGCGGCGTAATTTGGCGGCGAGAGGTGGGAACGGCGTAGACGAAACAGGGGGCCACGCAGGCCCCCGAGCGATGCAGGATCTGAAGCAGGTCAGAACGGCGGATCGGTGATCTCGACGTCGTGGCGGGTAACGCGTTCCTCGCGGAACTGGGGCATCAAAGTGAATTCGTAGTGCGCCCAGATTCGGTCGCGCAGATCATCAATCAGCTCGATCACCGCCAGTGCCTGATCGGGCGACCAGTGTGGATCGATCAGCAGTTCGAGTCCGCGATTCAGACCGGAAGGTTGATGATGGCGCGTCACGGCGCCCCCTTCGCCTTGCGCCTTTTGGATTTCGCTGCCGCGTGCTCCTGGGCCTCCTTGCGCCGGTAGGACTCGCCCTTGATCGAAAGTATTTCCGCGTGATGGACCAGCCGATCGATCATGGCCACCACACAACTGGCGTTGGGGAACACCTCCGACCACTCCGAGAATGACTTGTTGGTCGTAATCAGGGTGCTCCTCTTCTTGTGGCGGCGGTTGATCAACTCGAAGAGCAAATCGGCGTGGCGATTCGAATAGGAAAGGTATCCGACCTCGTCAATTACGAGCAGATAGGGCGCCGCATAACGACGCAACCGGTAGCGCAGCGCCGAATCGCTGTCCAGACCGGCCAGATCGCCGAGCAACTGACCGGCCGTGGCGAACAACACCGTGTGCCCCTGCAAGATGGCCTGATAGGCGATGTTCTGGGCAATCATCGTCTTGCCCAGACCACTGGCGCCGACCAGGATGGCATTGCTGGCCGACTCCAGGAAGTCCAGGGTCATCAGTTCCGCAATCGCGCGTTGATCGCACTGCTGCGGCCAGGCCCAGTCGAAATCGGCCAGCGGCTTGAAACGCCCGATATGCGCGCAGCGCAGCCGGCGCTCCAGCGAGCGGCGGGCACGTTCCGTTTCCTCCCAGGCCAGTAACGGATCCAGCCAAGGCTGGTCGGCGCACTCCGCCCAATGGGCCAGTATCCCGTGCAGTTGCAAAGCCGTGGCACGTTGGCGCGCATCAGCAGTCGTCATGGTCATTCTCCATCAAGGTGTCGTAGTCATCGAGGTTGTGGGGGCGCACCGGCACATCCCGGCGTTTTACGTGGTCGGGCAGCGCCACGGGGAGCGGCGGCGGCCCACCGTCGGCGTGCCGGCACGGCCTGAACCAGATGATCCGTGCCGCGATGCGCGCTCGCCTGATGCTTGTGCAGGACCAGCGTCGCGATGTGCTCGGGAATCTCGATTTGCCGCCGGCGGTCATAGGAGCGCGGGTGCGTGGCGATCACCGCCTGGCCGTCAAGGACGCGTACTTCCCTGGGGCTCGCGGCGACGGTCAGGGTGCGCGCCACACAGGTGTGCGGGATCGAGTAGTCATTGAGGTCAAAGCGCACATAGGGCGTCTTGCCGGCGGACACAGCCTTGATCTCGTCGGTCGGGAAGGCATCCCCCGGCAGCGCCAGCAGGCGCTCCCGCTCCTGGGCGAATGCCTCGCTGACCGTCAGCGTTTCATCCTCCGGGCAGCGGCGCTCGCCGGCAGGCCCGAGCACCCAGGCGTCGGCTTGCGTATTGAGGTCATCCACATCGTTGAACGTGCGACCGGCGAAGAAGGCATCGCGGATATAGCGGATGGCCCGTTCCACCCGCCCCTTCTCGTTGCCCCGCGCCACGGCCACGGGACGCGACCGATCTCCAGATGACCGAAGTGACCCCAGTCGATTTGCATCTGTTCGCCCGGCAGGGTGCGCAGGCGCAGATAGGCTTCCGCCTTCGGGCGCGGCCGGTGATGGGCGATCAGGTGGCGAAAGTGATCAGGGCGTCCGGGGTAGCCCCGCTCCTTGACCATGTCGTAGAGGCGGCTGGCGCGCAGGCGCGGGAACTGCGTCAGGGATCCATCGCACCGGGCCGGCGAACGGCGCCCAGGCGCGGCAAGCCGGCCTGCGCCAAGACGCGGGCAACGCTGTCGCGATGCACCTGCAGTTGGGCGGCGATGGTGCCGATGGGCCAGCGTTCGGCGTGGTGGTAGCGCAGGATCTGCGCTTCAATTTCGGGGGTAAGGGCCAAAGGGGGTTCTCCTGTCGGAATAAGATCGGCGAACCGCAGAGCGCAGAAAGTCCTGACGCACGAATTCCAAAATGGATTGATGGCAAAAATGACAGTGCCAAGGCTTTACGGAGTTGGATTTCTTCGCTGCCGGTTCGACTGCCAGTTGAACAGGGGGAGGCGTTGGCGGGGAACCCTGATGCGTCACTTTATTTTGTCGAGCGCGATATCGACGCTGGCGCTCGGCGTGGACACGACGACCGCGATGCGTGTCTTGGTAACGCCGACCGGCTGCCCGCAGTGAGTTGCGGCGAGCCTGCGACGCACATCCTTCGTTGCAGTAGCGATTGCCGCGATCACAGTGGCCGCAAATCAGCACGGCGCTGCGGCAGTCGGCGCAAAGGTAGCGTCTTCCGGGAAGGTCCATTGGCAGTCAGGGCCAATGGACAGCGGACACAAACGTGCGCTTCGTGAAATACTAGGCAGGCAACGTCGTCCTCGTCAGGGGGCTTCGGGGCGCGACAGCGGAACTGGCTTGGTGGTTGGTGCCGGTGTCGCGCCTGCGTTTCCACCGGCCGGTCAGCTTTCTACCCCATCAGCACCGAATCTGCCGCGCTTCGCTTGCCAGACGACGATTGCTGCGCAATCCATCCGCCGTATGCCCTGCGGGCAGCAAATCGTAAAACCGGCATATTCATGCCTGACATTCAAAAGCAAAAATCACTACCGGATCGCTTCGCTGCGCTCCCAACTCGCGGCCGCCAGATTTCTACGGAAATCCGACACCGTTAACATGCAGCGGCAGGCTTGGATACATCCGCCTACGGGACGCATTCGATGCGACGCACCAAGGCGACGCTGATCTACAAACGCACCAAGAATCTGAGAGCCGTTCAATTGCTGCTCGGCCATACCAAGCTGGAAAGCACTGTCCG
>JAUXWU010000121.1 GCA_030680085.1 Rhodocyclaceae bacterium | reverse complement strand
CAACCGCATTGGCCAGGGCATCGAATTCGACTATTGCTGCGTGCATGCGGCGCTGGCGTTGCGCGAGGACGGTTACGAGACCATCATGGTCAACTGCAACCCCGAGACCGTGTCGACCGATTACGACACCTCCGACCGCCTCTATTTCGAGCCGCTGACCCTGGAGGACATTCTCGAAATCGTCCATGTCGAAAAGCCGGTTGGCGTGATCGTGCAGTTCGGCGGCCAGACCCCGTTGAAGCGCGCGCGCGCGCTGGAAGCCAACGGCGTGCCAATCATCGGCACCAGCCCGGACATGATCGACGCCGCCGAAGACCGCGAGCGCTTCCAGAAACTGCTCCACGACCTCAAGCTCAAGCAGCCGCCCAACCGCACCGCGCGCACCGAAGCCGACGCCATCCGGCTTGCCGCCGAGATCGGTTATCCGCTGGTGGTGCGCCCCTCCTACGTGCTGGGCGGTCGCGCCATGGAAATCGTCCATGAGCAGAAGGACCTCGAACGCTACATGCGCGAGGCGATCAAGGTCTCGAACGATTCTCCGGTACTGCTCGACCGCTTCCTCAACGACGCCACCGAGGTCGATGTCGATGCGCTCTGCGACGGCCAGCAGGTCATCATCGGCGGCATCATGGAACACATCGAACAAGCCGGCGTGCATTCGGGCGATTCGGCGTGCTCGCTGCCGCCCTTCTCGCTCTGCCCGGAAACCCAGGACGAACTGCGCCGCCAGACCGAGATGATGGCCAGGGGCTTGAACGTCGTCGGCCTGATGAACGTGCAGTTCGCCATTCAGGGGCGTGGCGACGCGGCTGTCGTCTATGTTCTCGAAGTCAATCCGCGCGCCTCGCGCACCGTGCCCTTTGTGTCGAAAGCAACAGGCCTGCCGCTGGCGAAGATCGCCGCGCGCTGCATGGCCGGCCGCAGCCTGGCCGACCAGGGCGTGACGCGCGAGGTGATTCCGCCTTACTACTCGGTGAAGGAGGCGGTATTCCCCTTCATCAAGTTCCCCGGCGTCGACACCATTCTCGGCCCAGAAATGAAGTCCACCGGCGAGGTGATGGGGGTTGGGCGCAGTTTCGGCGAAGCCTTCGTCAAATCGCAGATCGCCGCCAGCACCCGGCTCCCCGCCGCCGGCCGCGCGCTGATCACCGTCAAGTCGGCCGACAAGGTCAAGGCGGTCGAAGTGGCGCGCCTGTTGAACGCACTAGGCTTCACCATAGTAGCAACGCGCGGCACGGCGACCGCCATTGCCGCGGCCGGCATTCCAGTGACGCCAGTCAACAAGGTCAGCGAAGGCCGCCCGCACATCGTCGACATGATCAAGAACAACGAAATCGTGCTGATCGTCAATACGGTCGATGAAACCCGCGCCGCCATTACCGACTCGCGTTCGATCCGCACCTCGGCGCTGTCGCAGAAAGTGACCCTGTTCACCACCGTCGAAGGCGGCCATGCCGCCTGCATCGGCATGCGGCATTCCGGCCTGGAAACCTATTCGCTGCAACAGCTACACGCCGAGCTATCCTCATGAGCAAAGTCCCCATCACGCTGCACGGCGCCGAGCTGTTGCGCGAAGAACTGAAGCGCCTGAAATACGTCGAACGGCCATCGGTGATTGCCGCAATCGCCGAGGCGCGCTCGCACGGCGACCTGTCTGAAAACGCCGAATACGATGCCGCGAAAGAGCGGCAGAGCTTCGTCGAGGGGCGCATCCAGGAGGTCGATGGCAAGCTTGGCAACGCCCAGATCATCGACCCGCGCAGCCTCGATGCCGATGGCCGCGTGGTGTTCGGCGCCACTGTTGATCTGGAAGACATCGACGGCGCAAAAACCGTGACCTACCAGATCGTCGGCGACGACGAAGCCGATCTCAAGCAGGGCAAGATCTCGCTCAACTCGCCTGTCGCGCGCGCCCTGATCGGCAAGTTCTCCGGCGATGTCACCGAAGTGCAAACCCCCGGCGGACGCCGCGAATACGAAATACTCGACGTGCGTTATGAATAATGAATGTGCCGCGCAATTGTGCGGACGCCGTGCTGAAGTTGTTGCCGGCGCGCGCGGCGTGATCGAGTTGCCGATCAACAAGATCGTCGAGTAGGCGGAGCGGACTTATTTGCGGGTCAGTGCATGACAGTCGCCAATATCCTCATGTTCCTCGCCCTGACCGGCATTTACGAGCCTTCCGCCATCCAGCAACTGCCGGATGGCCGCTTCCTTGTCGTGGAGGACGAGAAGACTCATCCATTCAGCCTGGTCACGATCCGTGCGGATGGAACGGTTTCCAGCACCCCGCTCGTTATGGCAACGCCGGACACCGATGCCGCTTTCCGGAAGCTGGACGATCTGGAAGGCCTTGCCATCGACACAGCGGGGTTCATTTACGCCATTACCTCGCATTCACGCAACAGCGCCGGCGAGATGAAGAGGTCGCGCGAGAAACTGGTCAGGTTTCGCATCGAGGGAGACCGCGCGACCGCACCCGTGGTGGTGACGGAACTGAAGGCTGCATTGACCGGAGCACACCCGCTGCTGGCCGCAGCCGCAAAAATCCTTGACGTCAAGGCAGGGGGCGGGTTCAACATCGAGGCACTGGAGATGACACCCGACCGGCAACGCCTGCTGGTTGGCTTGCGTAGTCCACTGCTCGATCGCCGCGCCATCGTCGCGAGCATCGAGAACCCGACGGCCCTCTTCGAGGCTGGCGCGGCACCACGGATTGCTTCGCGGCTGGACACACTCGACCTGGGCGGCCACGGCATCCGCGGCATGTCCTACGTTCCCGCGCTCGCGGGCTATCTGGTGGTCA
Organism: Rhodocyclaceae bacterium; assembly: GCA_030680085.1. Taxonomy (GTDB): domain Bacteria; phylum Pseudomonadota; class Gammaproteobacteria; order Burkholderiales; family Rhodocyclaceae; genus Sulfuricystis. The sequence continues at coordinate 6,238 of JAUXWU010000121.1, read as the reverse complement.
GCGGCCCGGTCGCCAGGGAGCAAGTGCAGTTCCAGCTCTGGTTCTGGAGCGGCCGGCAGGGTGATCCGCCCCGTCGCGTCAGCGTGCCCGGCCTGCCGGGTTTCGAGCATGCCGAAGGGGTCAGCCCAGCCATCATTGATGGTCGTCAGCGCATCGTCATCGTCAGCGATGACGGCAGCCGCGCAGACCAGCGCTTTGCCCGTTTTTTGCTGCTCGACCCCGCGCAACTGCGGATCACCCACTGACCGTAATGACCATGCCATTATTTGAAATCATCAGCCTGCTTATTTTGTGCGCTCTCGCCTGGCTATGGTTCGATAGTGTCAAGACACGCGACATTGCGGTTCAGTCTGCCCAAGCCGCTTGTTCATCAGAGGAGTTTCAACTCCTCGACGCAACGGTATCGATTGCGAGTCTGAAGCCCGCACGCGATGAGGATGGCCAATTCGTCCTGCGCCGGGTCTATTCCTTCGAATACAGTGACACGGGAAACAACCGGCGACCGGGAAGCATCGCCATGCTCGGCCAGGAGGTGCTGTTCGTAAATATCGGACGGCGTCCGGTCAATAATAGCCAGCCGGTTTGCTTTCGGCATCTTTCAGGCGCTGCTCTGCCTGCTGGTTCGTCGCGTCGAGTTGCTTGACGACTTGCTCCTTGGTTTCCTGTCCCTGCTGGGCTTCCGCAGCCTTCAGCGTCGCCACGGTTGCAGCAGTGCCGGCAGTCTCGACACCGCAACCAACCAGGATAAAACTCAGCGCGAATGTGGCAGCTTTATGCATGATCGACCCCTTTTAGATTGCTTGGCTTTCAACCCACTTCAACGACGGAGAGCGTTGCGTGATCAAGGGCAACGCAGCGTGTTTGGCGCGTTGTTCGGCTCTTTCCGAGCGGCGGACGGCATCCCGCACAGCCTGTTGTTCCTCCTGTTTCTTCCGCTCCGCTTCCTGCTCCTTGTGTTTGACAAGATAGGCGGCGTATTCCTCCTCCGTCATGTACTCCTCCGGCCGGTAGGTGCCCGGGTGCAGCCGTTCAAACTCGCGCTTGCTCTGTTTGGCTGACTCTTCGCGCGTTTTCTGTTCCCTGTGGGTGACAGGCGCATAACTACCCAACTCTTTACCGCTTGCGCAGGGAGCATCCTGCCCGACCTTTTTGCCGGTTTTGGGGTCCTGACAAAGATAGTACCCCTGGGCAAGCACCTGCCCGGATAGAAGCATCCCCAACAGGATTGCCGCAGTCTTGAACTTGCGCATGATTTCTCGCCCCTGTAGCAATACGACGCGGATCATTATCGGGCGATTCTAGGGAAAATACGCACAAAAAAAGGGTTCCCAGCACGTAACTGGAAACCCTTGGTGTTACTTGGTCGGGGCGAAAGGATTCGAACCTTCGACCCCTTGCACCCCATGCAAGTGCGCTACCAGGCTGCGCCACGCCCCGACTGGGGGCGGATTATAGCAGAGCGCGAGTCAGGCACGCAGCAACTTGATGATGCCCAGCAACTCCATGCGCAGTGATATTCCGCCCTCCCCCAAAATGGCCGGAGCTGGCGTTGCCGGTTTTTTGGGCGCGGGTTCGTCCAGGCGGTTACGCGCGCCGCTGATGGTGAATCCATCGTCGTAAAGCAACTGACGGATTCGCCGCACCAGCAGCACCTCGTGGTGCTGGTAATAGCGGCGGTTGCCACGCCGCTTGACGGGTTTCAACTGGGTAAATTCCTGTTCCCAGTAGCGCAGCACGTGGGGTTTCACGCCACACAGCTCGCTCACCTCGCCAATCGTGAAATAACGCTTGGCGGGAATCGGCGGTAGTTCTGCCTTAGCCGGGCTGGACGTTGTCATGCGCCGTGGTCTCGACCATTGCTTTGAGCTTATGACTGGCGTGGAAGGTGACGACCCGCCGCGCGGTGATCGGGATTTCCTCGCCGGTCTTGGGGTTGCGCCCCGGCCGCTGCGGCTTGTCGCGCAGATCGAAATTGCCGAATCCGGAGAGCTTGACGCTATCGCCGGTTTCCAGCGCCACGCGCACCTCCTCGAAGAAAGCCTCGACCATGTCTTTGGCTTCGCGCTTGTTCAGCCCGACTTTTTCAAACAGCAAATCAGCCAGTTCCGCCTTGGTCATTGTCATATTCTTATTCCTTGTCCGCGAACTTATTTTCGCAACTGCGCGCCGAACTGCTCGGTTGCCGTTTTTACCAGTTGGGCTACCGCCGCGTCAGCGTCATGGTCCGCCAAGGTTTTTTGAGTATCTTGCATCGTCACCCGGAACGCAAGACTTTTGGCGTCCGGCGCAATTCCCTTGCCCTGATAGAGATCAAACAGCCGGATTTCGCGCACATAAGCGGGCGCCGCCGCAAGCAGCGCATCCTGCAACGCTGCCACCGCGCATTGCTGGGGCAAAATCAGGGCGATGTCGCGCACCACGGCGGGGAAGCGCGACGGCTCCTGATAAGTCGGGAACGGCGCGGCCAGGAACGGCGCCAGATCAATCTCGAACACCACGACAGCCGCGGCCAGTTCATATTTTTGGTGCCAGCGCGGATGAATTTCGCCAACCACGCCAATCGACTCACCGTCGAGCAGCACACTGGCGGCGCGGCCGGGATGCAATGCCGGATGGCTGGTGCGCTCAAAGCGCAGGCGGCGCGGCGCGAAGATGGCTTCGAGTTCGCCCTTCACGTCAAAGAAGTCGGCGGGACGTGCTGGCGCCCCCCATTGTTCCGGCCACGCCGGGCCGGCGGCGAGGGCGGCAATCCGCAACGGCTGGTGATAGCCGGTGCCGTCCTGGCCACCGCCGTTGTCATGTGTTTCATCAGGCAAAAAGCAGCGCCCTACTTCAAAGAGTCGCACGCGCTCGGCCTGGCGCTTGAGATTGCCTACCAGTGCGCCCACCAGACCACCGATCAGGGTGCTGCGCATCACGCCCATCTGACTGGCGATGGGATTGGCCAACCTCACTGGGCTTGCGTTGTCGGCGAAGTCGGCTTCCCAGTCGGCATCGACAAAGCTGTAATTGACGACCTCGTGGTAGCCGCGCTCGGCCAGCAGCCGGCGGGTTTGCATCACGTCGCGTCGCGCCTCGGGCAGCGGCAGCATTTCGAGGCGCGCCGTGGGCGGAGGCGCGGGAATGTTGTCGTATCCGTGCAGGCGCGCGATTTCTTCGATCAGATCTTCCTCGATGGCAATGTCGAAACGATAAGCGGGCGGCGTAACGATCAGTTGATCGGCCGTGCGGGTGTAGGCAAAACCAAGGCCGGCGATCAGTTTTTCGATCTGATCAAAGCCCAGGTCAATGCCGAGCACTCTGGCGGCACGCACCATACGCAGATGCACCGGGGCGCGCTGCGGCAACTGATCGGCCGCGAGCGCTTCAACCACCGGCCCCGGCGTGCCGCCGCAGATGTCGATGATCAGTTGCGTCGCCCGCTCGATGGCGCTGCGCTGCAGCTCGAAATCCACGCCGCGCTCATAGCGATAGGAAGCGTCAGAAGAAAAGCCGAGCGCACGCGCCTTGCCGGCAATGGCGGCGGGCGCGAAAAAAGCGCTTTCGAGAAACAGGTCGGTCGTGGCATCGTTGATGCCCGAATGTTCGCCGCCCATGATGCCGGCCAGCGCCAGGCTTTTGGCTTCATCGGCAATCAGGGCGGTGTCGGCGCTCGGGGTGACGGTCTGCTCGTTGAGCAGCAGCATTTGTTCGCCCGCCGCTGGATAGCGCACATGGATGGCGCCCTGTAGTTGCGCGTCATCAAAGGCATGCAGCGGCTGGCCGAGTTCGAGCATTACATAGTTGGTGACATCGACAAGCGCCGAAATGCTGCGCACGCCGCAGCGCTCGATGCGCTGCTTCATCCAGTCGGGCGTGGCGGCGCGGGCATTGACACCGCGCACGATGCGGCCGCAGTAACGCGGACAGGCGGCGGGCGCGTCGAGAATGATGCCGCGGACATCGGCGAGAACGGGCGCGACCGGCGCAATGGCTGGCAACAGCAATGGCGCGCCGGTCAGCGCCGCCACTTCGCGGGCGATGCCAAAAAGCGACAGACAATCGGCGCGGTTCGGCGTGAGCTTGAGCGTGATGAGATTGTCATCAAACTCGTGCGCTACGACGACGCTGGAAAAGTCGGCGCTGGCCGCAGTTATCAATGAGCGGCACTCCTCGACCTCCAGCCCCGCCATCGTCAGCAGATGGCAGAGTTCTTCGGTCGACAGCGGCGGATTGACGAGGGCGCGCAGCCAGGATTCGGGGAATTGCATGGTTATTGAAATTGACTGAGAAAACGCAGGTCGCCATCAAAAAACAGGCGCAGGTCATTGATGCCATAACGCAGCATGGTCAGGCGATCCGGCCCCATGCCAAAGGCAAAGCCGGTGTATTTTTCCGGGTCGATGCCGCCACAGCGCAATACGTTGGGATGGACCATGCCGCAGCCGGCGATCTCCAGCCAGCGGCCCTCCATCGGGCCGTGCATGAAGGCCACGTCGATTTCGGCCGACGGTTCGGTGAAGGGGAAGAACGAGGGACGGAAGCGCACCTTGAGGTCGTCGCTCTCGAAAAAGCGGCGAAGAAAATCGGCGACGACACCCTTCAGGTCGGCGAAGCTGACGTTTTCGCTCACCCACAACCCTTCGACCTGGTGAAACATCGGCGAATGCGTCGCATCGGAATCGACGCGATAAACCCGCCCGGGGCAGATCACGCGAATCTCGGGCATGCTGCCGAGATGCCGGTATTTTTCGGCGTGGGCCAGCATGGTGCGAATTTGCACCGGGCTGGTGTGGGTGCGCAACAGGACATCTTGGCGCACCTTGCCGGCTGCGTCGAGCAGATAAAACGTGTCGTGCATCGAACGCGCCGGATGATTCTCTGGCGTGTTGAGCGCGGTGAAGTTATGCCAGTCGGTCTCGATCTCCGGGCCATCGGCCACTGCGAAACCGATCGAACGAAATAACTGTTCGATACGGTCGAGCGTACGCATCACCGGATGCAAGCTGCCGCGGCTCGGGCCGCGTCCCGGCAGGGTCACATCCAAAGCGGAGGCTTGCAACTGGGCTTCAAGCTGGGCGTTCCGCAGCGCTTCGCGCCGTTCGGCCAGCGCCGACTCGACCCGCGCCTTGGCGATATTGATATTCGCGCCCGCCGCCTTGCGCTCTTCCGGCGGCAGTTTGCCCAGTCCTTTGAGCATGGCGGTGAGCGAACCCTCCTTGCCCAGATACGCTGCCTTGACTTCTTCGAGCCGGGGAATTTCGGTGGCTGCCGAGAAGTCGGCCGTCGCCTGGGCGATCAGTTTTTCCAGATTATTCATGACTGCGGCATGGCTGCGAAAAATGGGAAAAATGGGACGCCAGAAATCTTGCTACCAAAAACCAGAAAGGCCGCCCACTGTTGCCTGAGCGGCCATTCTGTCGTTTCAGTACGAAACTCAGCCTGAAACTCAGGCCGGCAGTTGCGCCTTGGCCTGGTTCGCAATCGCGGCGAAAGCCGGCTTGTCGAACACGGCCAGATCGGCCAGCACCTTGCGATCCACTTCGATCGAGGCCTTCTTGAGGCCGTTCATCAGGGTGCTGTACTTCATGCCCAGTTCGCGGGCTGCCGCGTTGATCCTGGCAATCCACAGAGCGCGAAACTGACGCTTTCTCTGCCGGCGGTCGCGATACTGGTATTGACCTGCCTTCATCACCGCTTCTTTGGCGACGCGATAGACCGCGGAACGCCGACCGCGAGACCCCTTGGCTTGATCGAGAACTTTCTTGTGGCGCGCGCGCGCCGTTACACCGCGTTTGACTCGTGACATGTTCTGCTCTCCTTAACCGTTGGGCAACATGGCACGCACGGACTTGGTGTCCGCTGCATGCACTGTCAGCACGCCACGCAGGTGACGCTTCACCTTGGTGGTTTTTTTGGTGAGGATGTGGCGCTTGAACGCCTGAGCGCGCTTGATGCTGCCCGACCCGCGCACTTTGAAGCGCTTGGCGGCCCCGCTCTTGGTCTTCATCTTCGGCATCGAAGATCTCCTTTCTAACACGGCGCTGGGTGGCCCCCAATTCGGGAACGCTTCAACAACCCACGACCGCTTATCGGTACTGCCTGGTACTGCTTATGACTTACGGGCACTTCTATCAATCACATCAAACCACACCAAAAACCGGTGGATTCAATGTTATAAAGGCGTTATAAGTTACTTCTCGGTTTTATTTGTAGCTTTCGCATGCTTCTCGCCCAATAACGTCTATTTTGTGTCGTA
>JAUXWU010000120.1 GCA_030680085.1 Rhodocyclaceae bacterium | reverse complement strand
GCTCACCACCCAGCTCCAGAGTCTGTATTTCGATGTGGTGAATGGCCGCGTGCCATCCCGCGCCGACTGGCTCAGTTATGTCTGAATTACGTTTGAGGACTGTCATGACAAATCCTGATACCGCCCGCGAAGTCGACATCACGGCCCACGACCTGCCGCTCGCTTGCCCGCGCCCCGACAGTCCGCTGTGGGCGCGCCATCCGCGCGTCTTCCTCGACGTGCTGAAGCATGACGCCGTCGCCTGCCCCTATTGCGGCACGACCTACCGCTTCACCGGCGAGAAACCGAAGGGCCATCATTAAAATTTGGTTCAAGAAACACGCCGGGCCGCCCCAAGTGTTTCTTGGCCCCCTGGGGGGAGGACGACGCGCAGCGGAGTCTACGGGGGGGGTCCTGATTATTGCGCCGTCCTGGATCGGCGACACGATCATGATGCAGCCGCTGCTGATGCGGCTGCGCGCGCAGCAACCCGAAGCCGCGATTCATGTGCTGGCGCCGGCGTGGAGCGCGCCGCTCCTGGCGCGCATGCCCGAGGTTGCGGCCGTCATCGAAAATCCCTTCGCCCACGGCGCCTTCGACTGGGCCGGCCGCAAGTCTCTGGGACGCCGTCTCGCCAGCGCCGACTTTTCAGAAGCCTACGTCCTGCCCAATTCGTGGAAATCGGCACTCGTCCCCTTCTTCGCCGGCATTCCGCAGCGCATCGGCTACACAGGTGAAGCGCGCTACTTCCTGCTGAATGACCGTCACGCTCTCGATGCGTCCGCATTGCCCCGCCTCGTCGACCGCTATGCCGCATTGGCCGGCCCGGCAGAAGGCGACACGCCCGAGCCGCGCCTGACCTCGACAGCCGAACAGCAACGCGCCGCGCGTGAAGCGCTCGGGCTGCCGCTGGATGTCGCACCCGTCGTGTTTTGTCCCGGCGCCGAATACGGCCCGGCCAAGCGCTGGCCGGTACACCACTTTGCCGCACTGGCACGCCGTCTCATCAGCGCCGACTTTCCAGTCTGGATTATCGGTTCGGCCAAGGATGCCCCGGTCGGCGATGAGATCGCCCGGCTTGCGGAAGGCAGCGCGCTTAATCTCTGCGGCCGCACCAATCTCGCACAGGCCATCGACCTGCTCGCCGGCGCGCGTTGCGTCGTCAGCAACGACTCCGGCCTGATGCACGTCGCCGCCGCGCTTGACCGGCCGCTCGTGGCGCTCTACGGCTCGTCCAGTCCCGGCTACACGCCGCCGCTCTCGGCGCGTGCGACAATCCTTTTCCTCGGCCTCGAATGCAGTCCCTGTTTCAAGCGCGAATGTCCGCTGGGGCATCTGCACTGCCTCGAAAACCTGACACCCGAACGCGTGCTCAACGCCATGGCCACCCTGTCCGCCCAAGCCACATGACCAAAAAACCCATCTTCACCTCGCCGCAGGAAGTCGAGTTTGCCTTCTATGAGGCGCTCGAACGCGGCGACCTCGATGCCATGATGAACGTCTGGTCGGAAGACGACGAAATCGTCTGCGTCCATCCAGGCGGGCCGCGCCTGGCCGGCTATGCCCTGGTGCGCGAGGCTTGGAGCCGCATCTTTGCGGGCGGCAAGCGTCTCAAGGTGCAGCTTTTGGCCTTGTCGACCGTGCCGGGCCCCTTCACTGCCGTGCATAGCCTGATCGAACAGCTTGGCGTGGTCGGCGACAAGCGTCTCGCCGCGCCGGTGGTCGCCACCAACGTCTATGTGCGCGGCGCCTTTGGCTGGCGCATGATCGTCCATCACGCCTCGCCCGTGCCGCCCAGCAGCATCGGCGATGCGCCGCAGATATTGCATTAACAGGACAACATATGACCCCCATTGCCCCGGAAATTTTCAAGGCCTACGACATCCGTGGCATTGTCGACAAGTCGCTGACCATAGCAACCGCCACAGCCATCGGCCGCGCGCTGGGCAGCGCGTCCCGCCAGCAGAACATCCCGGCCATCGTCGTTGGCCGCGACGGTCGCCTGTCCGGGCCGGCGCTCGTCAAGGCGCTCAGCCAAGGCATCACGGCCACCGGCGTCGATGTCATCGACATCGGCCTGGCGCCGACGCCGGTCATCTATTTCGCCGCCCATGAACTGGGCACGCAAAGCTGCGTCGCCGTCACCGGCAGCCACAATCCGCCGGATTACAACGGTTTCAAGATGGTGCTGGGCGGCCAGACGCTGTATGGCGAGATGATCCAGGACCTGCGGCGCCGTATATTGGGAAATAAAAGCGGCGCCGACTTTCTCAAAGGCCGAGGCAGGATCAAAAAGGCCGATGTGCGCCAGGCTTATCTCAAGCGCATCGTCGGCGATGTCAAGGTTTCCCGGCCGCTGAAGCTGGTCGTCGATTGCGGCAACGGCGTGGCCGGCGACATCGCACCGGAACTGTTCCGCCGCATGGGCTGCGAAGTGATCGAGCTGTTCTGCGCAGTCGATGGCACTTTCCCCAACCATCACCCAGATCCCTCGAAACCGGAAAACCTGCGCGACGTGCAGCGCGTGCTGCAGGAGACCGATGCCGAACTCGGCCTGGCCTTCGACGGCGACGGCGACCGGCTTGGCGTCGTCACCAAGGATGGCGAGATCATCTACCCCGACCGGCAACTGATGTTGTTCGCCGCCGACGTGCTCGCCCGCAACCCCGGCGCGCAAATCATCTACGACGTGAAGTGCTCGCGCTGGGTGGCCGAATCAATCCGCTATCAAGGCGGCCGGCCGCTGATGTGGAACACCGGGCACGCGCTGATCAAGACCAAGCTCAAGGAAACCGGCGCCCCGCTGGCCGGCGAGATGAGCGGCCACATGTTCTTCAAGGAACGC
>JAUXWU010000097.1 GCA_030680085.1 Rhodocyclaceae bacterium | reverse complement strand
CTCCAGCGTATAGGCGGAATAATTGCGCGCCAGCACCTCGCCGTTCCGGTCGACGATCAGGCCGCGGATGGGGGTGATCGGCACCAGGGAGATGCGGTTGTCCTCGGCACGCGTCTGATAGTAATCGTGCTGGATAACCTGCAACCAGACGAGCCGCCCGAACAGCAACGCAAAGCAGATCAGGACCAGGCCGCCGGCGATGGCCACGCGACGGTTGAATTGCTCCAGATGTTCCTGCGGGTTCTTGAATTCCATCAGATGGGGCGGTTTTCGTCGTGTTCCACCGCTCGATACTGCGGTAACAGCAAGATGTAGTTAAGCGGATGCCAGAGCAAAACCGCGACGAAACTGGAGAGAAAATACAGCACGCCCGGAAATTCCGCGCCAGTCACCAGGCGAATCAGCAGCATGATGAATTGCGTACCCAGCAGCAGCGGAAAAACGTGCAGCGCCTGCTGGACGACCGGGAACCAGAGGATGCGCCGTGACAAACCGCCGGCGGCAAAGGCGAGCAGCACATAGGCGAGCGCATGCTGGCCCATGACGCTGGCGTTGGCGACATCCATCGCGAGACCGAAGAAAAAGGCCGCGCCCATGCCGACCTTGAGCGGTTGATGGATGCACCAGAACACCAGCACCAGCGCCACCCAGTCGGGAATGCCCGGCAGGCGGCCCAAGGGGATCAGGTTCAGGACCAGGGCCGCGCAAAGCGACAGGTAGATGAACCAGCCGCGGGCTGGCAGCAGGATGCGCCGGGAAGAGTGGGTGGGTTGAATCATCTTGTCCTCGCCGGGCCGTCCCAAGAGGACATGCGCCCCACTGTGGGGGGCAGCGAGATGGGGTTGCGAGCGTGGGGGGCCATTATTTGGTGCGTTTTCCTTTGCCCGGTTTTTTGCCCGGCTCGATGGGCTCTTCCGGCAATTCTGGCGCAATGCGGCGGCCGAGCACCAGTACCTGGCCGTGGCGTTCGACACCGGCCAGCGGCAGGGCTTCAATGCGCGCGAAGGAAAAGGAAGTGTTGCGGTCGATGCTGATCACTTTGGCCACCGGCAGGCCGGGCAGGTAGATGCCGTCCAGTCCGGAGGTCACCAGCGTATCGTCCGGCTGCACGTCGGCATTGGCCGGCAGGAATTTCAGTTCCATGGCGCCGCTGCCCGCGCCGGCCACCACGGCACGCAGACCGCTCCTGGCCACCTGCACGGGAATCAGTTGGTTCTTGTCGGTCAGCAGGGTGACTTCGCTGGTCAGCGGGAAAACGCGGGTGATCTGGCCGACCACGCCGAGATCGTCGATGACCGCCTGACCGGTTTCCAGGCCATGGGTCAGGCCCCGATCGATGATGACGCGGCGGGCAAACGGGTCGCGCGCGGCGTAAAGAATTTCGGCGGCGTGGGCCGGCACGGCGAGCCTTTCCTGCATGGCGAGCAGGGCGCGCAGGCGGCGATTTTCGTCTTCCAGGTGCGCCTGGCGCAGCAGCAGATTGGCCTGGGCCAGTTGGCGCTGGCGCAGCTCGGTATTTTCCTGCTGCAGGCTGGCGAGGTTGGAAAAATAGTTGCCGGCGTCAGTCGCGCCCTCGATCGGCAGCAACACGGCTTTTTGCAATGGCCACAGCACGGTCGCCACCGCCATGCGCGCCACTTCGAGCGTGCGGAAACGCAAATCGGCCACCAGCAACAGCATGGCCAGGGTGACGAAGAAGGCCAGCCGGGCGAGCGGCGCCGGGCCGCGCTTGAAGAAGGGCGGCGGCGTATGGCCGATATTGCCAATATGACCCGTGGCGGACATCAAGGCTGATTGGGGAGGACGACGTTTTTCACCCCTCTCCCCTTGAGGGAGAGGGGTTGGGGAGAGGGGGTGCCTTACTCGTTGGCAAAAATACTGCCGAGTTTGTCCATCTTTTCGAGCGCGAGGCCGGAACCGCGCACCACGCAGGTGAGCGGCTCTTCGGCGACGATCACCGGCAGCCCGGTCTCTTCCATCAGCAGGCGGTCGATGTCGCGCAACAGCGCGCCGCCACCGGTGAGCACCATGCCTCTTTCGGCAATATCGGCGCCCAGCTCGGGCGGCGTGTGCTCCAGCGCGACCTTCACCGCGCCGACGATCTGGTTGAGCGGGTCGGACAGCGCTTCGAGAATCTCGTTGGAAGAGATGGTGAAGCTGCGCGGAATGCCCTCGGCCAGGTTGCGGCCCTTGACTTCCATTTCCTTGACCTCGGAGCCCGGAAAGGCCGAGCCGATGTTCTTCTTGATCGACTCTGCCGTGGCC
>JAUXWU010000073.1 GCA_030680085.1 Rhodocyclaceae bacterium | reverse complement strand
ATTATGGCACAACAAAATGATTGAAAAACGTAACTATATGATTATATACATATGTCTATTTTGGAAATGCTGAAATTAGGGGGTGGGGTGTTAAAGATGGGTTAAAATACGCATTTTGCCCCCATAGCTCAGTGGATAGAGCACCTTCCTCCTAAGAAGGGGGTCGCACGTTCGATTCGTGCTGGGGGCGCCACTGTTATTTGATGCGTGTCAGGTGGCTGCCGCGCGGTGTTGGCGGCTCTGTTTTTTCAGTCGCGGCTTCCCCGCCCGCCGTCTCCATGCTACGGGGCGAGTCGGCCGACGCCGTCTCGCTAGCGCCGACTTCTTCACCCTGCGCATTTTCTGGGCTGGCTTCGAAGGCCATACCATGGCCGTTCTCGCGCGCGTAGATGGCCAGCACGGCGGAGAGTGGCACCAGCACGGGGAAGGATGCACCGTTGAAACGGGCTTGAAACGTAATTTCGTCGTTGCCGATCAACAGCTTATGGGTGGCCTCGACCCCGACATTAAGGACGATTTGCCCGTCCTTGACGAACTCGCGCGGCACGCGGGTGCGCGGGTCGACCTGGACAGCGAGGTAGGGCGTATAGCCCTCGTCCAAACACCATTCGTGGATGGCGCGAATCAGGTACGGCTTGGTGGATGCCATCGCGCTTTCAGGAAAATGCGTCAGGGAAAATGCGCCAGGCAATACACCGCCAAAATCAGCGGCGCATCACCTTTTCCGACGGCGTCAATGCATCGATGAATCCCTGGCGCGAGAAAATGCGCTCGGCAAATTTCATGACGCCCGCCGCCGACTTCGGCAATTCGATGCCATAGTGATCCAGGCGCCACAACAGGGGCGCGATAGCCACGTCGAGCATCGAAAAATCGTCGCCGAGCAGGAATTTCTGCTTGGCGAACAAGGGCACCAGTTCGACCAGTCGATCGCGGATATGCGCGCGCGACTTGTCCGCCGACTTCAGGTTGCGTTCGAGCGCATCGATATGACTGAACAACTCGTGTTCCATCGTATGCAGCAACTGCCGCGCCTTCGCCCGAGTTTGCGGATCGGGCGGCATCAACTGCGGATGCGGAAAGCGCTCGTCGATGTATTCGTTAATGATATTCGACTCGTAAAGGACGAGGTCGCGATCCACCAGCACCGGCACCCGGTTATACGGGTTGATGATGGCGATGTCCTCAGGCTTGTTGAAGAGGTCAACATCAATCACCTGAAAATCCATCTGCTTTTCGTAGAGAACGATACGGCAGCGATGGCTGAACGGGCAGGTCGTGCCCGAGTACAGGTTCATCATGGCACTCGTTCCCCAAGAATAGTCGGAATCACGCACCACGCGACGGACGGGTGGATTCATATCTCGATGTCCCATGTCAGTATGGTCACGCTATTGGGTTAATGAATATCTTTCCAGTATTCACGCTTGAGCGCGTAGGAAACGATAAACAGGATGAAAAGGAAAATCAGCACGACGACACCCAGTTGCTTGCGGAAATTGGCCGTCGGCTCGCCGATATATGTCAGGAAGCCGACCAGGTCGGCGACCATGGCGTCGTAGTCAGCCGGGGTCATCAGACCGGGCTTGGCCAACACGAGTTTGTGGTCCGCGCCCATGACTTGCTCGCCTTGCAGTTCCCACAGGACATGCGGCATGCCGACGTTGGGGAACACCGGATTGTTCCAGCCGGTCGGCCGGGAATCGTCACGGTGGTAGGAGCGCAGATAGGTGTAGAGCCAGTCTGCCCCGGAACCGGCCCCGGAGGTGCGGGCGCGGGCAATCAAGGTCAGATCGGGAGGCGCGACGCCAAACCACGCTTTCGCGTCAGCGCGCCGCAGCGCGATGGTCATGGGTTCACCCACCTTGTCCGCGGTGAACAGCAGGTTGTCCTTGATTTGCTGCTCCGTCAGGCCGATGTCGGTGAGCCGGTTGTAGCGGTAATAGGACGCCGAGTGACAGTTGAGGCAGTAATTGACAAAGACTTTCGCGCCGTTTTGCAGGGCGGGAAAATCGCGCGAGCGATCGGGCGCCTTGTCCAGACGAATGTCCGCACCGGCGGCAAAGGCCAGCAGTGGTGCAAACAACAAAGCAATGAGCAGTTTTTTCATTATCCGGTCACCCTTTCCGGCTCGGCCTTGCATTTATCGAGCGACGTGTAAATCGGCATCAGCAGGAAAAAGGCGAAGTAGAGGATGGAGCAGACCTGCGCAATCAGCGTGAGGCCGGGGGTTGCCGGCAGGGTGCCGAGGACGCCCAAGGTGATGAAGCAGACGACGAAAATCGCCAGCGCGCCCTTGAACAGCGGGCCGCGATAACGGATCGACTTGACCGGGCTGCGGTCGAGCCAGGGCAAAAAGGCGAAGATCACCGTGCCCAGACCCATGAAGATCACGCCCCAGAGCTTGGCATCGATCCAGAAGAAGTTCACCGTGTTGGCGCGCAGGATCGAGTAGTAGGGCGAGAAGTACCACAGCGGCGCAATATGGGACGGCGTCACCAGCGGATCGGCGGGATAGAAATTGTTGAATTCCAGGAAGTAGCCGCCGGCTTCCGGCATGAAGAAGATGACGAACGCGAACACCATCAAAAAGACCACGATGCCGACGATGTCCTTCACAGAGTAATACGGATGGAAGGGGATGCCGTCGAGCGGGACGCCGTCCGGGCCTTTTTTCTTCTTGATCTCGATGCCATCCGGATTGTTGGAACCCACCTCGTGCAGCGCCATGATATGCGCGGCGACCAGCCCGACCAGCGCCAGCGGGATGGCGACAACGTGCAAGGCGAAGAAACGGTTCAGCGTGGCGTCCGAAACGACATAGTCACCGCGCAGCCACAGGGCCAGATCAGTACCGATGAGTGGAATGGCGGTGAACATATTCACAATCACCTGCGCGCCCCAGTAGGACAACTGGCCCCATGGCAACAGATAACCCAACAAGGCTTCCGCCATCAGGCACAGGTAGATCAGCATGCCAAAAATCCAGATCAGCTCGCGCGGCTTGCGGTAGGAGCCGTAGAGCATGCCGCGGAACATGTGCAGATAGATGACGATGAAAAAGAACGAGGCGCCTGTGGAGTGCATATAACGAATCAGCCAGCCCCAGGGCACATCGCGCATGATGTACTCGACGCTGGCAAAGGCCGCCGGAATGCCGGAGGCGTTGAGCGCGGCATCCGGCTTGTAGTGCATCGTCAGGAAGATGCCGGTGATGATCTGCAGTCCCAGCACCAGCATCGCCAGCGAACCGAAGTAATACCAGAAGTTGAAATTCTTCGGTGCGTAATACCGAGCCAGATGATCGTTCCACAGCGACAGAAAGGGGAAGCGGGCATCGACCCACTCCAGCAGGCCGCCAGCGGCCGTACCGTCGGATTTGTATTTATTGGTTGAGGTGGCGCCCATGGCTTAGGCTCCCTTCGTGTCTTCGCCAATCAGAATCTTGGCGTCGGACAGATAAACGTGCGGGGGAATCTCAAGATTGTCCGGCGCGGGCATGCTCTTGTAGACGCGACCGGCCAGATCGAAGAACGAACCATGACAGGGACAGAAGAACCCGCCTTGCCAATCGTCGGTGACGCCCGACTCGGCACCGGTCTTGAACTTTTCCGATGGCGAGCAGCCCAGGTGGGTGCAGATGCCGATGGCGACGAGATACTCCGGCTTGATCGAGCGGTGTTCGTTCTTGGCGTAGCCGGGCTGCATCGGCCGCCCCGACTTCGGGTCGGCCATCTTGTCGGTCAGTTTGGCCAGCGTGTCGAGCATTTCCGGGGTGCGATGGATGATCCACACCGGCTTGCCACGCCATTCGACGGTCATCATCTGGCCTGGCGCCAGCTTGCTGATGTCGGCCTCGACGGGAGCGCCGGCGGACTTGGCACGCTCGGAAGGGGCAAAGGTGCTGACAAACGGTATGGCTGTCGCCACGCCGGCCACACCACCCAAGGTCGCGGTTGCGACCAGCAAGCGACGCCTGCCGCAATCCACTTTATCGTCACAGATCATGGAGGGAGGTTCCTGTATTGTTTTAATGTCGAATTCGGAAAACCAGCGGATTATACCGAAGCGCTTGCCGCGATTAAAGGACTAAATGGGCGAGGTTGCCATGAGGTTGCCGATCAGTAATCCCGGCGCTCCTGCAAAGCCTGCGCCACGCTGGCGGCGTCGGAGTATTCGAGTTCGCTGCCCAGCGGCAAGCCGCGCGCAATCCGGCTGACCTTGATGCCCCGGGCATGCAGCATCTCGGCAAGGTGATGCGCCGTCGCCTCGCCCTCATGCGTCAGGTTGGTGGCGAGAATCACCTCTTTCACCACGCCGTCGCAAGCGCGGGCCAGCAGCCGGTCGAAAGCCAGTTCGCGCGGCCCGACGCCATCGAGCGGACTCAAGCGCCCCATCAGCACGTAATAAAGGCCGCGATAGGCGTGCGTCTGCTCCATCGTGTTCAGGTCCGCCGGCATCTCGACCACGCATAACTGCGATGGATCACGCTTGGGGGACAGGCAGCGATCGCAAATCTCCGCCTCGGTGAAGCCATTGCAGCGGTCGCAGCGACGCAGGGTTCCGAGGGCGTTATCCAGCGCCCTTCCCAGCCGCTCGGCGCCTTGCGGGTTGTGCTGCAACAAATGATAGGCCATGCGCTGGGCAGACTTCGGCCCGACGCCGGGCAGGCAGCGCAAGGCCCCGATCAGTTCATCGAGACTCGACGGCGCGGTCATTGATTAGGCAAATGCTTAGTGTAAATGCTCAGTGCAAATGTCGTGGCGCCGCTTCTTCTTCCTGTTCCGGCAGTTCGGCATGCACCGGCTCGCCATCCGGATTCGGATACAGGGGCGCGCCGCAATCGTCGCAATATTCGAGCGGGAAACGATGGTCGAGCACCAGCACCTCCGCCACGCCGGCCTCGCGCAACACGGCCTCGATCTGGCCGGGCGTCTCGGCGGCCTCGTCCTCGTTTTCGAGCAGAGGCCAGACCACGCCATGCACCACGTCGGATGACGCGTCCACAGTGAAGCCGATGCGGAATTCTTCGAGTTGTCGATCGTAATAAGGCGCCACCACGGCGTGCAGATTGGCGGCATTCACGTTGAGCGTGGTCTGCAGGAAGGAGACGGCCGAGCGCAGCGAATACGGCCGCGAGGCGCGGTCGGCTTCACGCACCGCCGCATGGAATGACTGCGGCAGCAAGGGTTCGAGCGCACAGGCGGGCAAGAGCGGACGCAAGGCCTCGCCACCCTGACCGCGCCACTGCTTGTGCGCCTCGGTGCGGTTGCCGTCCTCTTCCTGCCAGCGGAACAGCGGCCCGCCGGCCGGCGCGCAGAGCACGCCGATCAGATAACGGGTGTCCGACAAAAAGTTGATCGTTTCGGGCATTTGCGCCGGATCGAGTTTGAGGTCGCGGCCGTGCAAGGCGGATTTGGTCAGCTTTTCGGTCAGCGCCGCCGTGTCGCTATAGCTTTGCGGCAACTGATCCGGGCTGTAAAAGAAATCGGCCAGGCCAAAGCGTACATTGGCGGCCAGCACGTGAGCCTGCAGTTGCACGCGCAAAGTGGCCAGCACGTCCGCCGGGATTGGCCCGGAGGGGATGGCGTAGCGCGACCAGGCCAGCACCGGGGCGGCAAACAGCAGGACGTCCTGATCGGCGCCGGCACTCACGACCGTGTAGTGGCGACACTCCGCTCAGGATTCGACCATGTCGGCCAGTTCGTCATAGGCGCGACCACCCGCGCCGTAAAGATGATCGAGCGCGGCATTCAATGCCGTCTCGTCATTGCCAGCAAGGAGACGCTCGACCAGACCGGCAAGTCTGCGCTCCCAGAATTCATCTTCCAGCCGGCTGCCCGACAGGCTGAGTTGCGTGGTGAGGCGAATCAACTCCTCGGTATCGGGAGTCTGACGGGTACGACGCGTAAAGCGGGAACGTTTCATTTTCGGGAATCAGGAATCAGGAATCAGGAATCAGGTGTCAGGGATCAGGGATCAGGGATCAACTCAGGCCGCGGCGCAGGTCGGCGTCGATGTCGTCAACGGCTTCCAGGCCGACGGCGACGCGCAGCAGGCCTTCGGTGATGCCGGATTCGGCGCGCGCCTCGGGGGAAATGCGGCCATGGGTCGTGGAGGCCGGATGGGTCAGCGTGGTTTTTACGTCGCCCAGATTGGCCGTGATCGAGAGCATGCGGCAGGCATCGATGACGCGCCAGGCTTCCGCCCGCCCGCCTTTCACCTCGAAGGCGACAATCGCACCGCCCGTCGCCTGCTGGCGCATGGCCAGTGCATGTTGCGGATGCGAGGGCAGGCCCGGATAGAACACGCGCGCCACGCCGGGCAAGGCTTCGAGCCGGCTCGCGAGATCGAGTGCGCTGGCTGACTGCGCCTGCATGCGGATCTTCAGCGTTTCGAGGCCCTTCAGGATGACCCAGGCATTGAAGGGCGAGAGGGTCGGCCCGGCCGTGCGCATGAATTTGAAGACCTCCTCGACCGGGCCCTTGCCGCCGCACACCGCGCCACCCAGCACGCGGCCCTGGCCATCGAGATATTTGGTGGCCGAATGAATGATGAGATCGGCGCCCAATTCGAGCGGGCGTTGCAATACTGGCGTACAAAAACAGTTGTCGACCACGAGCAGCGCACCCGCCTGATGGGCGATGGCCGCCAATGCGGCGATGTCGAACACCTCGGTGAGGGGGTTCGACGGCGTTTCGACGAAAACGAGTTTGGTATTGGGCTGCAGCGCGGCTTGGAAGGACGCCGGCGCGCTGCCGGTGACAAACGTCGTGGTGACGCCGAAGCGCGGCATGATGTTGCCGAACATCTGCTGGCTGGCGCCGAAGATGCCGCGCGCCGCGACGATATGGTCACCGGCCTTGAGCAGCGCCATGAGGGTCGACAAAATCGCCGCCATGCCGCTGGCGGTGGCAATGCAGGCCTCGGCACCTTCCATGGCGGCCAGCCGCTCCTGCAGCATGGTGACGGTGGGATTGGTGAAGCGCGAATAGACGTTGCCTTCCTCTTCACCCGAAAAGCGCGCCGCCGCCTGCGCCGCGCTGGCGAAGACGAAACTGGAGGTGAGGTAAAGCGCCTCGCTATGCTCGCCAAACTGGCTGCGTTCCTGGCCGGCGCGCACCGCCAGGGTATCGAGTTGATAGTGTGATTTATCGTTCATGCGGAGCTCACCAGGTTAAGGTCCAGTTGGCCACCTTCGTCATCGCTGTCGTGTTGCTGGCTCGGCCTGCCGCGCGCGCTTTCAACGCTGGCCAGGTAATCCGCGCTGATGTCACCAGTGATGTAATGGCCGTCGAAACACGAGGTATCAAAGTTCGTCAGCGCCGGATTGAGGGAACTTACGGCAGTTTTCAGCGCATCTAGATCCTGGTAGATCAAGGCATCGGCGCCGATCTCGCGGCAGATTTCCTCGTCGCTGCGATGGGAGGCGATCAGTTCGGCGCGCGTCGGCATGTCGATGGCATAGACATTGGCAAAGCGCACCGGCGGACTGGCAGAGGCGAAATAGAGTTTCTTCGCACCGGCCTCGCGGTCCATCATGATGATCTCGCGGCTGGTGGTGCCGCGCACGATGGAG
>JAUXWU010000107.1 GCA_030680085.1 Rhodocyclaceae bacterium | reverse complement strand
TCGATTGCCAAGGCCACCAACCGCCAGTTCGTGCGCATGGCGCTGGGCGGCATGCGCGACGAAGCGGAGATTCGCGGCCACCGTCGCACCTACATCGGTTCCATGCCGGGCAAGATTCTGCAGAACATGAGCAAGGTCGGCGTCAAGAACCCGCTGTTCCTGCTCGATGAAGTCGACAAGATTGGCATGGATTTTCGTGGCGACCCGTCCTCGGCCTTGCTGGAAGTGCTCGACCCCGAACAGAACCATACCTTCCAGGATCACTACATCGAGGTGGATTTTGATCTCTCGGATGTGATGTTTGTCGCCACCGCCAACTCGCTCAATATTCCGTCCGCATTGCTGGACCGGCTCGAAGTGATTCGCCTGGCGGGTTACACCGAAGACGAGAAGGTCAATATCGCGCAGCGTTACCTGTTGCCGAAGCAACTGAAGAACAACGGCGTCAAGCGCGAGGAATTGTCGGTGACCGAGGATGCCCTCCGCGACATCGTGCGCTATTACACCCGCGAAGCCGGCGTGCGCGCCCTGGAACGCGAGATTTCCAAGATCTGCCGCAAGGTCGTCAAGGCGCTGGTCATGCACAAGCGCAAGAGCAAGATCGTCGTCAATGCCAAGAACCTCGACAAATATCTGGGTGTGCAGCGTTTCACGTTCGGCATGGCGGAAAAAGATAACCAGATCGGCCAGGTGACCGGGCTGGCATGGACCGAAGTGGGCGGCGAGTTGCTGACCATCGAAGCCGTCGCGGTGCCGGGCAAGGGCAAGACCCTGACCACCGGCAAGCTCGGCGACGTGATGCAGGAATCCATCCAGGCCGCGCTGACCGTGGTGCGCCGCCGCTCCAAGCAGTTGGGCATTGCCGAGGACTTCTATCAGAAGAACGACCTGCACGTCCATCTGCCCGAAGGCGCGACGCCGAAGGACGGACCGTCCGCCGGTATCGCCATTTGCACGGCGATCGTCTCCGTGCTGACGGGCATTCCGGTACGCGCCGACATCGCCATGACCGGCGAGATCACGCTGCGCGGCGAAGTGTTGCCGATTGGCGGTCTCAAGGAAAAGCTCCTGGCGGCCGTGCGTGGCGGCATTCGCCTGGCGCTGATTCCGCAAGAAAACGTCAAGGACCTCGCCGAGATTTCCGACGCGATCAAGAACCGCATCGAAATCCAGCCGGTGAAGTGGATCGACAATGTGCTCGAGATTGCGCTGGAGCGCATGCCCCAACCGCTGCCGGAGGTATTGACAGCGGTCGCGGACGTGCCGGTTGCCGCACTGCCGGTAGCGGAAGACAAGCCACTTTCTTCTGGTTTGCTCAAGCACTGAGGGTGAATGCTTTGGTAGAATCACGCGCCTCGCGGCTTTAGCCTTGCCGTGCCGGTTTGCGAGGGTGCTTAGCTCAGTTGGTAGAGCGTCGCCCTTACAAGGCGAATGTCGGCGGTTCGAACCCGTCAGCACCCACCAAAAGTCTCGCTCGCCAGCCGGCGACCCGTGAATGACTCATCAAAAGGCGAACCACGGTTCGCCTTTTTTACATCGAAAGCCCGGTCATGTTCGATTACGTACGCAACAGCAAGACATTTATCAAGGTGGTTCTCGCGATCATCATTTTGCCGTTTGCGCTGTGGGGCGTCGATTCCTATGTGCGGACCGGCGGCTCGGGTGACATCGCAACGGTGGGCGGGTCGCCGATTGCCATCAGCGAATTTCAGCAAGCGCTGCGCGAGCAACAGGAACAACTGCGGCCGATGCTGGGTAATCAGAATCCGGCGCTGCTCGACAGCCCCGAGCTCCGCCGCGCGGTGCTCGATAGGCTGATCAACCAGCGATTGCTGGCAGTCAATGCGCAGCAGGCGAAGTTGGGGGTGAGCGATGCCCAGTTGGCGGCCTTCATTGCCGCCGTGCCGCAGTTGCAGGAGAACGGCCAATTTTCCAAGGAGCGCTATGCGGCGGCGGTGGCAGCGCAAAACATGAGCAAGGAGATGTTCGAGGCGCGCTTGCGTCAGGATATTGTCATGCAGCAGGCGCTGGCGGCCGTGACCGAGGCGGCGCCCACCAGCCGCTCCGCCGCCGACCGCTGGCTGGGTACGCAACTCGAACAACGAGAGATTGCCGAAGCAATCCTGCATCCCGAGCAGTATGCTGGTCGGGTGAAGCTGGCAGCGGATGCCGTCAAGACGTATTACGATGCCAATCGCAAGCAGTTTGAGACGCCGGAGCAGATCAGGGCCGAGTTCGTCGTGCTCAGCCTGGAACAGTTTGCGAATCAGGCTGCTGTTTCCGAAGATGAGGTCAAAAAAGCCTACGCCGCGCAGGCCGACCGCAACAAGCAGCCGGAAACGCGGCGCGCCAGCCACATCCTGATCACGGCCAGCGGCGCGGATAGCGAGGCCGCGCAGGCCAAGGCGGAGGGCTTGCTGGCGCAACTGAAGAAATCGCCCGGCGACTTCGAAAAACTCGCCAGACAGCATTCACATGATACCGGCTCGGCCAAGAAGGGGGGCGACCTCGACTGGTTCGGTCGCGGCATGATGGTCAAACCCTTTGAGGATGCGGCATTCGCGCTCAAGGAAAACCAGATCTCCGATCTGGTTCGCTCGGATTTCGGCTTCCACATCATCAAGCTGACCGGCGTGCGCGCCGAGCGGGTGCAGCCTTTCGAGGAAGTCAGGGCGGGCCTTGCCGCCGAACTCAGGCGCCAGGCAGGGGCAAGAAAATACACCGAGGCGGCCGAGAGTTTCACCAACATGGTTTATGAGCAGTCGGACAGCCTCAAGCCGGTCATCGAGAAATTCAAGCTCGACCCGCAGAAGAGCGACTGGTTTGTGAAGGATGGCGGAGCCGTGCCGCCTTTCACCAACGCCAAACTGATGGCCGCACTGTTTTCCGACGATGCGCTGAAGAACAAGCGCAACACCGAAGCGGTCGAGGTGGGCCCCAACACGTTGGTCGCGGCGCGGGTGATCGAACACCGGCCGGCGGCGCTGCCGTCGCTTGAGGCGCTGCAACCGGTCATCGAGAAGATTCTGGTGCGCCAGGAAGCGGCCAAGCTGGCCGCCCAGGATGGGGCCGACAAACTCGCCCGCCTGCAGAAGGGCGAAAATGTTGCCGTGACCTGGAGCGCCGCGCGCAGCGTTTCGCGTGGAAATGCGCCCCAGATGTCCAATGCGGCGGTGCGCGCGGTGTTCAGGGTTGATGCCGCCAAGCTTCCGGCCTACGCCGGCGCCGAGGCGCCAGGCGGAGCCTATGCGCTTTACCGCATTGGCGCGGTGAAGAAATATGCCGCGTCCGGCATTGAACCTCCCGCCGCGCTTGCCTTGCGCCAGAACTATGAACAGATCGTGATGGAGCTGGCCCGGTTGGCGTGGAGGGCAACGCTGAAGGCGCGCCACGAAGTGACGA
>JAUXWU010000049.1 GCA_030680085.1 Rhodocyclaceae bacterium | reverse complement strand
CGCGTTTGTCGTCAGCGATACCGGGATCGGCATTCCCGCAGCGAAGCAGCAACTGGTTTTTGAAGCCTTCCAGCAGGCGGACGGTTCCATCAGCCGCAAGTACGGGGGCACGGGACTGGGGCTTTCCATCTCGCTTCAGCTTGCCCACAAAATGCATGGCGACATCCGCATGAGCAGTACAGAGGGCAAGGGCAGCGTGTTCACCCTCTATATGCCGCTCGCGGCAACGGCAGGCCAAGAGGAGTCGGCCGCCGCCGCCGCGCCGCGCCGGCTGCAAATCCAGGCGCCGCGGCCAGCGGTCGCGGCGGCGCCCCCGGCGACCGGCACGGAAAGCCGGGAATCCCTGTCCTTCCCGGCGCCCTTGCTGGATGATCGCACCCAGTTGGCGGCGGGCGATAAATGCATCCTGATCATCGAGGACGACCTCAACTTCGCCAAGATACTCCAGGGCATTGTCAAGGAGCGCGGGTTTGACGCCCTGGTGGCTGCCGACGGGGAAAGCGGCCTTGCCATGGCCAGGCGCTTTCTGCCGAGCGCCATCGTTCTCGATGTGATGCTGCCGCGCATTGACGGCTGGGGCGTGATGCGCAGCCTCAAGGATAACCCCCACACGCGGCACATTCCGGTCCATTTCATCACCTGCCTGGAAGACCGGCAGAAGGCGATGGCCATGGGCGCCATCGGTTTCGCCACCAAGCCCGTCAGCATGGAACAGCTCAACGAGGCGTTCCAGTCCATCGAAGGTTCGCTCGCCAAGCCGGTGCGCAAACTGCTGATCGTCGAAGACAACGCCGACGAGGTGAAAAGCATGGTCGCCCTGCTCGAGGAAAGCGGCGTCGATATCGCGGTGGCGGTAACCGGGAAAGCGGCCATCGGTCTGCTGGCCTCCCAGCCATTCGATTGCATGGTCCTCGACCTGGGCCTTGCCGACATGTCCGGTTTCGAGCTGCTCGAATACATCCAGAACATGGAAGGGGCGCGGCGGATTCCGGTGATTATCCACTCCGGCCGCGACCTGAACGTCGAGGATGAGCGCAAGCTGCGGCGTTACGCCGAGAGCATCATCATCAAGGGCGCCAAGAGTCCGGAACGACTGCTCAACGAAGTCACCCTGTTCCTCCATCTGGTCGAGAGCAACCTCCACCCGAACAAGCAGCGCATGATCCGCACCGCCATCGACAAGGAGGCGATGCTGGATGGCCGGAAGGTGCTGCTGGTGGATGACGACATGCGCAACATCTTCTCCCTCTCCAGCGTCCTGGCGGAGAAGAGCCTGGTGGTGATCGAGGCGGAAAACGGCAGAGAAGCGCTCGCCCGGCTCGAGGCACACCACGATATCGGCATAATACTGATGGACATCATGATGCCGGAAATGGACGGCTACACCGCCATGCGCGAAATCCGCAAGAACCCCCGGCTGGTGAATATTCCCATCATCGCCATGACCGCCAAGGCGTTGCGGGGCGATCATGAGAAGTGCATGGCGGCGGGGGCGAGCGACTACATCACCAAGCCGATCGAGGTGGATAAACTGCTGTCGCTGATCCGCGTCTGGCTCTTCCAGCACGTCTAGCGCGGCGGCCATGAGACTCGACGAAGTAGAGGACGTGGAAATCCGGCTCCTGCTGGAAGGAGTGCAGCAGATTTACGGCTACGACTTCCGCGACTATGCCGCTGCCTCGATCAAGCGCCGGCTGAGCCACTGGCTGGCCGAGTCTGAATTCGCCACCTTCTCGCAGGCCCAGGCGCGGCTGCTGCGCGACCGCGGCGTCTTCGAATCCCTGTTGCGGGGCATCACCGTCAATGTCACCGAAATGTTCCGCGACCCGGCATTTTTCAGGGCGGTGCGCGAGCAGGTGGCGCCCTTCCTCAAGACCTATCCTTTCGTCAAGATCTGGCACGCCGGCTGCGCCACGGGCGAGGAAGCCTATTCCATGGCGATCCTGCTGAATGAGGCGGGGATGGCCGGGCGCTACCGCATCTATGCCACGGACATCAACGAGACGGTGTTGCAGAAAGCCGGCGAAGGCGTGATGGCGATCAAGGAGATGCAGCGGTTTACCCACAACTACCAGAAGGCCGGCGGCACGGCTTCCTTCGCCGACTACTACACCGCCCGCTACGATCGCGCCATCCTGTCCGCCGCCCTGAAGAAGGACATCGTCTTCGCCCCGCACAACCTGGCGGTCGATGGCGAGTTCGGGGAAATGAACATGGTTTTGTGCCGCAACGTCATGATCTATTTCAAGCCCGCCCTCAAGGAGCGCTGTCTGCGGCTTTTCGACAGCAGCCTGCTGCCGGGGGGGTTCCTCTGCCTCGGCCTCAAGGAAACCCTGGAGAGAAGGAAAATGGGGGAGCGCTACGCGGAACTGCTGTCGCCCCTGCGGATCTACAGAAAGCGCTATGGCTAGGAACTTTCAGGCCGTGGTGATCGGCGTCTCCACCGGCGGGGTGTACGCGCTCCAGACGCTGCTCGGCCAATTGCCGGCGGACTTTTCGCTGCCCATCCTGATTGTTCAGCACATCGGACCGGAAGCGGGGAGTGGCCTGGCGAAACTGCTCGACGAACGCTGCGCCCTGCGCGTGAAGGAAGCCGACGAACAAGACGAAATCCTTCCCGGCACGGTTTACTTGGCGCCGCCCAACTACCATCTGCTGGTGGAGCGGGGGGGCTTCCTGGCGCTTTCCGCGGACCCCCATGTGAGTTTTGCCCGTCCCTCGGTCGATGTCCTGTTCGAGTCGGCCGCCGCAGTCTTTGGGCCGCACCTGATCGGCGTCGTCCTGACCGGCGCCAATTTCGACGGCAGCCGAGGATTAAAGACCATCAAGCAAAAAGGCGGTGTCGCCATCGTCCAGGATCCGGCGGACGCCGCAGCCCGGCAAATGCCGCTGGCCGCAATGGCGGCGACGGCTGTAGACTATGTGCTTGCTCTGGACGGCATGGCGGCTCTGTTGCAGAAACTGGCGCCGGGGCGCACCGCGATGTCGCACAAGGGGAGGGGGGCGAGATGACTGAGAACGTGGCGCTGCTGCTGGTCGACGACCGCCCGGAAAACCTGGTGGCGCTTGAGGCGGTCCTCGACGACCCGGGGCTCGATCTGGTAAAAGTCTCGTCGGGCAACGACGCCTTGCGCCAAACCCTGAAGCAGGATTTTGCGCTGGTGCTGCTCGATGTGCAGATGCCCGGCATGGACGGGTTCGAGACGGCCGAACTGATGCGGTCCAATCCCAAGACGCGGCACCTCCCCATCATCTTCGTCACCGCCGGGATGAAGGATATCCACCTTCAGTTCAAGGGTTATGAAATGGGCGCGGTCGATTACCTGATCAAGCCCTTCGAACCCCACATCCTCCAGAGCAAGGTAAAAGTCTTCTGCGAGCTGTACCGTCAGCGCCGCCAGCTCGAATCCAATCAACTGCTGCTGGAATCGAAAATCAGGGAGCGGGTGTCCCAGCTCAGGGAAAGCGAGGAACGCTTCCACATGCTGGCCACCCATGCCCCGGTAGGCATCTACCAGATCGACACCGAGGGCAATTGCCTTTTTGTGAATCGCCGCTGGTGCGAGATCGCCGGTCTTTCCGCCGACGAAACCGCCGGCCAAGGGTGGACGCGGACGCTACATCCGGACGACAGGGATGCCGTCGCGGCCATTTGGCGGGGAGATCTGTCGCCCGACGGCGAGTGGTCCATGGACTACCGTTTCCTCAGACCCGACGGCAAAATCATCTGGGTGAATGGCAATGCCATCGCCTTGTGTGACGCAACGGGGGAGATCAGCGGATATCTGGGCAACAATCTTGATGTTACCGTGAGGAAGCGCGGCGAGGAGCGGCAGCGCATGCGCAGCGCGGTCACGGGCCGGCTCGCCGAAAATGCCGCTTTGCCGGAGATACTCCATCTCATCGCCGTGGACGCGGAACGGCAGGTACATGGCATGACCTGCGCCATCCTGCTATTGGATGAGCCCGGCCAACAACTGGTTTACGGTGCGGCCCCGAACCTGCCGGATCTCGTCAGCCGCGCCAGAACATCCATCGGCGACGGTGCTGGCGCCCCCTGCGCGGTGACGGCGAATCACGGCAAGCGCCATGTCGTGGACGACATCAGCACCCATCCCGACTGCCAGGATTGCCAGCCCCCGGTGGTAGCGGGTGAGCCGGTGTCGTGCTGGTCGGAACCGATTCTTGCCATCAACGGCGAGGTGCTGGGCGTTTTCGCCTTTTACTGGGCACAGCCGACCGTCCCGGATGCCGAGGATATCGAGCTGATGCACGAAGTGGCCCAACTGGCCGGACTCGCGATAGAGAGCAAACGCACCGCGGAAACCATCTGGCAGCATGCCAACTACGATTCCCTCACCAAACTGCCCAACCGCCGCCTGTTCCTGGATCGCCTGCAGCAGGAAACCCTGAAGGCGCAACGCGCCGGCCTGTACGTGGCGCTGCTGTTCGTCGACCTCGACCGTTTCAAGGAGGTGAACGATACCCTCGGCCACCATACTGGCGACCTCCTGCTGATCGAGGTAGCGCGCCGCGTCCGCGCTTGCGTGCGCGCCACCGATACGGTAGCGCGTCTCGGCGGCGACGAATTCACGGTCATCATGTCCAATCTCGCCGACACCGACCGCGTCGGCGAGATCGCCCAGGCAATGCTCCTGGCGCTGGCCACGCCCTTTACGCTCGACGCGGAAGCGGTCTACGTTTCCGCCAGCATCGGCATCACGATTTTCCCGAGCGACGCCGACAATGTCGAAGCCCTGCTGAAAAATGCCGACCAGGCCATGTATGCGGCCAAGGGGCAGGGCCGCAACCGCTTCAGCTATTTCACCGCTTCGATGCAGGCGACCGCGCAAACACGGCTATTGCTCAGCAA
The DNA here is from genome assembly GCA_030680085.1 of Rhodocyclaceae bacterium. Taxonomy (GTDB): domain Bacteria; phylum Pseudomonadota; class Gammaproteobacteria; order Burkholderiales; family Rhodocyclaceae; genus Sulfuricystis. Next base: position 5,893 of record JAUXWU010000049.1, on the reverse strand, counting down.
AGATTTGCGCAACGCCATCGCCGCCGACCAGCTCGAAGTGTATTTGCAGCCGATCGTGGAGCTGGCCACGGGGCGCATCTACAAGGCCGAAGCGCTACTGCGCTGGCGCCATCCCACGCACGGCATGGTCGGGCCGGCGCAGTTCATTCCGATCGCCGAGGATACCGGCCTTATCAACGAGATCGGCGACTGGGTGTTCAAGGAATCGGCACGCACGGCCAAACGCTGGTTCGACGCAGGGCTGCTGGAGGCTACTGATGACAGGCTTAGCCAGATCAGCGTCAACAAGTCGCCGCGCCAGTTCTTCTCGGATAATACGCACGAAACCTGGATTGATTACCTGAAGGAGATCGGCCTGCCGGCCAAGTGCATCGCCATCGAGATCACCGAGGGTCTGCTGCTCGACGACCGGCCGGAAGTCGCGGCAAAACTGGAGCAGTTCCGCGCTGCCGGTTTCCAGATTTCGCTCGACGATTTCGGCACCGGCTACTCGGCGATGTCCTACCTGAAAAAGTTCCCACTCGACTTCCTCAAGATCGACCAGTCCTTTGTGCGTGACATGGCCACCGATCACGGCGACCAGGCCATCGTCGAGGCGATCATCGTCATGGCCCACAAGCTCGGTCTCAAGGTGATCGCCGAGGGCGTCGAAACGTTGGAACAATGCGCGATACTGAAAGCGGCAGGCTGCGACTACGGCCAAGGCTACCTGTTCGCCAGGCCGATGCCCGCGGCCGAAATGACACTGACAACCTGAGCGCGCCAGCGCCATTGCGGCAACTGACAATCGTTGGCTACCTAGCCACGCTGGCGGCGCGTCTCGAACAGGCAGATTCCCGCCGCCACCGAGACGTTGAGGCTCTCGACCGCGCCGTACATCGGGATTTTTGCCAGTTCGTCGCAGGTGTCCTTCGTCAGTCGCCGCAGACCTTCGCCCTCGGCGCCCAGCACCCAGGCGGTCGCGCCCTTCTGCTCGACGGCGTAAATGTCCCGCGTTGCCTCGCCGGCGGCGCCGATGGTCCAGATGCCGCGTTCCTTGATCTCGCGCAGCGAGCGGGCGAGATTGGTCACCACGACGTAGGGCACGTTGTCGGCCGCGCCGCTGGCCACCTTGATCGCCGTGGCATTCAGGCCGCAGGCGCGATCCTTCGGCGCCACCACGGCATGCGCGCCGGCCGCGTCGGCGACGCGCAGGCAGGCGCCCAGGTTGTGCGGGTCGGTGACGCCGTCGAGCACCAGCAGCAGCGCCGGTTCGGCGAGGCTGTCCAGTACATCGTCGAGCGTCACATAGCGTTGCTGCGCGGCCACGCTCGCCACCACGCCCTGGTGGCTTGCCTCCTTCGCCATGGCATCGAGACGCGCCGTATCGACGCTGACGATGCGCACGCCACGCTCCCCCGCCAGCTTGACGAGGTCGCGGGCGCGGCTGTCCTGCCGTCCGCTCGCCAGATAGATTTCGCGCACCCCTTCGGCATCCTGGCGCAGCTTGGCGGTGACGGCGTGAAAGCCGTGGATCAGGCGCGTTTCTTCAGCCATTCTTCAGAACGCGATATTGCGCGGTCATGCGGTGCGTTTCGCCCGGCGCGAGGGTGATGACGTCGTCAGCCGCGTTCGCGGTCTCGACGCAGACCATCCGGTTCTCGCCATTTTTCCCAAAGTCGCCCATCTTGGTGGCCTTCTCCGCGCCGGGATTCCAGACGACGGTGGAGCGGCTGCCGGTGCCGGTGATGAGGATCGTGCGCTTCAATGCCGGGTCGATGATGCCGCAGCAGCCGGCGGTTCCCAGATAGATGCGGTCCATTTCGCCGTCAAAGCTCAGCGCGCCCTGTTGCTTCTTGCGTTTATTGCCGGCCACCTTGTCGATATAGGTGCAGCGGTCGAGCCCGGCGATACTCGCCTGATGGATGTCGCCGACCGTGAAATAGGTATGCAGCGCCTGGCCGATCTGGAAGGGCGCGCTGCCGGTGTTCTTGGTGGCGAGGCCGATGGCAAGTTCCTGGCCAACGGTGATGCCGTATTTAACGGTCGAGGCATGCGGCCACTGGGCGCGCGCCGCGTCGTTCATTTCCGGAGCGAATTCGAGGCGCGCGCGGCCGTCGGGCAGCTTGCGTGCATCGAGCAATGTCCATGGAATGGTGCGCGCGAAGCCGTGACCGGGATAGGTCGAATCGCTCGCGTGCGGGCCGAACCACGGCCAGCAGATCGGCACACCGCCGCGGATCGACTTGCCCGGCGCAAATTTGGCCTTGGACGAAAGCCAGATCACCGGCTTTTGCCCCTTGGGCTGCCAGGTCATGATGTGCGCGCCCTGCAGGGCAATGGTGGCGGTCGAGAAAGGCGTCTTCACCTCGATGGCGATAAAGCCGGGGGCCTTTTCGACAAAGGATAAAAAGTCGGCGCCGACGAAACGGCGCTTGAGTTCGTCGAGTGATGTCATGGTGGTTGCTCCTCCGTTGATTTCAATGCTGCCAGGCTTTCGGCGGCGATTTCCCGGACCTCGGCATCCGCGTCGGTCAGGCGCGGTTCCAGAAACCAGATGGCATTCCGTGTGCCGCTAAGTCCCAGAATGTAACAGGCATCGGCGCGCACGCGGTGGTCTCCATGGCCGGCCAGCATGCCGAGCGCGGAGGTCAGCGCCTGCAACGCAGGGCTAGCCGCATGGCCCTCGAACACCGCGCTGGCGCCGATGCGCGCGTTGATGCCGGCCTCGGGATTGGCGATGATCGGCAAGAGGTCGGCGAGCGCCGCCGGTTGGCGATTGACCACCTCCGTCACCCGGGCAAGCTGTCCTTCCATGAGCCAGATCTGGAACTGTTCGGCGCGGTCGCGCATGCCGAGTCGCAAGGCTTCGCGGGTTGCTGCCGTCGCGGTTGGATAACCGAAATTCACTTCTCTCGTCCTATTTCAAAGGAGGCAGGTCAGGCCGCCACCAGTTCCCCTGGCCTGATCTTCGCCAGGCGCTTCACCGTGTCGGGATACTTGGCGACGAGATTCAGCAACACCTTCGCCGGCCCGGTCGGCTCTGCGCGGCCTTGCTCCCAGTTTTCCAGCGTGCGCTTGGAAACCCCGAGGGCCATCGCAAACTCAGCCTGCGACAAACCGGAATGAGACCGCGCCGACAGCAGTGCCCAGCGTGCGCCGGTCAGAACTTCATCCCTCGCCACCTTGCCGCTCGGCAATTCGATCCGGCGCCGCATCGTGCCATCGGGCAGAGTCTCGATGGTCGTCTTCCGTCCCCAGCGCCCGGCCCGCAGGTCGCGCACCGATTGAAGCAGTTCGGCGCCGATATCGCGCTTGGCGTCACGCTCCAGCAGGGCTTTCTCAGTCATCTTCGGCATGTTCCATTACCTCCTTGATCGCTTTGAGCGCATGGCCCGGAATCGAATCCTGCGCGCTCTTGGCGTAGATCGTCAGCATCAGCATCTGCCCGGCCCTGGTGCGGATGTAGTAGCAAACGCGCACCCCGCCGGACTTTCCAGCGCCCGGCCGGGCCCATCGCAGCTTCCGCACGCCGCCTGAACCCCTGACCATATCGCCGGCCTCGGGTTGCTCGCAGAGGTATTCCTGGAGCGCCGCGTAGTCCTCGTCCGTCAGATAGTCGGGCAGGTACTTCGAGAAGACCGGGGATTCGATGAACTCGAATTTCATGGGCGAATTATACGCATGGCGCGTATAAGGTCAAGGAAGAAAAACCCCGGATGGAACCGCCGGGGCGGTTTGAACTCTATGCAGTCTCGTTGAGTTACTGAGAGTCCGCGAGGCGGAAATCAATCTTGTTCTGGTCGAGATCGACGCGCACCAGTTGCACGCGCACGCGGTCGGAGAGGCGGTAGCGACGGCCGGTGCGTTCGCCTACCATGGCGTGCTGCTTCTCGTCGAAGTGGAAATAATCGCGACCAAGATCGGACACATGCACCAGTCCCTCGACGAACACCGTGTCGAGCGCGACGAAGATGCCGAAGGGCACGACCGACGAGATGCTGCCGGCGAACACCTCGCCGATGCGATCCTGCATGTACCAGCACTTGAGCCAGGCGTCGACGTCGCGCGTCGCGTCGTCGGCGCGGCGTTCGGTGGCCGAGCAGGCGAGGCCGACCTGTTCCCAATTCAGGGTGTCATAACGCCGTCCCGCCAGCGCCGACTTTATGGCGCGGTGGATCAAGAGGTCGGGGTAGCGGCGAATCGGCGAGGTGAAGTGCGTGTAGCTTTCGTAGGCCAGGCCGAAATGGCCGACGTTGTCCGGGCTGTAGATTGCCTGGCGCAGCGAGCGCAGCATCACGGTCTGCAATAGCTGCTTGTCCGGCCGGTCGGCGATCTTGTCGATCAGTGCCGCGTAGTCCTTGGCGTGCGGTTCATCGCCGCCCGCGAGCTGTAGTCCAAAGGTGCCGAGAAAGTCGCGCACTTTGGCGAGTCGCTCGGGCGTGGGTCCTTCGTGGACACGATAGAGGGCGGGATGCTCGCGCTCCTTGAGAAAGTCGGAGGCGCAGACGTTGGCGGCGAGCATGCATTCCTCGATCACGCGATGCGCGTCGTTGCGCTCGTAGGGTTCGATGCGGAGGATCTTGCCGAGGTCGTCGAAGACCATGCGCGTCTCGACCGTCTCGAAGTCGATGGCGCCGCGCTTCGAGCGCGCCTTTTGCAGCACGCGGTAGAGCGCATCGAGGTTTTCGAGCCAGGGCAGTAATGCGCCGATCTTCGCCAGCGCCGTCGCATCCTTGTCGTAGAGCGCCGCCGCGACTTCGGTGTAGGTCAGCCGCGCGTGCGACCAGATCACCGCCGCATAGAAGCGATATTGCTTGATCGCGCCGGTGGCGGAGACAGCCATGTCGCAGACCATGCACAGGCGCTCGACCTGCGGGTTGAGCGAGCACAGCCCGTTCGAGAGCTTCTCCGGCAGCATCGGAATCACGCGGCGCGGGAAGTACACCGAGTTGCCGCGTTCCTGTGATTCTTTGTCGAGCGCGCTGCCGTCGGCGACGTAGTGCGAGACATCGGCAATCGCCACGATCAACCGATAACCCTTGCCCTGCCGCTCGCAATACACGGCGTCGTCGAAATCCTTCGCCGTCTCGCCGTCGATGGTGACGAGTGGAAACTGCGTCAGATCCTCGCGTCCCTTCCAGTCCGTTTTGCGCACGGTATCCGGCAGCTTCTTCGTCTCGGCCAGTGCCTCCTTGGAAAACTCGAAGGGCAGTTCGTGCTTGCGCAACGCGATCTCGATCTCCATGCCCGGATCGGCATAGTTGCCCAGCACCTGCACGATACGACCGATCGGTTGCGCATGTTTGTCAGGGTGTTTAATGATTTCAAGCATCACCACCTGACCTGCTTTAGCCCCGCCCGTCTGGCCTGCGGCAACCAGAATATCCTGAGTGATGCGACGATTCTCAGCCACCACGAACTGAATGCCATGCTCTTCATACAAACGGCCGACCACTTTATTGTTGGCACGCTCCAGCACCTCGACAATCTTGGCCTCAGGGCGACCACGCCGGTCTACACCCGCCTGACGCACCATCACCACGTCGCCGTTCAGCACCTGATGCATTTCCTTTTCGGAAAGGAACATGTCGGGGCTGCCGTCTTCAGGAATCAGGAAGCCGAATCCGTCAGGATGACCCTGCACCTTGCCTTTTACCAGATCGAGCTTGTCCATCACGCAAATGGCACGCTTGCGATTGCGCATGATCTGACCGTCGCGTTCCATCGCACGCAGGCGACGGGAAAACAGCTCTTCTTCATCACGTTTGATGAGCAGCATATCCAGCAGCTCATCCTCGACCATGGGTGCGCCGTGCTCAGTCAATATCTGCAATATAAATTCACGACTCGGCAGCGGATGTTCGTACTGTTCACGCTCGCGTTCAAGAAACGGATCCTGCAAACGTAAATT
>JAUXWU010000046.1 GCA_030680085.1 Rhodocyclaceae bacterium | reverse complement strand
TGCCAGGCAGAGACGCCGAGCACCTGCATCGCTTCACCGAAGATGTTGTCGGCGCTCAGTCGATCCGCCGTATCGCCGCCCTGGGCATACAGCCAGTCGTGCAAGATGGCGGCCTTGGCATACCGGCCATGCGGCGGGAAGATCGGCCAGAAGAGGCGCGGCACACTCGCCAGATCGGTCACGAAGCCTGTTGGCACACGGATCACCACGGCGGATGGATACGCCCCGGCGTGATACTCGAATGGCGCGAGTAGCTCCCAGTGATGGCGATCCAGCAGTCGCAGGTCGGCTGGCGTGGTGAAGGCGGACATCACGCCGCCCCGAGAATCTGCCCGGCGCGCCCTGCTGCCAGCAAGCCCGCCGCCTCCAGAGCGCGCACGCCTGACTGGGTGCGCGTGTCTCCCAGGTCGATCTCACTGACCATTTTTAACCTGTCCAGCCAGACTTCGATCTGGACGCTCTCCTTGGCAGCGGCGTAGATCGCGGCCAGTTCATCATCGGTCAGGCGCTCCATGAACTCCAGACGCGACAGTTTGACTGGCGTCGCTTGCGCAGCCGGAATGGCCTGCTGTGCGGCTTCAAGAGCGGCATTTTGTGCGGCATCGACTTCGGCAACCACCTCGTCGTCGGTCTTGCCCGAATAAAGATCAATCACCTTGCCGCCCTCCAGCGCATAGCGCATGGCGAAGTGCGAGGTCGCTTTCTTTGGCAAGGGCAGCGCGGCTTCAAATCCCGCACCATCGCCAATGGCAATGCAGCGGCCTTCTGAATCAAACAGTGCTTTCATGGCAGAACCTCCAGCAAGGCGGGATGGGCATCCGTCGCTGATGAAAGGAAGATGCGCTTGGTGACGGGCACCTGCGCCCACATAAAAAACCCGCCAGATGCAGAGGGCAGCCAGCGGTGCGCTTCGGTACTGTTCCAGCCCGACATCTCGAAGTCGGCCCCGCAGCGGTAGATCAGGAAGCCGTCATCGTCGTCGTGCAGCACCGTATAACCAAAGGTGGTGTCGGCGTAGGACACCGGCGTGATCGTGCCCGTCCTGCGGTCGATGATATGGCCGATCAGTCCCGCGCCCCAGTAGTAGTTCTGCACGAAGTGCAGCGTGTAGCGCCCGGAGGAGGATTGCAGGGTCTTCATACCCATCCAGGTGTTGTCGCTTGTCCATGCAGTAGGTCGCGCCATGCGTGGCCAGCGCTGCAGTTACTGCGCCGGGCACGGTAAAGCTGTGGTCGGCATTCCGCGTCAGACGAATGCTGCGCAAGCTCTCGGAACCGGAGGTGGTGTTCGACGAATGAAACCCCGTGAGCACCAGGTCGCCGTTGTTCTGCAACACGCATGACACGCGGAAGCGCGCTTCGTTGTTCCAGCGCGGCCAGACGCCCGAGGCCAGATCGACCGTGGTCTCGATGATGGGCGTATCGGGAATCGCCGTCACATCGATGCGCTCGTCAAAGCGCACGGCAAACAGACGGATCACAAAGCGGTTGGCCGCATCCCCGCTGCTGGCGACGACCGCCAGCTCGCCGCGCGTGTGGTTGTACGATGTTGATCCAGTCTGCGAAGAAAGCGTGTTGCTGGCCGTCATGCCGATCGTCTTCTGCGCCGCCTTCCCCGTCCAGCCGTTGATGCCGGGCGCAAACAGTTCCAGGCGCGGCAGCGAGAGCAGGCGCGCTCCATCGTGCAGCAGCACACGTTCAGCCGCGCCCGGATAGTCGCCGTTGGCAAAGCGGAAGTTGAACCAGACGCCGTGCTGATGGCGACTCCTGACATACCAGGGCAGGAGCGTCAGGGCGCGGGTGACGTTGATGATGTCGTTGCCCAGCTCACCCGAGCGCGGGGTGTAGGTGAAGATGTTGTAGCTGCCATTGCTGCTCGGCTGGTGGTTGATGTTGAGCAAGCCATTGTTGGCCGGATCGCCCAGACCCTGATCCTGATCCCACCAGCCGATGTTGACGCCCGTGCCGTAACCGATGCGGCTTTGTGCGCCGGAGTAACCGGGCACGCTGCCCGCTCCCGAAGTGAATGGCGCAATATCCGCCAGACGGCGGTTGAGATAGTTGACGTGAAACTAGTTGGCCTGATGGCTCGGATGGCGACCGGCCTTGGCAAAGCGACTGATAGCATGCTCGATGTTTGCACCGGGCATGGCCAGTTGCTGCGTCACGCGGCCTGCGGTGGCGGCGTTGCTGATAATGCGTCCCATGGGATTCGCCTTTAAGCGAGGTCTGCAATACCCCAGACGTTGGCGGTCACGTTTGGCGTGGTGGAATGCACCCACGGGGTTTGTCCTGTGGCGAGCACGATGCCGGTGCGTTCGAGCACGGCGGACGGGTCAAGCGCGGTATCCCATTCGATCCAGTCGGCGGCCGTCTCAGGCGGCGCGGTATTGTTGGCAGTCACGGCCACGCGCAGACGGGCGGCGGCGAGGCCAGTGTTGCACAGGGCGAGGTTGACCGTGGCGCGGCGGCTGGCCGGCACGGTATAGGCTGCCACCGTGGTGGTGGCGGCGGGGCGGTGCGATGCAAGTAACATGCTGATGCTCCTTTTTTAAAGTTGGGCGTAAAAGTAGGCGCTTGCGCCGAAGGTGAATTGCTGCGTCACCGTGTTGGCGGCAGCCGCAACATCGGCCAGCGCTTGGTTCTTGAAGGTGTTGGTCTGCGCGATGACCTGATCGCGGTGCGTGTTGGTCTGGCTGATCACCGTGTCGCGGTTGGCATTGGCGGCGGTAATCGCCGCGTTGCTGGCCGTGTTGACCGATGCGATGGTCGTCGTGCCAGTCTGGCTAACGCTGGCCTCGGCGGTGGTGCGCGTCTGCGTAATCGTTGCCTCGGCGGTGGTGCGCGTGGCGGTGATGCTGGCGATGGCCGCCGTCCGCACCTGCTCGCCGTGGGTGGTGATCTCCGCTTTCTGCAGATCGCCTACATCTTCGACCTCGATGACCGTGGCGCGGCCGCCGATGCGGTCGATGGCGGTGCCCAGATAGGCGAGTTCCTCGGGGGTGGCGGTACTCGCCCCCGAGATGATCTTCTCCTTGATCGCACGCACCGCATTGCGCAACAGAGGGCTGGATTGGGACATGGCTTGGCTCCTTTAAAAGTTCATCTGGTGCAACACGCGCAGTTGCTGACGGCGCAGCTGTCGTTCGTGTTGCTCTCTGGCCTGCGCAGACCAGTCCTGCTGTGCGCTCACATCCACATCGATCTGTGTGAGCGCTTGCGCCAGGCGCAGCACGTCATCACTGAGCAGATGATTGGGATGCGGCAATGGATAGCCGCGTGGCGTGGTGTCATTCATCGCTCACCCCCATCACGTCACAATCACACGCAAGGCGCGCAGCCTGGCCCGATGCGCGGGGCTATTGTCGATATCGAACTTGACGCGCGTTGTCCGGTCTGTACCGATGCCGGCCAAACCCGTAACGCGCCATTCGATCTCCACCCAGCCATCGCCCACCGGCACAGCCTGATGCAAGGTCGCCGCCTGATATTGCCCGGCTGTCGTGCGTTCCAGACTGGCCGTGATGCTGGCCGTGCCCGGCACGAACACCTCGGCGATTACGCGTGCCAAGAAACTCGCCGCCGCCGGAATCGCCCGACTGATGTAGCTCGCAGTGTTGGCCAGCGTGCCGACTACCATCTGCCAGCCGGGCGACACCACCGGCGTAACCTGTGCGGTGCCGGTCATCTCCAGCACCACATCGACCTTGCCGGTGAAGCGCGCAGGCAGACTCATCGTCGCTCCGGCGGGGGCACGTAGCACCCGACCATCTTCCAGCGTCAGACGCGCAGTGACACCCGTGCCCGTCACCGGCGAGGCGGCTGCACCCAGCACCAGGAAGTCTGTCGCGTTCGTCACCTGCACCTGGCTTGCCAAGACCAGGGTGCGCGTCTGCGCGGTGGTCGCCACCCCCAGCAAACGGAAGGCCATGTCTTTATCCTGATGCGCCGTCCATGTAGATGCGTTGGAGGATGACAGCAGCACACCGACCTGATAGGGCTGGCTGGTCACCCAGCGGCTGGCGGCGCTGTCCCATTTGCCCAGTTCGGCAATGGCGCAGGCGGTCTCCAGATCGTCGGTGAGCACCACCAGCGCATATTCCACGCCGGCATCGAGCCAGATTGGCGCGGACAAGGCGATGCGGGTAGCCCCGGTCGCGGCAATCTGCGCGGCGTTGATGCGCCCCTCGGCCAGCACGACACGATTGGGCATGCCCGCCGTAGTTGCGCGAATCTGCACAGTCACCGGTCGGGTGCCAGGCGTCGTGAACCACAGTTCGGCATGGCTGACCTGCTGCGCCTCGGGCAGCGTGAAGGTTTGCGCCAGCGGATCCCATCCCCACCACACTGCGCAGGTTCGGGCGGCGGCGGCTCCCAGCGCTGCACATCGGTGCGGATGCTCATCCGCTGCGTGACGGTCACCAGGATGCCGCGCCCTTCGAACTGCGCTTCGCCGCGAGAGCCGCCCGCGCCCTCGATCGGATGATGACAGCGCGCCGCTACCCCAGACAAAGGTTTCGGTCACGGCGGCGGCCTGGGCGGTCTGCACCTCCCGCCAGAAATCAGCGTTCGGCGTCAGCGTGATCGCCGCCGGTGCGGGCTGGGTAGCGGCGTATGGGTTGACCTTCATGCTGCCGGTGCGGGCAGTCTGTTCAAGAACAGTGCGGGTGGTGGTCGGCAGCGTGTTCACGCCGCTCAACCACGGCCCGAGGGCGCTGGCCGATAGCGGTGCCATCAACATGCCTGCTACGCAGACGGCGGACTGCGGCAAACCCATGTCGCGCAGTTTGTCGGCAGGCACTGTCGGCGACACGGGATTGGCCGTGGCGGCCACCCCCTGGATGCGTTCGACCTGTCCATCACGCCCCAGCGCCAGCGCATCGGTGCGCGGCATGCGCCAATCGTAGTCGATCTGCACCAGCGTGCCGCTCACGCAGTCGGCAACCGTCATGCCCGTCTCATCGATGAGGGTGGGCGTGATCTGGCCGATATGGTCATAGGTGACCGTATAGGTCGAGCCCGCCGCCGGTTCAGCGCCGACTGGCGACCAGTTGATGGCGTTGCCCTGCACCGTGAAATCCGGGCCGGCCTGATAGACGGTCGTGCCTTGTTTAACTTCCAGCACCTGCACCACGGCAGTATCCGGCAGCGTATCCGTTGCGCCGGTGAATACGCCGTGCGTCACGGTGACGGTCTTGCGCAGCGTGCCTTGCACACGCAAGATGGATTCTTGCGGTGGGCGATTGAGTGTGATGCGCATGTTGCCCTGTGCATTGGGCGCGAACACATGCGGTTCGGCCACCACGCGCGACAGGTCGGGGTTCCAGTCCAGCACTATGCGTTGGTCGGCGCCGCGCTCGACTTTGAACCCGCCGACGTTGGCGCTACCAGCGGAGACCATCAGCGCCAGCTTGCCATCAACACTGCGCCGCTCAAGAAAACGCGCATCCAGTCCGCCGACGATGTAGTGGCCGTTGGCATCAAAATCGTAGCGCGCCAGCAGTTGGGTGACACCATCGAAGGCGGGTGGGCGGGTGCGGTTTTGTAGTACGCCGTCGACCACGCTGCTGATGGCGTAGAACTCACCTGTGCCGCCATCATTGCCATTGGCGGATACCCAGCCCCAGGCGCAGGTTTCCTGTTTACGCCCCGCGCCGGGCTCCTGATAGTTGCGCACCCCGACTGCGGGATCGCGCAAGCTCGGGTCTTCCAGTTCGGTGATGATCTGACTCGTCAGTCGCACCCCGATACTGACGTGTCCGGTGAGCGGGATCGCCATGCTGCGCTCAGGCACATGGCGCCCGCCGCCCGACAGATAGATCCGGGCTGAGGCGCAGTGGCAGGCGCCATGTGTCGCCACAACGATTTCACCACCCGGGACGACGTCGCCATCCATGATCAGCGCATCG
>JAUXWU010000040.1 GCA_030680085.1 Rhodocyclaceae bacterium | reverse complement strand
CTTCCTTGAGCATCTGCGCGCCCATGTTCTCGAACTTGTCCTTCAGTTCGATTTCCTTGGCGACGGACACGCCGTCCTTGGTCACCGTTGGGGCGCCGTAGGAGCGCTCGAGCACGACGTTGCGGCCCTTCGGGCCGAGGGTCACCTTGACCGCATCGGCCAGGATATTGACGCCGCGCACCATGCGCTGACGGGCGGAATCACCAAATAGGACTTCTTTAGCAGCCATTGTTTATCTCCAGTAAGTTCGGTTAATCAGACGTCAATCAGGCTTCAACCACGCCCATGATGTCTTCTTCGCGCATCACCAGCAGTTCCTCGCCATCGACCTTGACGGTCTGGCCGGAATACTTGCCGAAGAGCACGCGGTCGCCGGCCTTGACGGCCATCGGACGCACTTTGCCGTCGTCCATGATCTTGCCGGTACCGACGGAAACGATTTCGCCCTGATCCGGCTTCTCGCCGGCGGAATCGGGAATGACAATGCCGGAGGCGGTAGTGCGCTCGGCTTCGATACGCTTGACGATCACGCGATCATGCAAGGGACGGATTTTCATGAAGTTTTCTCCTTCTGGACAAAAATCGAAGCCACCGGTGAAAGGTGGCCTATTCGGATATTGGAAACGACCAAGAAACAATCGGGAAACTGCGACGGCGATGGGCTGTTAGCACTCACCGCCGACGAGTGCTAATAATAGGGGCCATTGCTGTTGTTTTCAAGGGGCATGACGGTTTTTTTACGGGTGATAATGCACGCCATGGGACTCTTTGACTGGTTCAAATCGCCGCCGCCGATCGACGCCGGCACGCTGACGATGATCGAACATGCCGTGACGGCCGTTGATCCGCTGATCCGCCAGGTCGCCGGCTACCAGGGCAAACTGGCGCCGGCGGTACGTCACGCGCTGGACTACTGCACGGACATCGTGGCGCGCATCCCCGGCCCTTATGAGATCAGCCGCGCCGCCTTTGCCACTGACCCATTGGTGCATGCGCTCTTTGCCACCGCCGACGATATCGAAACCATGCTGGCCAGCAACCAGTGCGCGCGCGACCTCCTGCATGACCCGAGCTTCGGCGGCGGCCAGTGTTGCGCCATGCTGGGCATGCGCCACCGGGAGAAGGCCGGATTCGGCACGCAGCTTTCCGGGAGCGTCGTGCGGCGGGACGAGGCGCAGCGGGCGCTATATTTCAGCGACCACACGCTGACAGCGCCGGCCCCCGATCTCGACACGGTGAAGAACCGCCTGCGCATTGCCCTGTTCGACAGCCTGTTGAAAGGCCTGGCCGGCGAGATCACATCGGTGCGCGCGGAGCGTGACGACCTCAACAAGGAACAAGCCATCGAGAGCGCCTGGGCGCGTAGCGGTCAGAGCAGCCATGCACCGGAAGCCCACACCCGCCGCCTCGACGAGCTGCACGCCCGCCTGCAATCGACCGCCGACGCCCTGCAACCGGCCAAACTGCTCGACACGCTGGTCGCTTGCCTGGTCGCGCCGGAACCCTATCTGCACCTCGCGCCGGTTACGGTATCCGTCGACCGCACCGGCATCATCACCGCCGAAGGCAGCGGCGAGCCCCTGCACTTCGCCGAACTCACCGGCCGCGACCAGCGGCGCTGGGCGGTCATGCTGGTCATGGTGAATCAGGACGAGGCCCGCCGCGCGCTGGAGCGCTTCGAGTTTTCACGGCGGCATATCGTCATTTAGCGTGAAAAATTCAACGCTGATTGCCCGCGCTCCTTGAGGGTATTACAATCAGACTTTTGGTAATACTAAAGGAGTTGTGTCATGTCGACGACGCTCACCAGCAAGGGTCAGGTCACCATCCCCAAGCAGATTCGCGATGCGCTGAATCTGGCGCCAGGATGTGCCGTGGATTTCGCCGTCAATCGCGAGGGGGATGTCGTGCTGCACAAGGCAGGCGCCCATGCCAGTCGCCTGCCCGACCGCTTCGAAGTCGCCCGTGGCAAGGCGGATGTCAAATGGCGAACTGACGATCTGATGGCGCTGCTGCGCGGCGAAGGCCAAGGTTAAGGTGTCGTCAGTGTTGCTGGTTGACACCAACGTGCTGGTCGACGTTCTGGAGAACGATCCGGAATGGGCTGACTGGTCGATCGGCCAACTGCGCGCCCAGTCGAAGATTCATCGGCTGGCGATCAACCCGATTATTTACGCCGAACTGTCGCTGACCTTTTCGGCCGTCGAGGCGCTGGACAAAACCATCGAGGAATTGGGTCTGGCCCTGATCGAGGTGCCGCGCCCGGCATTGTTCCTCGCGGGCAAAGCCTTTGTGCGTTATCGCCGCCAGGGCGGCAACAAGAACAATGTGCTTGCCGATTTTTTCATCGGTGCTCATGCGGCCGTATCACGCTATCCGCTGCTGACCCGCGATACTCGCCGCTACAGTACCTATTTTGCCGATGTGCAACTGATCACGCCGGAAGCCGCGACGTGAATGGGATGGCCATTTGATGACTTTTCCGCGCGCCCTTTTTCTTTCCTGTTGCTGTCTGATGGCACAGACCGCGCTCGCCACCGGGCCCCTGCCCGCCAATGTGCTGCAGGCGCTCAAGGCGGCCGGCATTCCGTCGCAAGCCGTCGCCGTCGTTGCCAGGCCCGTCGATGGAGAGAAGGTCGCCTTGCGTCATCGCGGCGACGCGGCGATGAATCCGGCCTCGCTGATGAAGCTCGTCACCACCTTCGGCGCGCTCGAAATCCTCGGTCCGGCCCATGTCTGGCGCACCGAAATACTGGCCGACAGTCCGCCGCAAAATGGCGTGCTCGGCGGCGACCTTTACCTGCGCGGCAGCGGCGACCCGAAACTCACTTACGACCGGCTCTGGCTCTTGATGCGTGAATTGCGCGGCCGCGGCGTCAAGGAAATTCGCGGCGACCTGGTCCTCGACAAGAGCGCCTTTGCGCTGGTTGACCATGATCCGGCGGCGTTCGACGGCAAATCACTGCGCCCCTACAACGTCGGCCCCGACGCCCTGCTCTTCAATTTCGCCACCCTGCATCTGACGCTGGTTCCTGAAAATGGCACGGTGCGCGTGCTGGCGGAGCCGCTGCCGGCTGACTTCGAGGTCGTCAATCGCTTGCAAGCAACCGACGCAAAGCACTGCGGCGAGTGGCGCGAGCGGCTGGAGGCCAAACTGCTCCCCGGCAAGGTGGAACTTTCCGGGCCGTTCCCGCGCGTCTGTGGCGAAAAACGCTGGCATCTCGCCGGCCTGCCCAACGGCCTGCTGCTCGCCGGCGTGTTCACGCGCCTGTGGCGCGAACTGGGCGGCGAGTTCGCCGGACAGTTGCGCGAACGCCCGACGCCCGCCAACGCCATCGTCCTGGCATCCAGCGAATCGCCCGCGCTGGGCGAACTGGTACGCGACATCAACAAGTTTTCCAACAACGTCATGGCGCGGCAATTATTCTTGAAAGTCGGCGCTGGCGAGACGGCGGCGGCGGACCGAACCCTGCGTTCCTGGCTGGTGCAAAAAGGCCTCGACTTCCCCGAACTCGTCCTCGACAACGGTTCCGGCCTGTCGCGCCGCGAACGCATCTCGGCAGACAATCTGGCCCGGTTGCTGGCGGCGGCGTGGGCTAGTCCGGTGATGCCGGAACTCATGTCCTCGCTGCCGATCGCCGCCATCGACGGCACGACGCGCAAGAAATTCAACGGCAACGGCGTCGCCGGTCAGGCGCATCTTAAAACCGGCTCGCTCGAAGGCGTGCGCGGCATTGCGGGCTTTTTGCTCGACAAAAATGGCCGCCGCCACATCGTGGTGTTCATGGTCAATCACCCGAGCGCCGGCGCGGCGCAACCCGCCTTCGACGCGCTGCTGGAATGGTTGTGGCGCGGTGACGTCTAGCCCGGCGGCACCGGCATCGGACGGCGATCCAGCAGTGCCAGCCAGCCGCGAATCACGCGATAGAGCACCCACAGGCCAGTGACGACGATCACCAGAATCGCGGCTGGAATGCCGATCAAGGTAATGGCCAATAGACCCGCCACCAGGAGCCACAGCGCCGCGTACCAGAAGCTGCGCAATTGCCAGCGCCAGTGCGTCTCCAGCCAGGTGCCGCGCACATTGGCGCGGGTGACGTAGTTGATGATCACGGCGATGATCGACGGCCAGCCGAAGACGAAAGCGCCGATGATCGAGGCCGAGGTCAGGATGCCCGACAGCGCGGAGAGGGCGTGCAGGCCGTACATGATGTGGCACCAGGCGCGCTGCCCGTCGAGATTGTCGCTGCGAATGATTTCGCCATTCTGGTCAAAGTCGGCCATGATCAGATTCCCAGTTGAGTCCAGAGTTCGTCAACGCGCTGCTTCACGGCGGCATCCATGACGATCGGCCGCCCCCATTCGCGGCTGGTTTCGCCCGGCCACTTGTTGGTGGCGTCGATGCCCATCTTGCTGCCCAGGCTGGCGACGGGCGAAGCGAAATCGAGATAGTCGATCGGCGTGTTTTCGGCGATCAGGGTGTCGCGCGCCGCATCGACGCGGGTGGTGAGCGCCCAGATCACCTCTTTCCAGTCGCGCACGTCGATGTCGTCGTCCACCACGATGATGAACTTGGTGTACATGAACTGGCGCAGGAAGCTCCAGATGCCGAACATCACGCGCTTGGCGTGGCCGGGATACTGCTTCTTCAGGCTCACCACCGCCATGCGGTAGGAACAACCCTCGGGCGGCAGGTAGAAGTCGGCGATCTCGGGGAACTGCTTTTGCAGCAGCGGCACGAACACTTCGTTGAGCGCCAGGCCGAGTATCGCCGGCTCGTCGGGCGGCTTGCCGGTGTAGGTGCTGTGATAGATCGGATCGCGCCGCATCGTCATGCGCTCGATGGTGAAGACCGGGAACTCGGCCTGCTCGTTGTAATAGCCGGTGTGGTCGCCATATGGGCCTTCCACAGCCGTTTCACCGGGATGGATCACGCCTTCGAGCACGATCTCGGCGCGCGCCGGCACCTGCAAGTCGGAGCCGAGGCACTTCGTCAGCTCCGTCTTGCCGCCGCGCAGCAGGCCGGCGAACTGGTATTCGGAGAGTGTGTCGGGCACCGGCGTCACCGCGCCGAGGATGGTCGCCGGGTCGCAGCCCAGCACCACCGCAACCGGATAGGGCTGGCCAGGATTCTTTTGACAATGGTCACGAAAATCCAGCGCCCCGCCGCGATGAGCGAGCCAGCGCATGATCACCTTGTTGGGTGCAATCACCTGCTGCCGGTAGATGCCTAGATTCTGCCGCGCCTTGTTGGGGCCGCGCGTCACCGTCAGCCCCCAGGTGATGAGCGGCGCCGCGTCACCCGGCCAGCAGGTCTGCACCGGCAGGCTGGACAGGTCGACTTGACTGCCCTCCCAGACGATTTCCTGGCAAGGCGCGGAACTGACCACTTTCGGCGCCATGTTGAGCACCTGCTTCAGGATCGGCAACTTGTCCCAGGCATCGCGCAGTCCCTTCGGCGGCTCGGGTTCCTTCAGATAGGCGAGCAACTTGCCGACTTCGCGAAGGCTGGTTTTCCAGTCCGCATCAGCGCCCATGCCCAATGCGACCCGCTGTGGCGTGCCAAACAGGTTGGTCAGCACCGGCATCGTGCCACCCTTGGGCTTCTCGAACAACAGGGCCGGCCCGCCGGCGCGCAGCACTCGGTCGGCAATTTCGGTCATCTCGAGTTTCGGATCAACTTCGACGGCGATGCGCTTCAACTCGCCGCAGGCTTCCAGTTGGGCGATGAATTCACGCAGATCTTGGGCAGCATTCATGTTCAGACTTTCGGGGAGCGCAGCAGATAATCGGCAACGATACCGGCAAACACGGCGGCGCCAAACCAGTTGTTGTGCAAAAACGCCTTGAAGCAGCGCATGCGGTCGCGGTCCTTGATCAGCGTGTAATGGTAAGCGGCAATCCCGGCCGCCGTCGCCAGTCCCAGCGCAAACGGCCAGCCGAAACCGAGTTGCCGGCCGACCCAGCCCAGCAGGGCGAGCGTCGCCGCGTAGCAGAACATGATCGCGGCGATGTCGAAGCGGCCGAAGTAACGTTGAAAAGTCAGCGCCGAGGTCTTGATGCCGATCTTGATGTCGTCGTCGCGGTCGACCAGCGCATATTCGGTGTCGTAGGCCAGGGCCCAGAAGATGTTGGCGACGAGCATCAGCCAGGCAATCGGCGGAATTTCGCCCTGGATGGCGGCGAAAGCCATCGGGATGCCAAAGCCGAAAGCCACGCCGAGATAGGCCTGCGGCAGCGCGAAAAAACGCTTGGTGAAGGGATAGCTGGCGGCAAGCAACACGGCGACCACGGCCAGGCCGAACAGCAGCGGCGTCAAGAGCGGCAGGATCAACAGAAACGCGCAGACGACCAGCAATCCGCAGAGGATGAAGGCTTCGCGCGGCGTCACCGTGCGCGCCGCCAGCGGCCGCAGTTTGGTGCGTTCGACGTGCGGATCGAAATCGCGGTCGGCATAATCATTGATGACGCAGCCAGCCGAGCGCATCAGCGCCGTGCCCAGCACGAATATCCAGACGACCATCCAGTGCGGCTGGCCGTCCGCCGCGATCCACACCGCCCCGAGCGTCGGCCAGAGCAGCAGCAAAATGCCGATGGGCTTGTCGAGCCGCATCAGCTTTTCGTAGCGGTCGAGGCGTTCCTTGATGATGGCGAAACTGGGCATCGGCCGATTTTACGCCGCCGTCTCGCCAGCGCCGACTTTTGAAGCTAACTGTGACATCATGCCCAGAGAGTCACAGTGGAGGAAGCGGTGCGCATGATCGGATCCCTGCTCGGAATCGCGGCGATGACCTACGCCGGGTTTGCGCTGCTGCTGTATCTGTTGCAGCCCAGCCTGGTCTATTACCCGGAAATCGGCCGCGAAATCGCCGCCACGCCGCGCGAGGCCGGCCTGTTGTATGAAGACGTCAAGCTGGTCACGACGGATGGCGTCGACTTGCATGGCTGGTTCGTTGCCGCCAGCGACCCGCGCGGCACGGTGCTGTTTCTGCATGGCAACGCCGGCAACATTTCCCATCGCCTCGATTCGCTGCGCATGTTCCAGCGGCTCGGCTACAGCACCCTGATCGTCGATTATCGCGGCTACGGCAACAGCGCGGGCAAGCCGACGGAGCAGGGCACCTACCTCGACGCGGCTGCCGCCTGGGACTATTTGACACAGACCCGCAACATCCCCGCCGCATCCATCGTGCTGTTCGGTGAATCGCTGGGCGGCGCGGTCGCGGCCTGGCTGGCGAGTCGCCAAACCCACGCAGCACCTGCGGCGCTGGTCATTTCATCGGGTTTTACATCGGTGCCCGATCTGGCCGCGGACATTTACCCCTGGCTGCCGGTCAGGTGGCTGGCCCGCTTCCACTACGACACCCGCGCCTATCTGCATGCGACCACTGTCCCGGTCTTCATCGCCCACAGCCCGGGCGATGAAATCATCCCCTTCCGGCACGGACGCGCACTGTACGAGGCGGCGCCAGGCCCCAAGCGTTTTCTCGAACTGGCTGGCGGTCATAACGAGGGGTTTATTTTCGCGCGCGAAGCCTGGGTGCAGGCTCTGGGCAATTTTTTGAATGAGCACGTCGCCAGTCAGTCGCGTATCATGAAACAATGACTTGGCCTTCGATATAGTCTCGTTGCTCATGACCGCCGAAAAAACCCGCCAGAAAATCCAGCAGCAGAAGGAATTGCCGACGCTGACGCCGAGCATGCAGCGCATTCTGGCGGCCTGCGAAGACCAGGGCATCAGCCAGACCGCGCTGGCGGCGGCGCTGGCTGAGTCGCCCACCATCAGCGCGCGCATTCTCGGTCTGGCAAATTCGGCCTTTTTCGGCCAGCGCGGCGGCGTGCATGCGCTGCCGCATGCGATCATGGTGTTGGGCCTGGTGACGGTCAGAAGCATCGCCGCCAGCCTGACGCTTTCGGGCCGACTCGATACAAAAGACTGTCCGGCCTTTCGCGCCGAACATTACTGGCTGTCGGCCGTGCTGGCGGCGACGCTGGCGCAGCGGATTGCGCCGCTGGTCGCCGCCGGGGTGCGTCCGCCGCAAGACACCGTGTATCTCGCCGGCCTCTTGCACAACATTGGTCTGCTGGCGCTGGTGCACCTCCATCCCGCCGAAATGGATCGCGCGCTCACCGCCTATGCCGCCGCGCCCGAGCGCAACCTCGGCGAGCACATCCGCGCCGAGCTGGAAACCGATCACTACCAGGCCGGGGTCTGGCTGGGCAGCAAGTGGCATTTTCCGCGCCAACTGCTCCTCGTCATGGAACATCACTACAACCCCGCCTATCGCGGCGACCACTGGCCGCTGGTGTTGCTGCAAGGGCTCGCCGCGCACTGGGCCAATTGCGTGATTGGCGGAAAAACCTGTTTTGAGGCCGAGCCCGAGGCCATGCAGGCACTCGGCCTGGCGGCGCCAACGCTCGAAGGCGTCCGGCAGGATATGTGCGACCAGCTCGACCGCTTCCGCGTCATCGCGGCGTCCTTCGCAGCGCCCTGAAATCATGACCGACAAACATCTGGCCGAGCTTTCGCTGGAATTCAATCGGCATATCATCAACCTGCTCGATTCGCTGTCGGCGCTGGCCGAACTGGCGCAGCTCTCCATCCACGCCATGGACGAGGCAACACTGCTCAAGCAGGCGCTCGGCGCCCTGATGGGCAACCAGGACATGGAACGCTGCTCGATCTTTCTGGCCGACCCGGCAGGCAAGCTGGGCTACGCCGCCGGCCTCGACTGGGATGAAATGCTGCAGAGCGTCACCGGCGCAAACGCCGTGGCGGCGGCCAATTTCCAGCCATCCCGTTGTGGCGGTGAAATCATGGGACAGGCCAGCAAGAGCGGCATGCTGATTCACTTCTCATCCGGCCAACCCGAGGCGGGCATCCGGCAGAATTGCCTGGGCGCGGAGGGCGCGCTGTTGTGCGTGCCGATTACTTGCGAGAGCGAGGTGCTGGGCGTGCTCAACGTCTATCACCCGGAGCCCGACTTCTTCAACATGTGGCACGAGCGGCTGGCGCTGTTGTTTTGCCAGTCGCTGGGGCGGCTCCTCGCCAATCATCGACTGACGCACCGGCTGAATGCCCTGGTCGATGCGAAAACCGCGGAAATTCGCGAACTCGCCTATCGCGATTCACTGACCGGCCTGCCCAACCGCCGCCTGCTGCAGGACCGGCTCAACCATGCGCTGGCCCAGGCCCGCCGCCATCACCGCGCGATGGCGGTGATGTTCCTCGACCTCGACCGCTTCAAGCAAATCAACGACACGCTGGGACACGCCGCAGGCGACGAGGTGCTCAAGCAAATCGCCGCGCGGCTAATCACCTGCGTGCGCGAAGGGGACACCGTCGCGCGTCCCGGCGGCGACGAATTCGTCATCGTGCTGGATGAAATAGCCTGGGCCGAAGATGCGGCGCGGGTCGCGGAAAAGATCATCGCCGCCTGCGCCCTGCCCGCTCTGGTCGCCGGCCAGGAACTGGCCATCACCACGAGCATCGGCATCGTGGTGCATCCGGCGGGCGGCACCGACGACGCCGATACGTTGATGCAAAAAGCCGACGCCGCCATGTATCGAGCCAAAGCTGCCGGACGCAACCGCTACTGTTTTTTCAAAGCCTAGCAGCCTGTCGGACTTAATTCGTCCCAATAGCCATCTGATGAATATGCTATAATCATATTCATCAAATTCAGACAAACGCGCACAATGGCCTTTCACCCAATAGATCGAGACACGGACTACCTGCTGCCGCCGTCA
>JAUXWU010000037.1 GCA_030680085.1 Rhodocyclaceae bacterium | reverse complement strand
ATTTCCCAGTCAATGACGGCGTCCAGCCGTTCCAGCGGGTCGCCCGCTTCACTCAGACTGGCGTAGCGGTTCTCAAGGTCAAATAGGCTGGTTTGCATGCTGTAAGCATAACATATTTTGGGGATTTATAGAAGTGCCCTTTACAAGAACTATTGTAATACTTCAGAATAGACGGGGATTAGTGCCCTTATTCTTACGCGAGTTCGCGGACGCTCACTGCATCCCCCGCTTTCTTGCAAAGTCAGATTTTGAAATGAGAACTGCTGGCGTCAGCCGGAATGCCACCAACACGGGGCGCTGGGACTACTTGTCGTGCTGCCGATAAACCAGGGTAGCCAGCCGCAGCATGTCGTCGCGTCCCGTGCTGCCGGAAAGTGCGTAGCCGAAGCGGCCATCGACCCAGTAAAAGACGTCGATGCCGTCCTCGCGGGCGTAGCGGAAACCCGTGCCGTCCGCCGTCGGCGCGTCAGGCTGCACGTAGAGCGTCAGGCGGTCGCGGGCGGCATTTTCGTACATGAACTGGGCAACGCCCTTTTTGCTGTCGCCCGGCAACAGCCGGCCGCCCATCAGTTTGTAACCGGCGGCTTCGAGTTGCGGCGGCTTGAGTTCGCTGCCCAGCCGCTTCGAGAGCCAGGCCACCAGATGCGCTTCCTGATCGGCGCCGACCTCCACCGGGTGGCGCACCTCGGGCACGAAAACCGCGTGGGCGATCGCGGCCTGGCGCGGCAGGCTGCTCATCGCGGCGAGCGGTTGCTGCAGTTCCTGCACGGTCTCGCCGCGCAGGAAAAAACCCGTGACGCCGCCCAGCATCAGCCAGGCGACGGCGGCAGCCTTGCGCGCATCGAACCAGTGATCCGCGGCGGGCGGGGGCAGCAGGCGCGCCGGCACCGGTTCGTCCAGCACCGCGTCGAACTGCCGGTGGAGCGCCGCCGCCTGCTCCCGCCAGGCGTCGACCTGCGCGCGCTGCTCGGGATGCACCGCCAGCCAGGCCTCGACCTGCGTCTGCCGCTCGGGCGCGAGCTGGCCATCGGCATGGGCGTGGAGATCGTCTTCGGAAATCGGCGTGTTCATTTCTTCACTACTTTCAATACCGGCACGGCTGCGCCGGCCAGAATTTCCCGCAAGCGGGCGCGGGCGCGGGCCAGGCGGGACATGACCGTGCCTGGCGGGATCGCCAGGGTGCGCGCGACCTCGGCGTAGGACAGTTCTTCCAGCCCCACCAGCAGCAGCACCTCGCGTTGCTCGAGCGGCAGCAGCGCCAGCGACCGCTCCAGGTCGCGCAGGACCAGCGCATCGTGTTGCTCGGCGCGTTGCACCGATATGGGCAGGTCATCCGCGTCGCAGAACACCACAGGGTGGCTGCGCCGAAGGGCATCGACATGCAAATTGTGCATGATGGAAAACAGCCAGGGGCGCAGTTCGCGCTCGCGCTGCCAGAAGTGCCATTTTTCCAGCGCCCGCGTCAGCGTGTCCTGCACCAGATCGTCCGCGGCATCGGCGCGCCCCGTCAGCGCCCGCGCGTAGCGGCGCAGACGGGGAATCTCGGCAACAATGGCGTCGCGGCCGCTCATGGCTGACCGTCAGGGCTTGGCGGTACGCCAGACCTTGTTGACGCCATCGCCGGTCGCGTCGCCCGGCTTCTGGTCCTTGATCCAGAAGTAGAGCGGCTTGCCCTTGAACGCCCACTACTTCTTGCCGTCGTCGCGCACAACGATGGCATAGTCACCGGCAGCGGCGTCGCCGTCCATGGCGAACAGTGGCGGCCAGTTGGTGGCGCAGGGTCCGTTGCAGACACTCTTGCCGCTGTTGGCGACGTCATTGTCAAAGGTGTAGAGCGTCATGCCGTTGGCTCCGGTCAGCACGCCGCCACTGACCATCGCCACGGCGGGGGGACGGGCTGCGTAGGAAGAACAGGCGGCCAGTGTGGCCAGGGCCGCAACGATGATGAGGCTACGCGCAATTTGCTGGGTTCTCATGATTTATCTCCGTGTGGTATTGGGGGATGCTGCAACAGATATACGAATGCAGCATCCGGTTTATTCCCGACCGGAGAAATTTATTTTCACGGGGGTGTCGGCTGTTATGCGCGGATCAGGTGGTCGAAAGCGGACAGGCTGGCCTTCGCCCCTTCGCCCATGGCGATGATGATCTGCTTGTAGGGCGTCGTGGTGCAATCGCCCGCCGCATAGATGCCGGGGACGGAAGTCTGACCGCGCGCGTCGACCTCGATCTCGCCATGCTTTGAGAGATTGAGCGTGCCCTTGAGCCAGTCGGTATTCGGCAACAGGCCGATCTGCACGAAGATCCCTTCGAGCTCGATTTGCTGGCTGGTGTTCGTCATGCGGTCGGTATACACAACGCCCGTCACCTTGTTGCCGTCGCCGACAACTTCGGTGGTCAGCGCACTCTTGATGATGGTGACATTCGGCAGGCTGGCGAGCTTTTTCTGCAACACCGCATCGGCGCGCAGCTTGCTGTCGAATTCGAGCAGCGTGACATGGGCGACGATGCCGGCGAGGTCGATGGCCGCCTCGACGCCCGAGTTGCCGCCGCCGATCACCGCGACGCGCTTGCCCTTGAACAGCGGGCCGTCGCAGTGCGGGCAATAGGCCACGCCCTTGCCGCGATAGGCATTCTCGCCCGGCACGTTCATCTCGCGCCAGCGCGCGCCGGTGGCGAGAATGATGGTTTTGGCCTTGAGCGCGCCGCCGCCGGCGAGCTGCAATTCGTGCACCCCATGGTCGCCCTGGCCGGGCAAGAGCGCCTCGGCGCGCTGCAGGTTCATGATGTCAACGCCATATTCATTGACGTGCTGTTCCAGCGCCGCTGCCAGTTGCGGGCCTTCGGTATGCTTGACGGAAATGAAGTTCTCGATCGCCAGGGTGTCGAGCACCTGGCCGCCAAAGCGCTCGGCCACAACGCCGGTGCGAATACCCTTGCGCGCCGCATAAATCGCCGCCGCCGCGCCGGCTGGCCCACCGCCGACGATCAGCACATCGAAAGTTTCCTTGGCGGCAAGTTTGGCCGCCAGGTCGGTGCCGGCGCCCGTGTCGAGCCGGGCGAGGATTTCTTCCAGGCTGGTGCGTCCCTGGCCGAAATGTTCGCCGTTCATGAAGATCATCGGCACCGCCAGCACTCTCTTCGCCTCGACCGCGGCGCGGAACAGCGTGCCGTCGATCATCGTGTTGCTGATGTTCGGGTTCACCACGGCCATGAGATTGAGCGCCTGGATCACATCCGGGCAGTTGTGGCAGTCGAGCGAAATGTAGGTTTCAAAGGCGAATTTGCCGGTCAGTCCCTTGATGCGTTCGATGACCTCCGGCTCGACCTTGGGCGGGTAGCCGCCGCATTGCCGCGACGCGAGGATCAGCGAGGTGCATTCGTGGCCCATGGGGCTGCCGGCGAAACGGATGCGCGGCGCATCCCCGGCGGCGGCGACGCTGAAGGAGGGGCGACGCAAATCAGCGCCATCATGGCGCACGACGATTTTCTCCGACAGGCTGGCGAGGTCGGCGAGCAGCGCGCGCATTTCCTGCGCGCTCTTGCTCTCATCCAGCGACGCCACCAGTTGAATCGGACGCTGCAGTTTTTCGAGATAAGCCCGCACCTGGGCTTTTGTATTGTCATCAAGCATCGTTAGCTCAATATCAATTGATTTTGACTATCGAAGGGAAGAAGAAAAGGCGCCCCGCTGATACCGGGGCGCCCGCTCTGTCGGGGTTGGCGGTCTTATTATCAGATTTTGCCGACGAGGTCGAGGGACGGCTTCAGCGTCGCATCGCCTTCCTTCCACTTGGCGGGACAGACCTCGCCCGGGTGTGCGGCGATGTATTGCGCGGCCTTCACCTTGCGCAGCAGCTCGCTGGCGTCGCGGCCGATGCCAAGATCATGGATTTCGCAGACCTTGATGGCGCCCTGCGGATCAATCACGAAGGTGCCGCGCAACGCCAGGCCGGCTTCCTCGATCATGACATCGAAATTGCGGGTGATGGCCCCGGTGGGGTCGCCGATCATCGGATACTGGATTTTCTTGATGGTGTCCGAGGCGTCGTGCCAGGCCTTGTGGGTGAAATGCGTATCGGTCGACACGCTGTAGCACTCGACGCCGATCTTCTTGAACTCGGGATAGACATCGGCCAGATCGCCCAGCTCGGTCGGGCAGACGAAAGTGAAATCGGCGGGATAGAAAAGAACCACCGACCACTTGCCCAGCAGGGCAGCCTCGGTGACTTCGACGAACTTGCCATTGTGATAAGCCTGCGCCTTGAAGGGCTTGAGGGTGGTGTTGATGATGGACATAAGGGCACTTCTATAAATCCCCAAAATATGTTATGCTTACAGCATGCAAACCAGCCTAT
>JAUXWU010000034.1 GCA_030680085.1 Rhodocyclaceae bacterium | reverse complement strand
GATTTCCCAGTCAATGACGGCGTCCAGCCGTTCCAGCGGGTCGCCCGCTTCACTCAGACTGGCGTAGCGGTTCTCAAGGTCAAATAGGCTGGTTTGCATGCTGTAAGCATAACATATTTTGGGGATTTATAGAAGTGCCCTAAACAGGGTTCGATGCTAAAGTGCGGGCTCTTTTTTACCCGCTCTCCCCGTGCGCATTTTCCGTCTCGCCAAAATTGCCCGTGTCGGTCTCAGGTTCGGTCTTGACCGGCTGATTCTCGAACACGACCCAGACGGTCGGCTGGCCCTGCCGCTCCGGCTGCTGGATGCGCTGTGCTTCTGGCGCACGATCACCGCGCCGCGCGGGCAGCGCTTGCGCGAGGCGCTGGAGGCGCTGGGGCCGATTTTCGTCAAGTTCGGCCAGGTGCTGTCGACCCGGCGCGACCTGCTGCCCGCCGACCTGGCGGACGAACTGGCCCAGTTGCAGGACAACGTCCCGCCCTTCCCATCCGACCAGGCCATTGCCGAAATCGAGCAGAGTTTCGGCCGGCCGCTGGCTGAAATTTATGACCGCTTCGAGCACACGCCAATCGCTTCGGCCTCCGTCGCTCAAGTCCACTTTGCCACCCTGCCCGCGGCACATGGCGGGCACGATGTCGCCGTCAAGGTGTTGCGTCCCGGCATCGCGCCGATCATCGCCCACGATCTGGCGCTGCTTGACACCTTCGCCGGCCTGCTCGAACGCTTCTGGTCGGATGGGCGGCGGCTGAAACCCCGCGAGGTGGTGGCGGAATTTGCCAAGCACCTTCACGACGAGCTGGACCTGATGTGCGAGGCGGCCAACTGCTCGCAGTTGCGGCGCAACTTCGTCGGCTCGAAACTGCTGCTGATACCGGAAGTGCACTGGGATTTCTGCAGCCACACGGTGATGACCATGGAGCGCATGCAGGGCATCCCGATCAGCCGGATCGATCGCCTGCGCGAGGCCGGGGTCGATCTGCAGGCGCTCTCCCGCGCCGGCGTCGAAATCTTTTTCACCCAGGTGTTCCGTGACGGCATTTTCCATGCCGACATGCACCCGGGCAACATTCTGGTATCCACCGACCCGGCGAGTTTCGGCAGCTATATCGCGCTCGACTTCGGTATCGTCGGCACGCTCACCGAAACCGACAAGAATTATATGGCGATCAACTTTCTCGCCTTCTTCCGCCGCGACTACAAGCGCGTCGCCGAGTCGCACATCGAATCCGGCTGGGCGCCGCGCGAGACGCGGGTCGATGAGCTCGAAGCCGCGGTGCGCACGGTCTGCGAGCCGATCTTCGACCGGCCGCTCAAGGAAATTTCCTTCGGCAAGGTGCTGTTGCGCCTGTTCCAGACCTCGCGGCGCTTCAACGTCGAAATCCAGCCGCAGCTCGTGCTGTTGCAAAAAACCCTGCTCAACATCGAGGGACTGGGCCGGCAACTCGACCCAGACCTCGACCTGTGGCAAACGGCCAAGCCTTTTCTGGAGCGCTGGATGAGCGAGAAGGTCGGGCCACGCGGCCTGCTGAAACAACTGAAGCGCGAAGGCCCGCAGTGGGCCACCCTGCTGCCGCAACTGCCGCGTCTGGCGCACCAGGCGTTGACGCTGGTCACTCAACAGGACAGCGCCGCCGCGGAACTTTCCCGTCTGCGCGAGGAAGCCGCCACCAGCCGTCGGCACGCCCGTCTGGCGCTGGCGCTGGCCGCCGCCGCGCTGTTGCTGGCGGCAACACGATTTTTCTGATTACAGCCCGCGCGCCCACGCCGGTCTGAGTTGTACGGTTTGTTGGGCGGCGAACAAACAGGCGGCCCTGAACGAATCATGAATTTCCCTCTTTCCTCCGCACACCGTATCGCTGCCGTCCTGTTTCTCGGATTCGCCTCTGGTTTACCACTGGCGCTGACCGGTCAGGCCATGCAGGCCTGGCTAACGGTGGACGGCGTCGATATCGCCACCATCGGCTTTCTTGGCCTGGTGGGCATTCCCTACACTTTCAAGTTCCTCTGGGCGCCGCTGATGGACCGCTTCGAGCCGCCATTCCTCGGGCGGCGGCGCGGCTGGCTGGTGCTGACGCAACTGGCGCTGGCGGCGATGCTCTACCTGATGTCCGGCCTGTCGCCAGCCACCGGGCCGCTAACGTTCGCGGCGGCGGCGGTACTGGTGGCGTTCCTGTCGGCGTCGCAGGATGTTGTGGTGGATGCCTACCGCACCGACGTACTGGAAGCGCGCGAGCGTGGTTTGGGCGCGTCGGTGTCGGTGTTTGGCTATCGCGTCGCCATGATCCTGTCCGGCGGCATCAGTTTGATCTGGGCGGATCAGTGGGGCAGTTGGGGGCAGGTTTACCGGGTCATGGCGGCGATCTTCGTCGTCGCCGCCGGGGTGTCGCTGCTGACCCTGCCGCGCGTCAGCGCCGCGCTGAAACCGCTGGCGTCGACACCCAGCCGTGAGCTGATTGGCTTCTTCGGCATGCTGGCGGGGGTGCTTACCGGCGCCCTCGGTGCGCGCTGGCTGCTGATGGGTCTGGGCCTGGATCCGCAGGACGCGAACAAGTGGATTCAGTTGCTGTTCATCATGGCCAGCATCGTCGCCGCGCTGCCGCTGGGCTATTGGGCGGCACGGCGCGCCGGCTTCGAGACGCTGAACCGCTCGCTCGATAGTTTCATGCTGAAACCCGGCGCCATCGCCTTCCTGGTTTTGATCGTGCTGTACAAGCTGGGTGACGCCTTCGCCGGGGTGCTGACCACACCGTTCCTGATCAAGGGCATGGCGTTTTCGCAGGCGGAAGTCGGCATCGTCAACAAGATCATCGGCATCTGGCTGACCATCCTGGGCGCCCTCGCCGCCGGTGCCATCATGCTGCGCATCAGCCTGTACAAGGCCCTGCTCATTTTCGGCATTCTGCAATTGCTGTCGAATTTCGGCTTTTATGTGCTTGCCGTGCTCGGCAAGGGCGCCTGGGGCGGTTTCACTCTGCAGCCCTTCGATCTCGGCTTTGTCGCCACCACCACGCCAGCGGACATCGATTCCTTGCTGATGACGGTGATCGCCTTCGAAAACATCTCCGGCGGCATGGGCACGGCGGCTTTCGTCGCGCTGTTGATGAGCTTGTGCAACCAGCGCTTCTCGGCGACGCATTACGCGCTGCTGTCGGCGCTCGCGGCGGTCGGGCGCATCTACGTCAGCCCACTCTCCGGCGTGCTCTCGGAATCCATTGGCTGGCCGGCGTTCTTCCTGTTCTCGGTGGCGGCGGCGGTGCCGGGAATCTGGATGGTGTGGCGCATGCGCGCGGCAATCAGCGGTCTGAACGGCGCCAAGGAAAAGACGGGTTAATCTTTATCCCGGGCCAGCGCCAGGCTGCGTTGCGGATCGACCAGCAGGGTGTGCACGCGCCGGCTGTCGGCGCGCAGCACTTGCAGGCGCAAGCCATCGGCCACGACGATTTCATTGCGCTTGGGCAGCCGGCCGAGTTGGTGGATTACCAGACCGCCGACGGTATCGTAATCTTCGTCGGAAAAGTTCGTGCCGAACGCGGCGTTGAAATCCGCGATTTCGGTGGTGGCCTTGACGCGGTAATGGCCCGCGTTGTCGAGCACGATGTTGCCGGCGGCCTCGTCGAAATCGTATTCGTCCTCGATGTCGCCGACGATCTGTTCCAGCACATCCTCGATGGTGACGAGACCGGCGACGCCGCCGTATTCATCGACCACAATGGCCATGTGATTGTGCGAGGCGCGAAATTCACGCAACAGAACATTCAAGCGCTTCGATTCGGGGATGAACACCGCCGGGCGCAGGCTGTCGCGCAGATCGAATTCCTTGCCGGCGAAGTAGCGCAGCAGGTCTTTGGCCAGCAGGATGCCGATCACGTCATCCTTGTTTTCTCCAAATGCCGGGAAGCGTGAGTGGGCGGTTTCGAGCACGAAGTCCACCAGTTTTTCCGGGGGTTCGGCAACAGAAATAACGTCCATCTGGGCGCGCGGCACCATGATGTCGCGCACCTGCATTTCGGAGACGGCCAGGGCGCCTTCGATGATCGACAGCGCATCGCCGTCCATCAGGTTGCGCTCGTGGGCGCTGCGCAGCAGTTGCAGCAGTTGTTCGCGGTCTTCGGGCTCTCTCAGCAAGAGCGATGAGAGCCGTTCAAGCAGTGTCGGTCGACTAGGTTCGGGGTCCATAAATCAGGCGTAAGGATCGGGAATGTCGAACCGCGCCAGCACTTCCCGCTCGCGCGCTTCCATGCGAGCGGCGTCACGCTTGCCGGTCTCGTGGTCGTATCCCTGTAGATGCAGCATACCATGCACGATCATGTGCGCCAGGTGCGCCGCGAGCGGCTTGCCCTGCGCCGCCGCCTCGCGCAGCACCACGGGTAGGCAGACGACGAGATCACCCGTCGCGGTCGCGGCGTTTTCATAGACGAAGGAAAGGACATTCGTCGCGCAGTCCTTGCCGCGAAAATCGCGGTTGAGCGCCCGGCCCTCGGCGGCGCCGACAAAGCGCACGGTGGCCTGCAGTGGTTTCTCCTGCGCGGCGCTCACCCAGCGGCGCAACTGCGGCCGCGTGGGCAGCCGTTCATCTTTGCAACCGTATTGCACCGACAACGACAGCTCAGGTTTTGGCATGCTGCTCATACGCCGCGACGATGCGCGCCACCAGCGGATACCCGGTCAAGGCTGGCGCGCCTCGGCGGCGGAAAGGATCCAGACCCGATGGATCGCCCCGGAAAAGTCGAGTTGATAGCGCACCCGCGCGGGGGTCGGCGCCATGGTCGGGAAAATAATCATGTTGGACGCGTCGCGAATCTGCGCGCCGGGGGAAAGCGGGTAGGTCTTGCTGTCGATCTGCACCTGCCACTGCCCGAGGATGCGCATCACGCCCTGCTGCGACTCGGCCGGCAGGACGCGCATGATCCGCGGCGGCGCAAGGTCGGGCGCGGGCGTCATCAAGCCCTCAACGGCCGAACTGAGAACGGAGCCAACGATGGCGGCGGTAAGCGGGTCCATGGGCAAGCTGGATGATAATCCGATTTTTCCGCGCGTGTGGCTGCGAACTTGTCAAGATCGGCGACGAACGCGACAATGCGGGCATGGATTACGATCTAATCATTGTTGGTGGCGGCCTGGCCGGATTATCGTTGGCGGTGGCGTTGCGCCGCAGCCGGCTCAGGGTGGCGGTGGTCGAGGCAAAGGTGCCGGTGCTGGTGCCGGGTTGGGATGCGCGAATCTACGCGATCAGCCCGGCCAATGCCCGGTTTCTCGACAGCATCGGCATCTGGCGGCATCTCGACGCCAGCCGCCTGACCCCGGTGCAGAAGATGGCGGTGCATGGCGATGGCGGCGGAACACTGGAATTTTCCGCCTATGCCAGCGGAATCGGCGAGCTGGCGTGGATTGTCGAGGGCGGCTTGTTGCAACGGGAATTGTGGGAGACCGCGAAGCGCCAGGGCCATCTCGACCTGCTCTGCCCGGCAACGCCTGCCGGACTGGAGATCGGGGTCGATGCGGCGACGCTGACCCTGACCGACCGGCGCAGCCTGACGGCCAAACTGATTGTCGCCGCGGACGGCGCCGATTCCTGGACACGGACCGCCGCGGGCATTGCCGTCGATTTTCAGCCCTACGACCAGCTCGGCGTGGTCGCCAATTTCGCCACCGAGCGACCGCATCGCGGCACGGCCTGGCAGTGGTTTCGCGCCGATGGGGTGCTCGCCTATTTGCCGCTGCCGGGCGACATGATTTCCATGGTCTGGTCGACGCCGACGGCGCACGCGCAGGAACTGCTGGCGCTCGACCCACAAGCTTTCTGCGAGCGGGTGGCCGCGGCCGGAAACGAGCAGCTCGGCGCGCTCGAACTAGTCACGCCACCCGCCGGGTTTCCGCTGCGCCTGATGCGCGCGCCCTGCACCGTGGCACACCGCCTGGCCTTGATCGGCGATGCGGCCCACACCATTCACCCGCTCTCCGGCCACGGCATCAATCTGGGTTTTCAGGATGCCCTGAGCCTCGCCGCCATACTGGCCGACTGCCCGGCGCATGTCGATTGCGGCACGCTGCCGTGGTTGCGCCAGCACGAGCGCGCCCGGCGCGAGGAGGTGGTCGCGCTACAATCCGTCACCCATGGTCTGCAACAGTTGTTTGGCGCTCCGCAGACGCCGATTGCCGCCTTGCGCAACTTTGGACTGAACTTCGTCGATCGTCTGCCGGTCATAAATGACGCTTTGGTGCGCTACGCCATGGGTTGAGTGTGTCCCGTTTTCCCGTCCCTTATTTTCTGCCCCCCACTTCCGGAGTCTTCATGAAATTCAATGCCCGATTCGCCCTCTGCAGCGGCCTGGCCGCGCTGTTTTTATCACCGCTCGCATTCGCCAATGAGGCACTGGTCAAGAAGGGGGTCGAAGCCTGGCTGGGCAGCAGCGGCCCCAAGGTCGAGAACGTGCGCAAGACCGGCGCGCTGGGACTTTACGAAGTGCAGGTCGACGGCGAGTTGATCTATACCGACGAAAAGGTCACGCACATCATCATCGGCGAAGTCATCGAAGCGCCCTCGCGCAAGAACCTCACGGAAGAGCGCAAGCAAAAGCTCGCCCAGATCAAGTTCTCCGACCTGCCGCTCGACCTGGCCGTCAAGCAGGTGAAAGGCAACGGCAAGCGCCTGCTGGCGACCTTCGAAGACCCGAATTGCTCCTACTGCAAAAAGCTGGCGCAGGAGCTGCAGGGCGTCAACGACGTGACGATCTACACCTTCATCTACCCGATCCTGTCGCCTGATTCAACCGAAAAAGCCAAGAACCTTTGGTGCGCCAGCGACCGTGTCAAAGCCTGGAACGATTTCATGATCAACAACCAGGCGCCCGCCAGCAAGAATTGCAATCACCCGACCGAAAAGGTGGTGGCCTTTGGCAAGAAGCTCAACATTCGCGGCACGCCGACAATGTTCTTCGCCGATGGCAGCCGCGTGCCGGGGTATATGCCGATGAACATTCTGGAAAAGGCGCTTGACCGTGGAAGCGCAAATTCCAGGTAGAGATCATCGCCGTCCCGCCAGCGCCGACTTTCAATCAGTAGTGCGCGTTGACGTCCCACATCTCAGGGGTGAAGCGCACCACGCGATTACGTCCGCCCGCCTTGGCGGCATAGAGCGCAACGTCGGCGAACTTGACGATCTGCCAGAAGGTGTCCGAATCGCCGGGGAACTCGGCGACGCCGATCGAGATGGTTTTTTGCAACATGCCGCCTGCGACGGGAACCTTGGTGGCCGCGACTTCGGCGCGGATTTTCTCGGCGACCTTCATCGCGCCCTCGGCGCCGGTATCCATCAGGGCCAGCAGGAATTCCTCGCCACCATAGCGCACCGCAATGTCCGAACTGCGCACGTTGCGCAGCAGGACATCGGCCAGGGTCTTGAGCACCTTGTCGCCGACTTCGTGGCCATGGGTGTCGTTGACCTGTTTGAAGAAATCGAGGTCGAGCATCAGCACCGCGATCGAGCTCTTGCGCCGCTGCGTGCCTGAGACCAGGGTGCCGATGTATTCCTCAAGGAAACGGCGGTTGTAGAGGCCGGTCATGGCGTCGCGCAGGGAATTTTCGCGCAGATGTTCCATCAGCCGCTTGGCCTCCAGCACCGGGCCGGCTTCGCGCAGATAGACGGCGATGAAGGGCGCCAGCAGACGCGCCAGCGGGGCATGGTCGGCGGAAATGACCATCTGCACCACGCAGCCAGCGGAACCGGTCTGGGTGATCGGCAGGCAGATGTGGCTGTCGCCCGCCTCGGCCGGGCGAAACATTGTGCACAGCCCCGGGAATTCAATGGCATTGACCTCATGGCCGGTACGGCGGGCGCGACAGAACGAGGAATCCACCGTAATCTGCGGATCGCAGTAGCGGCATGCGGCGCCGACCTCGTCATCGATCAGGATGGGGGTCATCCGGTTCTTGCTGGCCGCGACCTCGTAGATCGAAAACCGCTTGAAATCGTATTTCTGGCCCAGCACTTCGGCAATTCGCAGATAGATGTCGAGTTTGGTCTGATCTTCCTCGATGGCCTGCTTGAACTGCGACACCGTCACCAGGCTTTCGACCATTTCGGCGGTAAGCGCCAACTGGTTGCCGCCGTCGTTGAGGTGATGGCCCATCAACTGGCCGACCCGGGTGCGAATGGTGGTCACCTCGCGATCGAGAAACTCCATCAGATGGTTGATGTTCTGGGCGATGGCGCCCAATTCATCCGCACTGCGCTGTTGAATGCGGCCGGAGAAGTCGCCGCCCACCGCCTGGGCGGTGACTTCCTGCACGGCATGGGCGGTGTCCGAGAGCGGGTTCATCATGCGGCGCAAGACGCCCAGGCCGGCCAGGGCGGCGAGCAAAACGGCGAAGCTGATCAAGCCGACCGCTATCAGGCCATTGCGGCGTTTTTCAGCCAGTGGAATGTCGATAACCACCGCGCCCAGCACGGCGCCCGTGCTGACGGCATGGCATTGCAGGCAATTGGGTAAGCCATGGTCGTTGGCAACATAGGGGATCACCGCGCGGAAAATCAACTCGTCGGCGATTTGCGTAATCTCGAATGTTTCCTTGCCCGTGGCGAGCACCACGCCAGCATCTTCGGCGCTCTGGCCGTCGACTTGTTCAAGGGCGATGCCCGGCCCGAACTGCTTGATCACCGCCGGGCCGCGAATCACCCGCACCTGCCGCACGCCCGGAACATGGGAAACGCGGGCGAGAAATTGCCGGCGCTTGTCGATGGTGCCGTGGATCATGCTCTCGGTGAGGGCAACCTTGACCGTTTCGGCCACGGAGCGCGCGTGCAGTTCGGCGGCATAACTCGAGAAGTAACGAAAGCTCAGTGCGGAAAACGCTGTCAGCACCACAACCAGCACCGCCAGTGCGCTGACGTAAAACGTCACCGTCTTGTCTTTGAGATTCATCGCTACCGCCCGAGAGTTAGGAGTTCACCGTGTGCGATACACAACTTTCTGCATATCCCGCGCGGTGAGTAGTGGTTTTTCAGGCACTATTTTAAGGCAAATGGCCGCGCGGCAACAGCACCCACATCATGCCGCGTTGCTTCATCCGGCCAGCCTGATTACCCGCTGCCACGCCGCTGCCCCAGTAAAAATCGGCGCGCACCGCGCCCTTGATCGCGCCGCCGGTATCCTGCGCCAACATCAGACGCGTGAGCGTCTGCTCGCTATTGGGTTGGGTAGTGGCCAGCCACACCGGCGCGCCGAGCGGTACATGACGCGGGTCTACGGCGATCGAGCGTTCCGGCGTGAGCGGCACGCCGAGCGCGCCGGGCGGGCCGCTGCCGATGGCGCCAGCGCCATCCCTTGGGGCCGGCAGCTCGCGAAAAAACACCATGCTCGGATTGACGTTCAACAGTTCCTGCAAGCGGCGTGGATTGGCCACCGCCCAGGCCTTGATGCCCTGCATCGAGGCTTCGTGCGCGCGCAACTCGTTTTGCTCGATCAACCATTTGCCGATCGAGCGATAGGGGTGGCCGTTCTGGTCGGCGTAACCGATGCGCACGCGGCTGCCATCGTCGAGCAGCACCTGGCCTGAGCCTTGAATCTGCAGGAAGAAAAAGTCGAGCGGGTCATCCACCCAGAGCAGGGCAGCATCGGCGCGTTGAGTTTCCTGCACTGTCCAGGCGGCGCGGTCGTGATAGGGCACCAGCTTGCGGCCTTCGATGCGGCCGCGCAGGCGCAGGTGCTTCAATTCCGGATAAAGCGTGTCGAGCTCGACCACGATCAGGTCGGCAGGCGGCGCAAACACCGGCGTCAGGTAAGGCGTTTTTTTTGCGCGACTGCCGCGGATCAGGGGCTCGTAATAACCGGTGACCAGGCCGGTCCGGCTGCCGTCGGGCTGGGTAAGCGCCCAGGGCTGAAGCTGGCCCTCGAACCAGGCGCGCGCCGTGTCACCAGCGCCGACTTTTGCAGTCAGCGCAGACTCGCAGCTTGCCCGCCATAGCGGACGTTTTACCAGCGTTGCGCAGGACGCACGAAATGCCTCGAAGGCCGGCAATGGGTCGTCGCTGGTCCAGTCGGGCAGATCGCTCCAGGCGGCGGGCTGCAGGGGCTTGACCTCGGGCTTGGGGGGCTCGACCACCGGGCAAACGGGACAGGTCGGACAGGACGGGCTGGGTGGACAAACAGTCGACGCGGGCATGACGGCGCAACCGGTCAGCAACAGCGTCATCAGGAAAGTCAAAATCAGGGGCATGGCGAATCTGCTAAATTGGGCGTTCATCAAGGAACGAAAGCTTAACCGATGCAGGCACTCGAAACACTGCTGGCACGACTCGAAAGTTTGGTCGGGCGCGCCGAATCCATCTTGCCGCAGCCGCCCGCGCCGCCCGACTGGCGGGCGGCAACCGCCTTCCGCTGGCGTGTCGCAGATGGGCGCGGCCGACTGGAACCAGTGCGCCATCCCCATCGCATCCAGCTTGACGACCTGCTCGGAGTCGCCGAACAAAAGGCCGCCATCGTGCGCAACACGCGCCAGTTCATCGCCGGCCGCCCCGCCAACAACGTGCTGCTCACCGGCGCACGCGGCACCGGCAAGTCCTCGCTGGTCAAGGCGGTGCTGGCCAAGTTCGCCCCGCGCGGCCTGCGTCTGATCGAGGTCGACCGCAACGATCTGGTCAACCTGCCGGAAATCATCGAACTGGTCGCCGACCGTCCCGAGCGCTTCATCGTGTTTTGCGACGACCTCTCCTTCGAGGCCGCCGAGCCCGGCTACAAGGCGTTGAAAAGCGCGCTCGACGGCTCCATCGCCGGCCCGCCGGAAAATCTGCTGATCTACGCCACCTCGAACCGCCGCCATCTCATGCCCGAGCGCATGGCCGAGAATCTCGAAACCACGCACACGGCGGATGGCGAAATCCATCCCGGCGAAACCACCGAGGAAAAAATTTCCCTGTCGGAACGTTTCGGCCTGTGGCTGTCGTTCTATCCCTTCGATCAGGATCGCTATCTCGACATCTGCGTGCATTGGCTGCAGCGCTTCGGCGTCGATGAAAAGTCGGCGCTGGCGGGACGGCAGGAATCTCTGCAGTGGGCGTTGCAACGCGGCGGACGCTCCGGGCGCATCGCCTGGCAATTCGCCCGGGATTTTGCCGGACGGCAAAAGTGAAGCTTACCGAAGTCGCCGCGGCCGTCATCCTGCGCGAAGACGGCCACTATTTGCTTGGCCAGCGCGGCCCTGGCAGCTTCTATCCAGGCTACTGGGAATTTCCCGGCGGCAAGGTTGAACCCGGCGAAACGCCCCGCGCTGCCCTCATCCGCGAACTCCACGAAGAACTCGAAATCGAGGTGCTGGCCGCGACGCCGTGGATCGTGCGCGAGCACCTGTATGAACACGCCCATGTGCGGCTGCATTTTTTCCGCGTCACCCGCTGGCGCGGCGAATTCCACGATCATGTGCATGCCGCCCTGGCCTGGCAGGACCCGGCAGCGCCCACTGCGTCGCCCATGTTGCCCGCCAACGGGCCGCTGCTCGCCGCCCTGCGGCTACCCGCCGTCTACGGAATCACCCACGCCTGGCAGATCGGCGTCGCGGCGCAACTGGCGACGCTCGACGCGCCACTGGCGCGCGGCCTGCGGCTGGTGCAGTTACGCGAAAACGCCTTGCCCGAAATCGAGCGCGCAGCCTTCGGCGCGGCGGCGGTCCTCCGTTGCCGCCAGCATGGCGCGCGGGTGCTGGTGAATGGCGATGCAGAACTCGCCCGCGCCATCGACGCCGACGGCCTGCACCTGCCGGCGCGCCAACTCATGGCCCTCAACCAGCGGCCGCCTTTTCCGCTCGTTGCTGCCTCGTGCCACGAACGCCAAGAACTCGAACAGGCTGCGCGTCTCGGCCTCGATTTCGCCGTGCTCGGGCCGCTCAAGCCAACTGCCACACACCCTGGCGACGCGGGCATCGGCTGGGGAAATTTCGCCGGATTGATTGCCGGCCTGCCCATGCCCGTCTATGCGATCGGCGGACTGTCGTCCGCGGACCTGCCGGAAGCACTCGCGGCCGGCGCCCAGGGCATTGCCGCTATTCGCGCGGCGTGGGACTAATATCGGCAACAGCGAACTCGTCGGACGGCGCCGCGGACGGCACGCGATAGCTGTCGCTCGCCCACGCACCCAGATCGATCTGGCGACAACGCTCAGAACAAAACGGACGAAACAGGCTTTGCGGCCCCCACGCCACCGCCTTCCCGCAGTGCGGGCAATTGACGCTGCGCGCGGCCATCACAAATTACAGAAGGTCAGGTCGAAAGCTATATCCGCTTCCGATTGTTTCGGCCGTCCGCCGATGTCGGGAACGGTGAAGCGCACGTTGAGCGCATATTTGTTGGCGCTGATTTCCGGCACGACGGCGGGGTTGGCCGACAGGCGCAGGCGGACCAACTGTGCGGTGCGGCCGGACAGCATCAACTGGAAGGCGCCGTGCGGGGCGACCTGCTGCTCGGCCCGGCCGGACGAGCGCAACAGACGCAACACAATGCAAAGCGCAGCGCGAATCGGCAGGAGCGGCTTGATCCAGCCGGTGAGGTCGACACGCCGCTGCGCAGGGTCGCGGTTCAGCCAGTAGTGATAGGAAGGCAGGTCGAACTCGCAGACGCCGCCGGGAATGCCGGTGCGGTTCTTGATGCCCATCAGCCATTCGTTCTCGCGCAGGCACTGGCCGGTTTTACCCTGCATGGCGAGGAGCGCCGCCGAGCACTGCTCGATTTCGTACAGGGCGCCTTCAAGCGCATCCTCGGAAATATCCGGGTTGTTGCGAAAGGACAGGAGGATTTGCCGTTGCCGTTCCAGTTCCTGCACCAGGTCGAACTTGAGGTCGGCACGGCCGACAATCTCAAGAATTTCGAACAGGGTGACGATCGCGACATGATGCTCGTTGGGGCCATCGAGATCGACGAAATAAAGCGTCCGCTCGAACAGGTCCTCAAGCCGCAGCAAGGTGCGGATGCGCTCGTTCAGCGGGTATTCGTAGGTGATCACGCGCCGGCCCGTTTGGAAATACCGAGAATTTTGACTGATTCGTCCATAAATCTCAACTTGAGCTTGGCCTGAAAACACCCGCAATCGTCGCGTTGAACGCCCGCCCCCCTTCGCCCCCCTCTCGGGGGGTTCTCAACGGCTCGCTGACGCTCGCTTATCACGGGGCGCTTCTTTTGGCAGCGGTGCGGGTTGCGGCTGGCGCCGCGTGCCGTCTCGCCTTGGGACGGCCCGGCGGCGAGACTGCGGGGGTTTCTCCCCGCGCCAGTTGCAGATAGCGCTCGTGCAGCAAGGCGGTCTGCGCTGCCAGCTTGTCCAGGCCGGCGTCGTTGATGATGACGTCGTCGGCTGCGTCCAGGCGTTCCTGCCGCTTCGCCTGCGCCGCCATGATCATTTCGACCTCGCCGCGAGACAAGCCGCTCCGGGCCATGGTGCGTGCAATCTGGACTTCTTCAGGACAGTCGACGACCAGCACGCGCTGGACCCGCTCGCGATAGGCGCCCGACTCGACCAGCAGCGGCACGACAAGAACAATGTAAGGAAAGTCGGCGCTGGCCGCGTTGTCAAATAAGCGGCGTATTTCCTCGTCGCTGGCAGCACGGATCAGCGGGTGCAGGATGGATTCAAGTCGGGTTCGCTCCGCCGGATCGGCAAACGCGCGCCGACGCATGGCGGCGCGGTCGAGCGCCCCGTCGGGGGTCAGCACTGCCGAGCCAAACGCAGCGCTGATGGGTTCGATGGCCGCTCCGCCCTTCGCGGTCAACGCGTGGGCGATGGCGTCGGCATCCACCACCGCCGCACCCAGCGCGGCAAAACACCGCGCGGCCTCGCTTTTGCCGCTGCCAATGCCGCCGGTCAGGCCGACAACAAATGTCATGGGGGAGCGCCATCCGCGCGGCGGGCATCCCCCAGCGGGGCCAGGATCTCGGGGAGTTTTCGGGTCAGCTCATCGGCAGGGGTGGCAGGGGCTGCCACCGCCGCGAGAATGCGCAGCTTGTCCGGTTCGATCTGCTGCCGCAGGCGCTCCGGTTCGCGCCCCGCATCCGCTTCGCCCAGATAACCCTGGCCCCAGGCGAACAACAGCAGATTGACCAGCAGAAGGGCCAGGGACGCGAGGCGCATCGAGCCGATCAGCCGACCTTGGGCAGGTGTGCCAGGGAAGCCTGAATCGCCTCGGCCGGATACTCGAAGTCCTCCAGCTTGCCGGCGAAATAGCTTTCATAGGAACTCATGTCGAAATGACCATGGCCGGACAGGTTGAAGAACAGCGTCTTCGGCTCGCCACTCACCTTGCAGCGCAGCGCCTCGTCAATGCAGGCACGAATGCCGTGGGCGGATTCCGGCGCCGGGATGATGCCCTCGGCGCGGGCGAACATCACGCCGGCCTCGAAGGTTCCGGTCTGCGGCACCGCCACCGCTTCGATCAGCTTTTCGTGGAACAACTGCGAGACCAGCGGGCTGTCGCCGTGGTAACGCAGACCGCCGGCGTGAATGCCCGGCGGCATGAAGTCGTGGCCCAGCGTAAACATCTTCATCAGCGGCGTAAAGCCCGTGGCATCGCCGAAGTCGTAGGCATACACGCCCTTGGTCAGCGTCGGACAGGAGGACGGTTCGACCGCCACCATGCGGATCTTCTGCGCGCGCTTGTCGCCCGCCGCCGCGTCGCCGAGGAAGGGAAAGGCCACCCCGCCGAAGTTGCTGCCGCCGCCGCAGGGCGCAAAAATCATGTCCGGATATTCGCCGATCTTTTCGAACTGTTTCTTGGCCTCGAGGCCGATCACGGTCTGGTGCAGGATGACGTGGTTCAGCACCGAGCCCAGCGCGTACTTGCTGCCTGGCGAAGAAACGACTTCCTCGACGGCCTCGGAAATCGCGATGCCCAAACTGCCGGGATTGTTCGGGTCTTTGGCGAGAATGTCGCGGCCGGTCTGGGTCATCATGCTCGGACTGGCCAACACCTCGCCGCCCCAGGTCTGCATCATCAGGCGGCGGTAGGGCTTCTGGTCATAGCTGACCTTGACCATATACACCCGCACCGGCAGGCCGAACATCTGGCCGGCGAAGGATAGCGCGCAGCCCCATTGGCCGGCGCCGGTCTCCGTCACCAGTCGTTGGGTGCCGGCCATCTTGTTGAAATAGGCCTGCGGCACGGCGGTGTTGGGCTTGTGCGAACCGGCCGGCGAAACGCCTTCGTATTTGTAGAAAATCTTCGCCGGCGTGCCGAGCATCTGTTCCAGCCGCTCGGCGCGGCACAGCGGGCTGGGGCGCCACAGCGCATAGATCTTGCGCACCTCGTCGGGAATCGGAATCCAGCGCTCGGCCGACATTTCCTGTTCGAGGATCGGGCCGGGAAAAATGGCCAGCATCTGCTCGGGGCCGACCGGCTTGCCGTCAGGACCGAGCGGCGGCGTCGGCGGATTGTTCAGGTCGGCGGCGATGTTGTACCAATGTGTCGGAATCTCTGATTCGTCAAGAATGACGCGCGTCTGGCTCATGCTGCCCTCCCGGATGGATGATTTTTGGAAAAAACCGCAACCATACTTCAAATGTGCTCGCGGTCAAGGGTGATTGCGCGCGCGAGACCTGCGAGTACAAGATTGTCGACACGGCGCAGTGGCAAGTGCGGCAGCAGCGCCCCGGCCGCGCCGCC
Source organism: Rhodocyclaceae bacterium (assembly GCA_030680085.1). Taxonomy (GTDB): domain Bacteria; phylum Pseudomonadota; class Gammaproteobacteria; order Burkholderiales; family Rhodocyclaceae; genus Sulfuricystis. The sequence continues at coordinate 4,048 of JAUXWU010000034.1, read as the reverse complement.
GGAAATCAGGCAAAGCAAGTCCGCGGCGGGGAGATGACACGCCATGCGCTCGATGGCCCCTAGCGTGGCGGCAAGGCAGCCGCTGACAATCGCATCGTCGGTATTCGTCGGCAATTCGCGATACGCGCCTTGCGCTACAGGCAGGCCCGCCGTGTTGCGGGCCAGCGCCTGGCGCATGAGTTCGAGGCCGGGGAGAATCAGGCCGCCGCGAAATACGCCATTCGCATCAAGCGCGTCGATGGTCGTCGCGGTGCCGGCCATCACCACCAGCGCCGGGCCGTCATGCAGGGAACGCGCCCCGATCAGCGCCGCCCAGCGGTCGGCGCCGAGTTGCGCGGGGTTGTCATAACCATTGCTGACGCCGCCCGCCGCCGGGCTGCTGCGAAACCAGTCAAGCGGCGCGGACAGACTTGCGGCGAGCGCTTCGATGCGCGCCGCCACGGACTCACCAGCGACGTTGCAAGCTAGAATGCGCGATGGCTTCACCGGCAATGCGTCAATCAGTTGGCCGCTTTCGGCATGAGCGAGGGCGCCGCTTCCCAACCAGCCTTTGCCATCCCAAAGCCCCCACTTAAGCCGCGTATTGCCGGCATCCAGACACAGGATCATGAGGCCTCCCGCAACGACACTTCGCCGGACAGCACCCGCTCGACCTGTCCGGCGACTTCCAGCAGCAGCGCGCCATCGGCGGCGACACCGCGACAAATCCCCGCGCGCGGGACGGCGAAATCGGACAGCAGTTGTATCGGCGCATCCGCAAAGGCGTGCCGCGCCAGCCACGCATCGCGCTGACCAGCAAACCCTTCACGCGCAAAATTTTCCAGCACCGTCAGCAACTCGGTCAGGATGGCCGCCAGCAAACCGCCGGGGTCACCCGAGTAGTCGAGCGCCGCGCTCCGCGCCCGCAAATCGTCCGGCAGTGCCGCCGGCAGGCGCAGGTTCAGGCCGATGCCGATCACCGCCACATGCGGCGCACCCGGCAACAGTTCAACGAGAATCCCGCCGAGCTTCCGGCCGCCCAGCAGCAGATCGTTCGGCCATTTGAGCTGGATCGCCGTCCCCGGATTACACGGCGTGCCGGCTGACGCCGTCCCGCCAGCGCCGACTTTCTCCAGCGCCTGCGCTAGCGCAACACCGACGGCCAGCGACAGTCCGGCAGGCGAGGTGCCTGGCACAAAGCGCCACAACAGGGAAAAGCTCAGGCTGTCGCCCGGCGCGGAAATCCACGCACACCCGCGCCGGCCGCGTCCCGCGGTTTGCTTTGCCGCAATGACGACCGCGCCCGCGGGCGCGCCCGCTTCGGCGCGGGCGAGCAACACGGCATTTGTCGAATCACATTCGGCCAGCCAGTCGGCGTCGAAGCGGCAAGCCAGACCGCCCAGGGCCAGGGCAAGCGTGGCAAGACTTGACGACGTTGCGGCGGCTGCTGACATGGCGTGACTATGTTGGTGGTGATCAGTTTACTACTGAACTATTCGCTATTGGGGCTAACGAGCATTGCTGCGAGCGTCTGCGTGAATATGTTGGCAGGTCGCCAAACTGTTACTGCCTGATCCATTCGTGGTTGCCCAAAATGCGATCTCTAGTGTATCCAATTGACGCTAGCTCTGCGATGATTTCGCGCTTGGCATCTCTGTAGACCCGGAATGGGAGAATTTGCATTGTTTTCAGCGGGGACGTGAACATCGGCTGCCAGACGAAATAGCCATCTTGGGCAAGCGCTCGATCATTACGGTAAATCGCTGTACGGAAGCGAGGGTACTCAAGGCTGCCTTCAACGGTGAAATAATCCTCCAAGGTCGATTGTGTCTCGTCCTCGCCGCTGATGATTGGACCTGTTTTCCTAAATCGCTCCGGATTTGGTGTATCTCCGCGACCGGGTTGATAAGGAAACATGTAGAGCTTCCCATCGACAGATTCGTCAACTGAACCATCCCAATCGGCACAGGCAAAATACAGTGCACAGAATATTGACGTCGTAACGTCAATCATTCTTGTGGCATCGACGTCGTCGTAGTGTTGCATGAGATGCCACCAGCCGGCATTCTCTGTTCCAAGCCGACGACCATCCCCGAAAATCGACGCTGATTTTGTTGAGTCGCCGAGTACGCCTTCCTGAAATCGCCGCATGGCATCGAGTTCTTGGGGGGTGACTTTATGGCAGTCCTCGATTGTCAGTTCTCGGTTACGCGAAAAACGTGGTAGCAATGCCCATCCGTAGCGATGTTCGCCTCGAAAAAACATCGTATTCCCAAACTGGTCGTATGCACGCTTGATTCCGTGGCATTTAAGTAGAGCCTCGGAGCACGAGGCTATGTACTCAGTGCCGTAGCGATTGAATCGAAACAATTCCTCCTCTACGATTGGAAGCCACCCGTCGTTTATATGAAAGTCGCGTGCAGCGTCCGTTGCTGGCGGAACATGCGATGGAGGATCATCCAAGGGCGTAGACCCACAACGCCCCGATAGCCTTGCCAATCGAATCGTTAATATCTCCTGAGTTTCGCCCCTGTGCCCGATGGTGTTCATGGGCAATCTCATTGAAGCGATTCAACCAGTGAACCAGAATCTCGCGTGACTTTGTTGTTGGCTTGGAGCGCATCACTCGCCGATCATTTCGCTGCGGCTACTGCTTGCGATGCGTTCTTAACAACTTCAATAATTTTAAAGCCGCCATCAGATGGCACTTCTCCGTCAAGGTAGCCTGACGGTGTGATTGCAAAAATGGACTTTGTGGTTTCCATGAGTACTGCATTTCTGGCAGCGTCGTCACTCGCGGCCTTCGTGAATGCCTGGAAAGTGCGCAGTGCGTTGGACCGATGCTTGTTGATCGTCGCCTGATGCTTGGCAGCTTTGTATAACCGACCACACCAGATAGTCGCCGTAAACATCAAGCCGAGAATCACTATCTTGGAGGTGAACAGTTGTGCGATCTGTGAAGGGGTTGCATCTTTGTCGATGGGGATGAACGCCACACCAAAGGCAATCAGCAGCGTAACCAATGCCAAGATGCCGGTTGCGACAAGCCATTTTTTTGCAGCGCCTTCCTGCTCAGTGGCTTCCGTAGAGAAATCAGCAGAAAAATGAGCGACACCTACACTGGCAGCAGCCTCGCGGGCAGCAACAATGATGTTGCCAATTTCCTCCTGTTGCTCCTTGATCTCCTGCTTTGCACCGACAACCAATCCTGATGCCTGCTCGACCGAACGCGTCAGCTCGTTGATGTTCTTTTGAACATCGCCCTTCTGGTATGCGAGATAAGGGATGTAGAGATGTGCCGCACCGAAGAAGGCATCGGCTTGGCCGCGAAATTCCGCGACCAGAGTGTCTCGCGCTCCGGGAGGATTCCCCTGTTCAATCGAAAAACTCCGGATCTGATCGAGAGTTGCCTTCAATGGCGGCAGGGTGCTAATGATCTGCTGAATGATGTTGTCAGGCAGCAGGCGCGCAGGTAGCAACTTGAACTGATTGAGCATATCGAACGTTCGATCCAATTCCGCCCGCGAGCCCTCGAAGTTGATTGTTCCCCAATCTGCATTTGTGATGAGCTGATCGACCGTAGTCTTCGTGCAATCCTCGGCCAATTCGAGCAACTGCTTCACCTGGGCTTCATTTGCCATTTTTATTTCTCCCTTTTTTGATCAGAGTAGTGCCGTTTCCAACCGTTGCTTCCGCCTCTCCCAATCCGGCATCACCTGCCCGAGCAACCGAAAGAAGTCCGTGTTGTGATCGCGGTGCTTGATATGACACAGTTCGTGAGCCACCACATACTCGATGCAGACTCGTGGCGCCCGGACCAGATTGGCATTCAGTGTCATCGTACCGGCCTGCGACAGGCTGCCCCAACGCGACTGCATTGCTCGCACAATCAGGCGCGGCCGTTGGTGCCACTTGAAACGGGGTAAGCATTCATCCAGTACATCGATGAACACTTGTCGGGCATGGTCGAGATACCAACGGTGCAGAAGTGCTTTCACCCGCTCCGGATCAGATTTACCGGGCATGGTCATTACCAGATGGCCGCGACTCATCTTCACCGACGCCGTCT
>JAUXWU010000033.1 GCA_030680085.1 Rhodocyclaceae bacterium | reverse complement strand
GATTTCCCAGTCAATGACGGCGTCCAGCCGTTCCAGCGGGTCGCCCGCTTCACTCAGACTGGCGTAGCGGTTCTCAAGGTCAAATAGGCTGGTTTGCATGCTGTAAGCATAACATATTTTGGGGATTTATAGAAGTGCCCTGGATATAGTCCTGCTGAAAGTCGAACGCCAGCGAGGGCGCAATGATGAACATGCGCGTGCCAATCTTCGAGCCGACGGCCTCGTGGACGGAGCGCAAGGTATCCTCGCTGATCGTCGCCCCGCCTTGGCACCGATGGTCGAACACCTGCACCGGGCAGGCTTTCAGCGTGCCGTCAAACTGAATGCCGCCGATGCGCTGCGGTTCGTCCTGACAACCGAACAGCGTCAGCGCGAAACGCCGCCAGTCGTTCCAAGGCAAATCCTTGAGGCGGGCGAAGTCGTAGAGACCGGCGTTGTAGAGGGTGAAGGGCTTGGCCTTGAGTGGTGCGCCCTTGTTGCCAATGCCGGCTTTGAGATTCAGTAGGCGCTTCTGGATCGTGTAGATCGCCAGCTTGCCGCAGTCGATGCCGATCCAGCGGCGGCCCAGAGTCTCGGCTGCGGCGCAAGTCGTGCCGGAGCCCGCGAAAGCGTCGAGAACGATGTCCCCCTCCGACGACGATCCTTTGATGATGCGTTCAAGAAGCTCGGACGGCTTTTGTGTTGGGTAACCCGTCCGCTCTGGATGATTGCCACGAAGAAACTGAAGATCCGACCAAACATCATTCAATGCGCGGCCCTGTTCGACAATCTCATCCACGTAACGCTTGTAGGCTTCTTGTCCTGCCGCTTGCCCTCGTGTTTCCCAGACCCACTCACTACCGCTCTCATCAACATGCACTTTTCTGCGCAGACTTTTCAGACGCTCTTCTCTGTCGTAAGGGATTGCAACTTGATCCATACGGATTCTTGTTGCGGTGGACCGAGCGTAGAACAGGAGCGTGTCATGCTTGGCGTTGTACTTATTGGAGATGTGCATTTCCCTGCCTGGGTAATGCCAAACAATCTCATTACGGAAGTGATTTTCGCCAAAGACCTCATCCATGATGACCTTGAGGTAATGTACTTTTTTCCAGTCCAAATGAACGTAGATGGCGCCATCGTCAGAAAGTAACTCGCGTATCAGAACGAGCCGTTTCCGAAGGAACTCCACAAAGCGTGACCCAACCACTTTGTCTTGGTACGCCTTCTGATCCTCGCTGCCGTGAAATTCCTGCATAGTCGCAAACGGCGGGTCGATATACACCAGCCGCACACCCGGCGTGCCGTCGGCGTTGCATAGCTCGCCGCGCCGCTTCATTTCCAGCAGCGTTTTCATGGCTTGCAGGTTGTCGCCGAAGATCAGCTTGTTGTGCCATTCCACGCCGTTCTTGTTGAAGGTGCGCACCGGCTGCAAGGGCACGGCCAAGGTGTTGGCGATGATGTCTTCCTCGCGCTCCTTGCCGTGATAGACCAGCTCGTATTCCCGCTTCTCGGGCGGGAACAGGATGCGCGACCATTCCGGCGCAACCTCGCCGCCGGACAGCAGGATTTCGATGATGCGTTGTCGTTGTTCGGGTGTCATGGTCGTTCCTTCGTCAGTCGGTTATTGCCGCCCCAGCGGGCGTGGCTGACGGGCTACGTCGCGGCAGGCGAAGCCTGACGCCGACAAAGTGTGCAATGCTACCCCAGCCCGTCCGGGAGCGCATTCGATAGTCATCAAGAATCTGGCGCTAATCCTTGCCATTCTCCTTGGCGACTGGCTCATGGGGTGCGCCTGCCTCGCGCAGAAAGTCGGCGCTGGCGGCACGGCGGTAAATGCACTCATGCCGCCCGCGCCTTCGGATTTACGCGATAGCGCACATGTCCGCGCATCTGCCAGCCAGCAGCATGAGCGTCGCGCAACAGCCAGCCGGCGTCGACCAACTCATTGAGGGCTTGGGCAACGATCTCGGCGTCGTCGAGCAGGCTCCATTGCTTTCGGTAGATGTCACGTGCGGTGAAGTTTTCCGGCCCGTCGAAGGCGCCGGAGGCAACGCGGCGGGCGAGTTCGCCGGCCGCCTGGCTTTGCAGGGTCTGGCCGAGGGCGAAGATGCGCCGGGCGTGGGCTTCGAGATAGCCGCACCAGCCTTGCGCGCGGCGGGCGGCGGACTCAGACACCGGGCCGAGTGGCTGGCCTTGATGGATGGCGCTGGAACGGTCGATCAGGTGAAACAGCAGCGCCAGCGCGGCGAAGGTCTTCGGCTGCTTGGAGAGGTATTCGACCATCAGCGGCGCCTCGTCCGGCGCCTCCACCTTGCGCCCGTGCAGGTCGTCATACCACGGGTTGAAGATGGCTTGTCCGGCATCGTCAAAGCGCAGGTGCGGAATCTTTCCGTAGCAGTCGGATTCGGCCAACGCGATAAAGTCGGCGCCGCCTAGCGCCTCGAAGATGGCAAAGGCGGTGTCGCGCGCGGCGGCATCCGGGTATTCATCGACCATGCCGGCATAGGGTGCAGTGTCGGGATAAACCAGCAGTTGAAAGCGTTGCAACAGGCCATCGTTTTCCTGCCGCGCTTGATAGAGGTAGCCGCGAACCTTGTCCGGCTGGGTGCCGCCGAGAATGGACACGCACATGTTGTCGCAGATGACGTGCCCGCGCCCGATGCGGTCCAGCGGAAAGCTGCCGTGGCCGTTCCAGGCTTCGAGGTAGAAGGCGCGATCCTGTTCGTGGCCTTGCTTCTCCCAGCCCTTGAGCAGGCCGACGAGTTCATCGCGGAAGACCAGAATGCCACGCGAGTTCTCGGACAGCAGATCGTGCAGGGCTTCGATGGTGGCGTCGTTGGTGCGGAAGCGCGCTTGCAGGTTGCCGGCGGGGGCGCGACGAGCGCGGCCAGTTCGAGCTTGATGTCGGCGGCGGCGCGCGGTGCCGTGGAAAGTCGGCGCTGGCGAGACGGCGATTGCTTGCCCTTTGCTTCGACATAGGCATCGGCGGCGGCTTCGATTTGCTTTGCCTCGCGCTCGGCTTTGATCGCGGCTTCCAACTCGCGCTTGAGCAGTTTCAGATTGATCTTGGTCTCGGGATCAGCGGCCGTGGCCTTGGCTTGCTGCGTGCCATCGGCGGCAGCCTTTTCCAGTCGGCCGAGCGCCTTGAGCATGTCGCCGAGCGCAGGAGTCTTCTTCTTCGAGGGCGGGCCGATGACGCCGCCCCAAAGGTTGGGCACCACCAGCCAGTCGTCGCGGCACTTGGGGCGGATACCGATGGATGCGCCAACGACGCCGGCTAGTGCTACCAGAGCGCCGACGGCGCAATAGTCGACGGGGCACTGCATCCGGTGCGCCACGTCCGCGACCCAGCCGCGTAGCGGCGCGGGGATCAGTTGCGGGTCGAGTGGCTGCACCGGGGGAAGCTGCTGGCCGATGGCTTCGGGCACTGGCAGCGCGTCATGTTCGGCCTGGCGCGCGGCGGCGACATAGGGCGCGGGGTCGAGCCATTCGCCGGCCAGCCGCTCGAAATGATCGCCACCGGGCGGCGCTAGGAAGGGCTGCGAGAGTTTTTCGGCGCAGGCGTCCAGTCCAGGCAGCGCGAGCGCGGCGGCAAACTGCCGATAAGTGCCGGGCCAGTCGCGTGCCGGCACGGGCACGGCAAGTGGCAAGATCACGCGCAGGCGCGGCGCAGCGGCGGTGCTGCGTTTGGTGGTGTAGATCGCGCATTCCATGCCGGCCAGCGCGGCGCGTGTGCGGTCGAGGTCGGCATCCTTGTCGATGTCGAGCACCAGCGCGGTCATATTCACCACGTCTATGTCGCGTCGGGTGGCACCTTCCTTGAACTCGGCATAGATCAGCGCCGGTATGCTCTCCGGGTCGTCGGCGCGCGGGCCAGCCTGCATCTGCGTGAAGCGCTCCACCAGTGCGCCCCAGCGGGTTTCCGCCGGTTCGATCTGGCTGGACTTAACGCCGCCTTTCTGCACCGCGTAGCGCAGTAGTCTGTCCAGTGTGTCAGTTCGCTTGTCGGCGGATACAGTGTTTTTTTCTTGTTCTGTCATTGGGTGGTGCTCCAGGCGCCCAGCGCTTTGGCGGCAGCAACAAAGCCAAAGCCGTAACGGGCCATGTGAAAGTCCAGCACGCCGCGCCCGTGTGCGCCGCACTCGGGGACGTGGCAGCGAAATGCGCCGGTGGCGAGATTCACCGTCAGGCTGGGGTGGGCGTCGTCGTGAAACGGGCAGCGGGCCGAGGCGTTGAGGCCAGCGGGCCGCAGGCGCTCAAGCTCCGTGGCGTAGTAGGTCAGCGGATCGGGCAGGTGGGCGCGGTCGAAGTGGCCGCGCTTGGGCTTCATGCCTGCCATCGGGTAACGCATGGCGCCCCCTCAAACCGGACGCTGCTTTGCTTGGGCGGTACTGGTCAGGCGCCCCTGAGAGTTCATCCATTCGTCAACGTCCGCCGTGAAATAGAAAATCCGGCCGCGCTTGACGTACTTTGGCCCGTTGCCGTTGCAGCGCATCATGGCCAGGGTCTTTTCGGACAGGCCGGTATAGGTTGAGGCGTTTTTCGTGTCCATGCGACCGTCTGGGTAGGTTCTGACTTCGAGGGGGGTGACTGGAGTTTGTGTCATGGCTGTTCTCAAAGGTAGTGAAAGACAACACAATACTACTAGAGCAACACAAAGCTTGTCAAATAACTATTGTGGTGTTATTCTTTGCTGGAACCAAATGGAATCTTTGAACGAAAGGACATGGCATGGCAACCGAAAATCCGGAAAGCAAGCGCAAGGGCGGCGGCGGGAAACTCTCTCGCTCCGAGACAGTAACCGTCCGGCTAGACCCCAGGCTGCGTTATCTAGCCGAACTCGCAGCGCGCAAGCATCGCCGCACGCTATCAAGTTACATCGAGTGGGCAGTCGAGGAGTCACTAACTCACGTCAACCTGCGTGAAGAAAGCGGAGATAGCCCAGACGATTTTCAACGAGCCATCAGTCTCGGCGCTGCGCATGACTGCCTTTGGGATGTGGACGAAGCTGACCGCTTTTCCAAATTGGCGCTTCAATTTCCTGACTTGATGACCCACGATGAGCAGGTGTTGTGGAAACTGGTACGGGAAAACGGGCTGCTTTGGAAAGGGAATTACGACAAGCGGGACGAATGGGTTTGGCAGGTCACTCCGGACGCCTTGGTTGCCGACCGACTGCGCGACCATTTCGACACGTTCAAGGCGGTAGCCGAAGGCAAAGCGAGCCGCGACACTTTGCCCAAATGGCCTAAAACCAAACCGGCACCACCAGAGACTGACGACGACATCCCTTTCTGAGGATTCAATCATGGCCAAGACCTTTTCCAAGCTCACCCGCCCCGCCATGCGCAAAGTGGCAGCCGGCGAAAAATTGAATGAACACGGCATCACCTTCGAGCGGCAAGCCAACGGCGACGGGGTGTTCACTGTCAACTTCATGGTCGATGGCCAGCGCATCCACCGCGTTATCGGTCGCGAATCGGACGGCACCACGCGCACCCAGGCGGAGGAATTCATCGACAAGGCGCGGCAGGACGCCAAGGCCGGGCGCCTCAATCTTCCCAAGGGTCGCAAGCTGGCGCTATCGTTCCGCGAGGCGGCGGACAAATACCTGACGAAGCTGGAGCAGGAGGGCGGCAAGGACATCCCCATGAAGCGCTATCGCCTGGATCAGCACCTTGTTCCGTTCTTCGGCGACGCGCCGCTCTCGAAGATCGCCACCTTCGACGTGGAGCGCTACAAGAAGCAG
>JAUXWU010000025.1 GCA_030680085.1 Rhodocyclaceae bacterium | reverse complement strand
GGAAGCGCTGAAAGCGCTGCGCGCCTCGGTCGATGTGCTGACGCTGACCGCCACGCCGATCCCGCGAACTTTGGGGCTGTCGCTGGAAGGACTGCGCGACTTTTCGGTGATCGCCACGCCGCCGCAGAAGCGTCTGGCGATCAAGACCTTTGTCAGCAGATGGTCGAGCGGCCAGGTGCAGGAGGCCGCCTTACGCGAATTCAAGCGCGGCGGCCAGGTGTATTTCCTGCACAACGAGGTCGACACCATCGAGAACATGCGCGAGCGGCTGGCCAGGCTGCTGCCCGAGGCGCGCATCGTCATCGGTCACGGCCAGTTGCCGGAGCGCGAACTCGAACGGGTGATGCGCGAATTCACCCAGCAAAAACACAACCTGCTGCTGTGCTCGACCATCATCGAGACCGGCATCGACAACCCGCACGCCAATACCATCATCATCAACCGCGCCGACAAGTTCGGCCTCGCGCAGTTGCACCAGTTGCGCGGCCGTGTCGGCCGCAGCCACCATCAGGCCTACGCCTATTTGCTCACCGACGAAAACGCCAAACCCACCGCTCAGGCGCAGCGGCGGCTCGACGCGATTTGCGCCATGGAAGAACTCGGCTCCGGCTTCTTCCTCGCCATGCACGACCTCGAAATTCGCGGCGCCGGCGAGGTGCTGGGCGAAAGCCAGTCGGGTGAAATTCACGAGATCGGCTTCGCGCTCTACACCAACATGCTTAACGCGGCAGTGCGCGCGCTCAAGGAGGGCAAGGCAATCCCCGACCTCACCCAGCCGCTCGCCGTCACCGCCGAAATCAATCTGCGCTTCCCTGCCCTCTTGCCCGACGCTTACTGCCCCGACGTGCATGAACGCCTGACGCTTTACAAGCGACTGGCCAACTGCGACGCAGGCGAAGACTTGCGCGCCCTGCAGGAAGAACTCATCGACCGCTTTGGCGAACTCCCGCCGCAGACCCAGGCGCTGGTCGAAACCCACCGCCTGCGGCTGCTCGGCCATCCGCTCGGCATTGCCAAGCTCGACGCCAGCCAGAATGCCATCCAGTTGCAGTTCGTGCCCCAGCCACCCATCGACCCCGCCAGGATCATCAAACTCATCCAGTCCGACCGCGCCTTCAAACTGGCCGGGCCTGACAAACTGAGCTGGCAGAAACCGACCGCCACACTCAGGGAGCGGGTGGCGGCGGTGAAGGAATTGTTTAACAAACTCGCCTGAGCGAAGCTGATCCGGCACGCATGCGGATAAAATCAGCCTTCCCCTCTCAAATTTGCCGGCGGCACACACCCGATATGCAACAGACCGAAAACATCAACATCGCATCCTTCGACCCCATGCCGACGCCGGAGGAAATTCACGCCCGCGTGCCACTCACCGAAACCGCGGCAATGACGGTGCTGACGGGACGGCGCACACTGGAAGCGATTCTCGACCGCCGCGATGCTCGCCTGCTCGTCGTCGTCGGCCCCTGCTAGATCCACGATCCTGTCGCCGGCATCGATTACGCGCGCCGTCTGAGGGCACTCGCCGAAGAGGTCGCCGACACACTGGTGCTGGTGATGCGCGTCTATTTCGAGAAACCGCGCACCGCAACCGGCTGGAAGGGCTACATCAATGATCCGTACATGGATGACTCCTTCCACATCGAGGAAGGCATGCAGAAGGCGCGCGAATTTCTGCTCGCCGTGAATGAGCTTGGCATGCCGGTCGGCAGCGAGGCGCTCGACCCGATCTCGCCCCAGTATCTGGGCGACCTGATCGCCTGGACGGCGATCGGCGCACGCACCTCCGAATCGCAGACCCATCGCGAGATGTCGTCGGGCTTGTCGACGCCGGTCGGCTTCAAGAACAGCACCGATGGTTCGCTCAATGCGGCCGTGAATGCGATCATCTCGGCGGCCAGTCCGCACAATTTTCTCGGCATCAACATGCAGGGCAGATCAAGCGTGGTGCGCACCAGCGGCAACCGCTATGGCCACCTGGTGCTGCGCGGCGGCGGCGACCGGCCGAATTACGACACGGTCAGCGTGGCGCTGGCGGAAGCCGCATTGACCAAGGCCAGGCTGCCAGCCAATATCGTCGTCGATTGCTCGCACGCCAACAGTTACAAAAAACCTGAACTGCAACCCTTGGTGATGCAGGATGTGGTGAATCAGATTCGGCTCGGCAACAAGTCCATCGTCGGTCTGATGATCGAAAGCAATATCGAAGCGGGCAACCAGCCGATTCCCGCCGACCTGTCCCAGTTGAAATATGGCTGCTCGGTGACCGATGCCTGCGTCGATTGGCCGACCACGGAAAAAATGATCCACGAGGCGCACGACGCCCTCTCCGGCCCGCTGGCCGGACGCGCTGCACAGGCCAAATAACGATGACTACGCTGATCAAGCCTTTTCGCGGCTTGCGGCCGACCCCCGGCCGCGCCGCTGAAGTCGCCGCCCCGCCCTATGACGTGCTGTCGGCCGATGAGGCGCGGCAGCGAGCAAAGGACAGGCCCTGGTCGTTCTTGCACGTCTCCCGGCCGGAAATCGACCTGCCCGCGGACATCAATCCATATGACCCGGCCGTGTATGCCAAGGCAACGGAAAACATCGGCGCGCTGCTGGCGGCCGGCGTACTGACACGCGATGCCGCGCCGTGTTACTACGCCTATCGGCTGACGATGGGGGCACATGTGCAGACCGGACTAGTTGCCACCGCGTCCGTCGCCTGTTATGCCAACAACCGCATCAAGAAGCACGAATTTACCCGCCCCGACAAGGAAGACGACCGCGTGCGGCAAATCGAGGCGACCAACGCCCAGACCGGGCCGGTGCTGCTCGCCTATCCGGATTCGGCAGCAGCCGATGCACTGATCGACGCCATTGCCAAAGGCAAGGCAGCGGCCGATGTCACCGCCGACGACGCCCATGCCACGGTGCGCCACCAGATCTGGGTGCTGGACGACGCCGCCCGGATCGACGCCATCACGCACTGCTTCGACGGTATGGAGGCGCTCTACATTGCCGACGGCCACCACCGCTCCGCAGCGGCCGCGCGGGTTGCCAACGCCCGCCGTCAGGAGGCGCGCGAGCTATCTTCCGACTACTTTTTGGCGGTGATCTTTCCCCAGCACGAGATGAAGATTCTCGACTACAACCGCGTGGTGAAAGATCTGCATGGCATGGAAAAGTCGGCGCTGGTGGGACGGCTCGCCGCGGCTTTTACGGTCGAGGAAAGCACGGAGCAGGTCAAACCATCGCGTCCCGGCGAGTTCGGCATGTATCTGGCTGGCAAGTGGCACAAGCTGGCAATCAAACCCGAGTTGATTCCCGCCGATCCGGTGGGGCGACTGGATGTGTCGCTGTTATCCGATCATCTGCTTGGACCGTTACTCGGCATCACCGACCTGCGCCGCGACAAGCGCATCGACTTCGTCGGCGGCATCCGGGGCTTAAGCGAACTTGAGCGGCGCGTCAATTCCGGCGAGATGGCGGTCGCCTTCGCCCTCCATCCGACGCGCATGGAGCAGTTGATGGCCGTCGCCGACAGCAATCAGGTCATGCCGCCCAAATCGACCTGGTTCGAGCCAAAACTCGCCGACGGGCTGGTCTCGCACGTCCTCGACTGAGGATTACAGAACCTTGAGCGCGGCAGCGTAGTCTGGCTCGTCGCCGATCTCGGGCACCAACTGGCTGTACAGCACGCGGTTGTTTTCATCGAGCACCACGACAGCGCGCGCGGTCAGGCCGAGCAACGGGCCTTCGGCCATCGCCACACCCCAGGCTGGCATGAATTCCGGATGACGGAAGGTCGACAGATGCGCGACGTTTTTTAGCCCTTCGACAGAACAGAAACGGCCGGCCGCGAATGGCAAATCGCCCGAGACGACCAGCACAACGGTATTTTTCAGGGTCGCGGCGGATTCGTTGAACTTGCGCGTCGAAGTCGCGCAGGTCGGCGTATCCAGGCTCGGCACGATGTTCAGAACCTTGCGCTTGCCCGCGAAACTGGCCAGCGTGACATCAGCCAGTTCGCCATTGGTCAGCGTCATTGCAGGCGCGACGAAGCCGACGGCGGGCAGTGCGCCATTGACGCGGAAGGGATTGCCGTGCAGGGTAACGGTGGTCATGATTTTTCTCTCTCCGTGTTGTGTTGAAAATCTTTGAGGCGCGGCAGCGCCATGCCAGCATTTGCGCTGGTTGCCGCCGCGATCTCGGCCAGCGACAGACCCCGTAATTGTGCCAGCGTTTCGGCGATCGGCAACAGATCGGCCGGTGTGTTGCGTTGACCGGCTTTCCACCGCGGCGGAATGTCCGGCGCATCGGTTTCCAGTACGATGCTGTCGAGCGGCAGGGTTGCCGCCAGCGCGCGGATGCGTTTCGCACCGTCAAACGTCATCGCGCCACCAAAGCCGAGCTTGAAGCCGAGTTTGATGAATTCATCCGCCTGCTGCCGGCTACCGTTGAAGGCGTGAGCAATGCCGCCACAAACCCTGATCTGGCGCAGATGCTTCAGGATCGGGTCGATGGCACGACGCACATGCAAGAGCACCGGCAGGTCGAGTGCACAGGCGATCTTCAGTTGCTCGACGAAATAGAATTCCTGAAGTGCATCGTCACGCTGCGCGGCATGGCGGTCCAGGCCGATTTCTCCCACCGCCACAGCCGGTTCGCGCGCCAGTATTTCGCGCAGCGCTTCGAGGTCTTCGGGACGAGCGCGGCCAACAAACATAGGATGGATGCCGTAGGCCGGAAAGCAGCCAGGATACTCACGGCAGACACTCACCACGGCGCCGAAGTTGGCGCGCTCGACCGCCGGCACAACGAGCGCCGTAACGCCAGCGCCGACTTTTGCCGAGGAATAAACGTCATCGCGGTCAGGATCGAACTCTGCTGCATCGAGGTGGCAATGCGTATCGATCAGCAAGAAGCGTCACTCCACCTCGTCGATCCAGGCCTGCTGAATCGCTTCCAGTTGCTTCTCGCCGCAGTGATGCTCGTTTTCCTCAAAACCGGGCAAGGCCATCACCCAGCGCATCAGGTCGACGAAGTTGAGCGCTTTCGGATCGACATCCGGATGGCGTTCGGCCAATTCGATGGCGATATCGAGACTATCAATCCATTTCATTTTTTCGAGTGTCCCTCTTTGGCCATGTTGATCGTGTATTTCGGGATTTCCACCACCAGCGGCGTTTCGGTCACCAGCGCCTGGCAGGACAGCCGGGAGTTCGGTTCGAGCCCCCACGCCTTGTCGAGCAAATCTTCCTCGATTTCCTCGGCGGGTTCAAGCGTTTCGAAGCCTTCGCGGATCACCACATGGCAGGTGGTGCAGGCACAGGATTTCTCGCAGGCGTGTTCGATGTCAATGTCGTTGTCGAGCAGGGCATCGCAGATCGACGTGCCGGGTTCGGCTTCTATCACCGCACCCAGAGGGCAAAGTTCAACGTGGGGCAACACAATAATTTGGGTCATAGATTCATTTCATCAATTTTCCGGCCAGCCAGCGCACGCCGGACGCCTTGATTCATGCGGCGGGCGGCGAATTCCGCCGTGCCCTTGGAGAGCGCATCCATGGCCGCGTCAATGGCGCGCCGGTCGTCGCCGATCAGCACGGATTGCAATTTTGTCAGACAACTGTCGATATGCGCGCGTTCAAGGATGGAAAGCAGGTGATCATCGTCCTTCAGGGCCGACTGCACCGCCTCGACCAGTCGCTGCGCCTCGACCTGCGCCTCGCGCAGCGCACGCCGGAAAGCATCGTCCGAGGCATGGTTGTAACCATCCTTGAGCATCGAGGTGATTTCGTCGTCGCTCAAACCATAGGAAGGTTTCACTTCGATATGCGCCTCGTGGCCGGTGGTCTGCTCGCGCGCCGCAACCGACAGCAACCCGTCGGCATCGACCTGAAAGGTGACGCGAATGCGCGCCGCGCCGGCCACCATCGGCGGAATGCCACGCAACTCAAACCGCGCCAGCGAGCGGCAATCAGAAACCAGCTCACGCTCGCCCTGCACCACTTGCAGGGCAAGCGCGGTCTGGCCATCCTTGAACGTGGTGAACTCCTGCGCGCGCGCGACGGGAATCGTCGAGTTGCGCGGGATGATTTTTTCCACCAGGCCGCCCATGGTTTCAATACCCAGCGACAGCGGAATCACGTCGAGCAGCAACCAGTCATCACCGGCGGCGCGATTGCCGGCGAGCAGATTGGCCTGCGTCGCCGCGCCCAGCGCCACCACCTTGTCCGGGTCGAGGTTGTTGAGCGGCTCCTTGCCGAAGAAGGCCTCGACGGCGTGCTGAATCTGCGGCATGCGCGTGGAACCGCCGACCATCACCACGCCCTTGATGTCTTCAGGCGCTAAACCGGCATCGCGCAACGCCTTCTTCGTCGGCCCCAGGGTTTTTTGCACCAGCGTGCGGGAAATTTCCGCAAAGATTTCCGTGGTCAGTTTGAGATCGACGAATTCGCCCGTCGACAATTTGGCGGTAATCGGCGCCTCGCCATGCTGAGTCAGATATTCCTTGGCCTCGCGAGCACGCATCTGCAACAGGCGGGCATCGCCAAGCGACACGGGCGAGAGCTGGGCCTGTTCGATGGCCCAGCAAAACACGCGATGATCGAAGTCGTCGCCGCCCAGCGCGGAATCGCCGCCGGTGGACAGCACCTGAAACACGCCTTTGGACAGCTTGAGGATCG
Source organism: Rhodocyclaceae bacterium (assembly GCA_030680085.1). Lineage (GTDB taxonomy): Bacteria > Pseudomonadota > Gammaproteobacteria > Burkholderiales > Rhodocyclaceae > Sulfuricystis. The sequence continues at coordinate 15,184 of JAUXWU010000025.1, read as the reverse complement.
AAATATCGAAGGTGCCGCCGCCCAGATCGTACACCGCGTAGATGCCCTCGGCCGCATTGTCGAGACCGTAGGCAATCGCCGCTGCGGTCGGCTCGTTCAGCAGCCGCAGCACCGACATACCCGCCAGCCGGGCGGCATCCTTGGTCGCCTGGCGCTGGGCATCGTCAAAATAAGCTGGCACGGTAATCACCGCACCGGTGAGCGCGCCGCCCAGCGCGGCTTCGGCGCGGTCCTTCAAGGCCCGGAGAATGTCCGCCGAGACTTCGACTGGGCTCTTCACGCCCTGCGCGGTCTTCAGCTTGATCATGCCCTCGGTTTCGATGAAGTCGTAAGGCAGCGACTCGCTGTGGGCGATATCAAGAAGTCCGCGCCCCATGAAGCGTTTTACCGAAGCGATGGTGTTCTTCGGGTCAGCCGCTTGATGCGACTCCGCGCTGTAGCCGACCTCCACAGGTCCGGCAGCGGAATAACGCACCACGGAAGGCAGCAACGGGCGCCCCAGCTCGTCGCTCAGCACAACGGCCATGCCGCTCCTGACCGTGGCGACCAGCGAATTGGTGGTGCCCAGATCGATGCCGACCGCCAGCCGGTGTTCGTGCGGCGCGGCGGATTGTCCGGGCTCGGATAGTTGCAATAGTGCCATTCTTCTTATTTACTCCCTGCGAAGTTCGTGGCCGCCGAGTGATCTTATCTTTCAATCACTTCCAGCGCGTCATCGACTTCGTGAATTAGTTTTTCCTGGAACATCAGTTGCCTGACCAGCTCCCCGGCCCGTTCGAGCGCGTTGGCATCCAGGGCCTGCTGCAGCAGCGCGTATTCGGCGCGCAGGTCTTTTTTCAGCCACCGGTGCAAAACATCGAGAGCGTCCGCGTCGCCAGCGTCTTTTGCCTCAACCACAGCCTCGCGCAGCTCCATCTGTGCCAGCAAAAATTTGGTGGGCATGGCGGTATTGGTTTCCAGCCGCACGTCGTGGCCGGCCAGTTGCAGCAGATAACGCGCCCGTTTAAGCGGATCCTTGAGCGTCTGGTAGGCCTCATTGACATGAGTTGACCACTGCATCGCCAAACGCTTGTCGCTGTCGGACAAGTGCGCATGCTTGTCCGGATGCACCTGGGTCTGGATGTCACGGTAGAGAACTTCCAGCCGCTCGACATCCAGTCCTTGCTGGCGCGGCAAGCCGAACAGGCTGAAGAAATCCTGCCGGAGGGTTTCGTGATCAAAGCTGGTCATCAAACTTGAAAGCTCTCGCCGCAGCCGCACTGATCCTTGACGTTCGGGTTATTGAATTTGAAGCCCTCGTTCAAGCCCTCGCGGGTGTAGTCCAGCTCCGTGCCGTCCAGATAAGGCAAGCTTTTCGGGTCGATCAGCACCTTGAGTCCGTGGCTGTCGAAGACGATGTCATCAGGTTCAGAGCTGTCGGCAAATTCAAGCTTGTAGGCCATGCCGGAACAACCGGAGGTTTTCACACCCAGGCGAATGCCGATGCCCTTGCCGCGCTTGGCAATGAAACCCGAGACATGACGGGCAGCCGCTTCGGACAGCGTGACGCCCATCACACACCTCCCCGCTGTTTCTTGTAATCGGCCACCGCGGCCTTGATGGCATCCTCGGCGAGAATCGAGCAGTGGATCTTCACCGGCGGCAGCGCCAGCTCATTGGCGATGTGGGTGTTCTTGATATCGAGCGCCTGGTCGAGCGTCTTGCCTTTCACCCATTCGGTGACCAATGAGCTTGAAGCGATGGCCGAACCGCAGCCGTAGGTCTTGAACTTGGCATCCTCGATGATGCCATCCTTGCCGACCTTGATCTGCAGTTTCATCACGTCGCCGCAGGCCGGCGCGCCAACCATGCCGGTCGCCACGCCCTCCTCATCCTTGCCGAAGGAGCCGACGTTGCGGGGATTTTCGTAGTGGTCGATGACCTTTTCACTGTATGCCATTTTGCTACTCCTTTAATGCGCCGCCCACTGGACGGAATTGAGATCGACACCGTCCTGGAACATTTCCCACAATGGGGACAGTTCGCGCAAGCGACCAATCTTGTCGTGCAGCAGCTTGATGGTGAAATCGATTTCTTCCTCGGTGGTGAACCGGCCGATGGTAAAGCGAATCGAGCTGTGCGCGAGTTCGTCCGAACGCCCCAGCGCTCGCAATACATACGAGGGTTCCAAGGATGCCGAGGTGCAGGCCGAGCCCGATGACACCGCGATATCCTTGATCGCCATGATCAGCGATTCGCCCTCGACAAAGTTGAAGCTGATATTGAGGTTATGCGGCACGCGGTTGTCGATATCGCCATTGACGTAAGTTTCCTCGATGTCCTGCAAACCTTTTAGCAGACGGTCGCGCAGCATGCGGATGCGATCGTTCTCGATGGCCATTTCCTCGCGGGCGAGGCGGAAGGCTTCGCCCATGCCGATGATCTGGTGCGTCGCCAGCGTGCCGGAACGCATGCCACGCTCGTGGCCGCCGCCGTGCATCTGCGCCTCCAGCCGGATACGCGGCTTGCGCCCCACATAGAGCGCGCCGATGCCCTTGGGGCCGTAGGTTTTGTGCGCCGAGAAAGACATCAGGTCGACCTTCAGCGTGGCCAGATCGAGCGGCATCTTGCCGGTGGCCTGCGCTGCATCGACGTGAAAGATCACGCCGGCGGCACGGCAGATTTCGCCCAGCTCGGCGATCGGCTGGATCACGCCGATTTCGTTGTTCACCGCCATCACGGAGGCCAGCACGGTGTCCTTGCGCAAGGCGGCCTTGAACTGCTCGGGCGTAATCAGACCATCCGGTTGCGGCTCCAGATAGGTCGCCTCATAACCCTGGCGCTCAAGCTCCTTGACGGTATCGAGCACCGCCTTGTGTTCGGTGGCGACAGTGACGATATGTTTGCCGCGCGTCGATGCGTAGAAATGCGCCGCGCCCTTGATGGCGAGATTGTTCGATTCGGTCGCGCCCGAGGTCCAGATAATTTCTTTCGGATCGGCGTTCACCAGTTTTGCGACTTCTTCGCGCGCCGCTTCGACGGCCTGGTCGGCCTCCCAGCCAAAGGGATGGGAACGCGAAGCCGGGTTGCCGAAGTGCTCGGTCAGCCAAGGGATCATCTTCGCGGCCACGCGCGGATCGACCGGGGTCGTTGCCGAGTAGTCGAGATAGATGGGTAGTTTCAGCATAGGTTTCAACTCCAGGTCAGTGGGCCGTGACAGCGATTGCGGAAAGCGTAAGCAAATGGGATACGGTGCCGGAAAGCGCCTGCAGGAAGCCGGCAATCTCCGCTGCCGTGGTTTCATGGCTCAGGCTGACGCGCACGGCGCCACGCGCCGTTCTTGGCGCGATGCCCATGGCCAGCAATACATGCGAGGGTTCGGGATTGGCCGACGAGCAAGCCGCGCCGCTGGCAACGGCGTAACCGGCGCGGTCGAGCTTGGCCACCAGCGTTTCGCCATCCAGCCCGGGTAGCGAGAAATATGTCGTGTTGGGCAGCCGCTCGGCGTTTTGCGCAAAAATCACGGCGCCTAGTGCAGCGAGGCCGCGTTCCAGATCATCACGCAAACCGGAGAGCCTGGCCGCGGTTTCGCTCAGGCGCGCCACGGCTTCTTCGCAGGCGACACCGAAACCGACAATCGCCGGGACGTTTTCCGTGCCGGAACGCAGGCCGCGTTCATGGCCGCCGCCGGCAATCAGCGGCGCCAGGTCGACACGCTTGTCGACCACCAGCGCGCCCGCCCCCTTGGGGCCGCCGAGCTTGTGGGCGGAAAGCGTCAGGGCATGCACGCCAGCAGCGTTCAAGGCACGGAAGTCGAGTGGAATTTTCCCCAGCGCCTGCACCGCGTCGCTGTGAAACCAGGCGCGGGAATTTTGCGCCATGGCGGCAAACCTGGCCACATCCTGCACCACGCCGGTTTCGTTATTGGCGAGCATTACCGAAACAATCATGGAACCTGCGGCGGGCTGTTCCACCAGCGTCGCCAAAAAGTCGGCGCTGGCGAGACGGCACTCGGCATCGACGGCCATCTCGCGCACGCGCCAGCCCTGGCGACGCAACGACTTGGCGGGTTCGCGCACGCAAGGGTGTTCGATAGCGGAAATTGCCGCGAGGCCGGGCGGCAGATTGGCCGCCACGCCCTTGATGAACAGATTATTCGCCTCCGACCCGCCGCTGGTAAAAATCACCTCGGTCGGGTGCGCGCCGACAGCGAAAGCCACCCGCTGGCGCGCCTCATCGATCGCCCGGCGAGCCGCCCGGCCATATTCATGACGGCTCGACGCGTTGCCATAGTGCTGTCCGAAATAGGGCAGCATCGCCTCAAGCACGCGCGGCGTTACCGGCGTCGTGGCGTTATGGTCGAGGTAGGCGGGAGCGAACATGAAAGGAAGGCGGCAGAGCGTGGCTTTAGACGGTAGCCATCAAGGAAATACGCCGCGACTGACGCGGGGCGCCATTCTTCAGCATCACGTTGACGACGCCTTCGGCACACGGCGTGCCATGCTGCTGGATCACCAGTTCCTCAAGATTCACCGAGTGCAAATACTCGTACATGCGCGAGTTGAGACCGGTCCACAAACTGTGCGTCATGCACGGATGGTTTTCTTCATGGCAATTCCCCATCCCGCCACAGCCGGTGGCATCGAGCGGTTCATCAACCGCACTGATGATGTCAGCCACGGATACGCTCGCCATGGGCTTGGCCAGGGTATAACCACCTCCAGGGCCGCGCGTGCTGGCAACCAGTTCGTTGCGGCGCAGCTTGCCAAACAACTGTTCAAGGTAGGACAGGGATATTTTCTGGCGTTCGGCAATGCTGGCCAGCGTCACCGGGCCGCCGTGCTGGCGCAGCGCCATATCGATCATCGCGGTTACTGCAAAACGTCCTTTGGTCGTCAATCTCATGGTGTACCTCGCTGGGGTTTCGTGTGGGGTCTCGTGGTTGTATCTATCTGGTTGGCTGATGCGTCGGTCTCGGTTCATTCCGACCGGTCAAAGCAAGATATAGTTCCCGATCAAATTAGTCAACTATTTTAATCCACTATCCTGGATAAGTATTTTGGATCGAATTTGTCCGCGGTCGCCACATCATCTTCCACCGAAACACCGGCGCGCTCGATAGTCTTGAGCAGCATTTCGATGCGGCGATCGGTCTCCACCGCGTGATCGAGCAGGCCGTGAATCGCCATGGCCAGCGGATCGTCCTCGTTGCGTGTAACGGCATAGGCGGAAAAACCGAGGTTCTCCGCTTTTTCGCGGCGGGCCAGTTCCTGGCCCGGTTCGATGACGCGCGCCGGAATGCCCACCGCCGTCGCACCTGGCGGCACATCGCGCACCACCACGGAATTCGAACCAACCTTGGCGCCCGCGCCGACAATGATCGGCCCCAGAATCTTGGCGCCGGCGCCGATGACGACGCCCGACTCCAGCGTCGGGTGGCGTTTGCCCTTGTTCCAGGAGGTGCCCCCCAGGGTGACCCCGTGATACAGCGTGCACTCATCGCGGATCTCGGCCGTCTCGCCAATCACCACGCCCATGCCATGGTCAATGAACACGCGCCGGCCGATGGTCGCACCCGGATGGATTTCGATGCCGGTAATGAAGCGTGTGACATGCGAACTCAGTCGCGCCAACCAGCGCAAACGATGCCCCCACAGCCAGTGCGAAAAGCGGTGCAGGGTCAGCGCGTGAAAGCCGGGATAGCAGGTCAGCACCTCCCAGGTAGAACGGGCGGCCGGATCCCGCTCAAAGACGCAGGCGATATCTTCACGTAAGCGGTTAAACATTGGAATCTGGCAAAGCCCTAAAAAGAATGGGTGAATTCTAGAATTCCCGATAATGTCGGTCAACTTATCAGGATTTATGGGGGATTCGGTTTCTTTAATCCGGCATGCCGCTTGCCGGTCGGTTGCCGGAACGAGGCCAGCAGGCCGCGCAAAATGCTGACCTCTTCCTTTTCGAGGCCGCTCCGGGCAAACAAACGGCGCAGACGCAGCATCAAACGTCCGGGCCGTTCAGGGTCGAGAAATCCTGAAGCGACGGCCGACGCCTCGAAATGCGTCAATAGCCCATCCACCTCCTCATGCGTTGCCGGCGCCCCGGCGCCAGCGACCGGCGGCGGCAAAGGCAGGCTATCTTGCATCGCCAGACGCAGCTCGTAGCACATCACCTGCACTGCCGCGGCCAGATTCAGCGACGAGCAGTCCGGATTGGCCGGAATCATCGCCCAGCGACCGCACTGCGCCAGTTCATCGTTCGACAGCCCGGAAGTCTCGTTGCCGAACACCAGCGCAACCTCGCCCGTAGCAGTGCTCTGGGCAATCTCCGCCGCGCCCGCGCGCGCCCACAGCGGCTCGGTCGCCAGTTCGCGCCGCCGCGCCGTCAGGGCCAGCGCCAGCACCGTGCCACTCAGGGCTTCTTGCAGACTCGAACAGATTTCCGCGGCAGCCAGCACGTCATCCGCGCCCGCAGCCATCGCCGTGGCCTGCGGGTCGGGAAATGCCTTTGGATTGACCAGCACCAGACGGGAAAATCCCATCGTTTTCATGGCCCGCGCCGCCGCGCCGATGTTCCCCGGATGACTCGTGTGGGAAAGCACGATGCGGACGCGCTGCATTGATCCTGCCGACAGATTAGAATTCATCGCTCACCATCTCAAACGGGCTAACGCCCAAGCCAACCATGCATCCCATGCTCAATACCGCCATCAAGGCGGCCCGCCGCGCTGGCAGCCTCATCAATCGCGCCAGTCTCGACATCAGCCAGATCAAGGTCAGCGCCAAACAACAAAACGACTTCGTCACTGAAGTCGATCGCGCCGCCGAAGCCACCATCATTGAAACCCTGCGCGAAGTCTATCCCAGCCATGCCATTCTGGCCGAGGAGTCTGGCGACTCCCGGCCAGACGCCGAGAGCGAATTTCAGTGGATCATCGACCCGCTGGACGGCACCACCAACTTCATCCACGGCTTTCCGCAATACGCAATTTCCATCGCGCTGGCGCACAAGGGCGCACTTACCCAAGCCGTCATCTACGACCCCAATCGCAATGAACTGTTCACTGCCAGCAAAGGTGGCGGCGCTTTCCTCAACGACAAGCGCATCCGCGTCAGCAATCGCGTCAAAATTGACGAGGCCCTGCTCGGCACCGGATTCCCATACCGCATGTTCGACCATGTCGACGCCTACCTGGCGATCTTCAAGGACCTGTCGCGCCGCTCTGCCGGCATTCGCCGACCGGGCGCCGCCTCGCTCGATCTCGCCTACGTCGCCGCCGGTCGTCTCGATGGCTTCTGGGAATTTGGCCTCGCGCCCTGGGACATGGCGGCCGGCGCCCTGCTGATCATCGAAGCCGGCGGCCTGGTCAGCGACCTCGCAGGCGAGAGCGATTACCTCAATACCGGCAACATCGTCGGCGGCAACCCGAAAGTCTTCAATCAGTTGCTGCAAACTATCCAGCCACACCGAAGCGCAGCCTTGCAGGCGTAATTGCAAAAAGATCGCGCGTGTCGGTTGACACGAAACAAAGCGCCGGTAGAATGCGCACCTCTCGCGGGAGTAGCTCAGTTGGTAGAGCGATACCTTGCCAAGGTATAGGTCGAGAGTTCGAGACTCTTCTCCCGCTCCAAAACACAGGGGGAAAGCGCAATGCTTTCCCCCTTTTAGTTTCAAAGTCCCAGCCAATGGGCAGCGGCGCGATGGCAGAGTGGTTATGCAGCGGCCTGCAAAGCCGTGTACCTCGGTTCGATTCCGGGTCGCGCCTCCAGATTTTTCAAGACAAAACTCGCTCGCCCCTGCTTACTTGGCGCTCCTGAACTGACGCCCACTGATTTTCATCTGGCGCACGACGTCGTCAGGCCGGTAATCGGCATGCGACGCCAGCGAAATGCCCGACCAGCCATTGATCCATCCTTGCACGGTTTCTTCCCTGACCTTGTATTGATCGGCGACGGTGGCGATAGCCTTGCCGTCGTCGATCTTTCCATCCGCCACCCAGCGCAGATACCGGATCGCCGCTTCGACGGCTTTCCTGGCCAAGGGATTTTCCGGGAGATTCGCTGCCGGTGTTGCCGTCTCTCTGGTTCCGCCGCGCAACTGCTTGAGGCAGTCCTCGAGACCACCCTCGACGATCATGGCCGGCACGGCCAACATCAGGTTCAATGGCAGGCCGAAGTTTTCGATGGCCATGCCGAGGTTGTCATGGGTTCTCGCCGGATCGCCACCCTCAATACGATTAACCCGCGCCTGAAGAGTCTCCATGCGCTCAACGTAGCCAAACACCTTCTTGTCCAGCGCCAAGGCGTATCCCAACTCGAAACAGGTCCCGGAATCGGGCTCGACTCCGCGGAACGGATTCAGGTTGGCGACAACGATCTGCGCCTTGCGGATCAGGTCGAGGTTGGCCTGGAAGATCCGGGGTGCCTCGGTTTCGCCATGGTCGATGGGAATCAGCGCTTCGTAGCCGTAACGGCGGCAGGTTTCACGCGCCAACTCGGCCCATGAGAGGACGTCAGGACGAAAGACGTCGGGACCGGCGAGGTAGATTTTCATGGGTTCTTGTTCTTTGAGTTTGTTTCGTTCGAATTCTGCACCGCCAGCAGAGCGACGCATACGACACCGTTAACAATTGGCCCCGGTGGAGCTTACTCGCTGACCTTTCCGCGTCCGGCCTTGATTGTTGCGTGCCGGGTCTTGCTGTCCAGCCGCTTCTTGACCGATGAGCGAGTGGGCTTGGTGTACCGGCGTCGCTTGGGGAGGACGGCAACGCTGTCGATCAACTCATGGAGACGCCGCAAGGCTTCCGCTCGATTGCCTTCGAGGCTCCTGAATTCCTGTGCCTTGATGATGACGACGCCGTCCTTGCTGATGCGCTGATCACCCAGTTTCAGGAGCCGCTCGCGGATGGCTTCGGGCAAGGAAGATGCGTTGATGTCGAAACGCAGATGCACGGCATTCGAAACCTTATTGACGTTCTGACCACCAGAACCCTGGGCACGGATTGCCGAAATCTCGACCTCGTTATCCAGAGTGATGCCATGGAGAGGATTGTTGGGTTGGGGATCCATTGGACTATTTCTTCGAGTTTCGTTCGCGCACGATGGGCGGCACAAACTTTACCGAAAACTTCCAACCCTCTGGGGTGTCCCGCAACACCAGCGTCTTCGAGCTCGCCCCTGCTTCGAAGGCGGGTTCGGTGCCGGCCAGTTCGATCGCTCCCAGGCCCTTGATGACACAGGCACCGGGAAGGGTGACGAAGGCCGCTTCGGCGGCCACCAGCACGAACTGCCCTTCCTTGGACTCAGAACAGGACAGTCCTTTGGGAATCGAGTGTGCATCATGCTTCCAGGCAACGCGCAACGCATCGAGAGCCTTGAGCAGATCTTCAGTGATCTTGATGGCGAGAACGACTTCCTGCGATTTTGTATGGCTCATTCATGACTACCTTGTTGAGGACCTTGCGCGGCTGGGCGCCTCCAAAATTACCGCCGCGCCAGCGCCTGCTCGACCAGGCGCACCCAGTAGCGTATCCCCGTGGTGATGATCTCGTCGTTGAAGTCGTAATGCGGACTGTGCAGCATGCAGCCGCCTTCGCCGCTGCCGTTGCCTAGCCAGACATAACAACCCGGCACCGCATTCGCCAGATAGGCGAAGTCTTCCGCGCCCATGCTCGGTTTCATGTGGGAAAAGACCTGCTCGTCCCCGACGATTTGGCGCGCCACATTGCGACAGACCAGGGTGGGCTCCGCGGCATTGACCGTCGGCGGATAGCCGCGTGCGTAATGCAATTCGGCCCGCACCCGATGCGTGGTTTCGATGCCCGTGCAGATGCGGCCGAGGCCCGCTTCCAGCGCATCCTGCAAGCCGGGCCGGAAGGTACGCACCGTGCCGCCGAGCACAGCCTGTTCGGGCAGAATGTTGTCGGCATGGCCGGCATGAAAGCGCGTCACGCTCACCACGGCCGCCTCCTGCGGGTCGGTGGCGCGGCTGACCAGGGACTGGACGGCCTGCACCAGATCGGCGCCGGCCAGGATGGCGTCGGTCCCCTGATGCGGCATGGCGGCGTGTGACCCGCGCGCGGTGATGACAATCTCGAAACGGTCGGCGCCCGCCATCACCGGGCCATCCATCACCGCCATGCTGCCCGCCGGCAATCCCGGCCAGTTGTGCAAACCGAACACCATCTGCATCGGGAAGCGCTCGAAAAGGCCCTCCTCCACCATGACGCGCCCGCCGCCTTCGTGCTCTTCGGCGGGTTGGAAGATGAAGTAAACCGTGCCATCGAAATGGGCATTGTCACCGAGCCGCTGCAATGCCTCGGCAGCACCCAGCAACATCGCCGTGTGGCCGTCGTGGCCGCAGGCGTGCATGCGATCAGGATGACGCGAGCGATGCGGAAAGGTATTCAGTTCGGGCAGCGGCAAAGCGTCCATGTCGGCGCGCAGGCCGATGGCACGCGCGCTGTCGCCGAGCTTGAGGCGTCCCACCACCCCCGTGCCGGCGATCCCTGCGTGAACTTCGATGCCCAGCTTCTTCAGATGGGTCGCCACCACCAGGGCGGTGCGCGTTTCAGCAAAGGCCAACTCGGGATGGGCATGCAAATCGCGGCGCAAGCTGGTGATGCGCGCGACGAGTTCGGGCAATAATCCGTTCAGATCCACCATGATCTCCTCCGATTTATTGCTGCACTGTATCATCCCGCAGGACTACAATCAGCACTATGAGCCTACCCATTCTGCAAGCTGCGGCGCTGCGTTCCATCGAGGCGGACAACGCTGCGGTGATTCCATCGTTGATGGAACGCGTCGGCGCCGGCGCGGCCCGCGTGGCGCGGGAGATGCTTGCCGTGGTTACCGTGGCGGAGGCCGGTCACCACCCCCCGCTGATTGTCGCCGGACCTGGCAACAATGGCGGGGATGCGTTTGTGGTCGCCCGGCTGCTCAAGGAAACCAAACACAATCCGCATGTGCTGTTCGCCGGCGATCCGACTTTGCTGCCCGGCGCAGCCCGGCGTGCGCATGCCGCCTGGCTGGCTGCCGGCGGGACCTGCCTGCGCAATTTCCCGGCCACTGAACCGGGTCTCATCATCGATGGACTTTTCGGTATCGGCCTGACCCGGCCGATCAATGGCGCCTATGCCGACTGGATAGATCGGATGAATGCCAGCGGCAGGCCGGTGCTCGCGCTTGACGTGCCGAGCGGTCTGAATGCGGCCACTGGCCAGGCCACTGGTCCGATCGTGCGCGCCCACCGCACCGCCACGTTCATTGCCCTGAAACCGGGTCTGCTCACGGCTGACGGCCCCGATTATTGCGGCCAGATCACACTCTGTGACCTGGATCTCAAAATCGACATCAAGGATGGCGAACAGGTCACGCCTGCCCTGTTTCAGCACTGCCTGCTGCCGCGCCGCCGCAACAGCCACAAGGGCAGCTACGGCAGCGTTGCCGTCATTGGCGGCGCATCCGGCATGACGGGGGCCGCCTTGCTGGCAGGACGCGCCGCCTTGCGCATGGGCGCCGGACGCGTCTATCTGGGCATGCTGGAAAATTCGCTGGTCGATCATGATCAGCCGGAATTGATGCTGCGCACGCCTGCCGAAGCCATGAACGCCGCCACGGTTATCGCCATTGGCCCGGGGCTTGGACAATCGCTGCCCGCGGGCGAGCTGCTCGGCCAGGCGCTTGCCTGCAACCTGCCGCTGGTGCTCGACGCCGACAGCCTTAATCTGCTCACGCAAAGCCCGCTGCTGCTGCGCAAGGCCACCGTCCGGCCAGCGCCGACTTTCATCACGCCGCACCCGGCCGAAGCGGCGCGCTTGCTCGCCTGCTCCACTGCGGAGATTCAGGCGGATCGCCTGGCGGCCGCGCTGGAACTGGCCAGACGTTTGCGTGTATATGTCGCCCTGAAGGGCTGCGGCACGATCATCGTCGCCCCGGATGCGCGCTGGTTCATCAACACCACCGGCAACCCCGGCTTGGCCACCGCCGGCAGCGGCGATGTGCTGACCGGCATGCTGTCGGCACTGCTGGCGCAGGGCTGGCCGCCCCTCGAAGCCCTGCTGGGCGCCGTGCATCTCCACGGCGCCGCCGCCAATGCCTGCGTGGCAGCCGGACTGGGACCGGTCGGCCTGACGGCCGGCGAACTCATCGACCCCGCGCGGCAAATCCTGAACGACTGGATTATCTCGATTGGCGGTTGAGCATCATCCCCTGCGCGGCATCCTGCTGATGCTGGCCGCCGTGATGTGCTTTGCACTGCTCGACGCCACCGCCAAGCATCTCTCGCAGACCTTCCCCGTGCCCATGCTGGTTTGGGCGCGTTACACGTTGCACTTCCTGCTGATGATGCTGGTTCTGGCGCCAACCATGCGCTGGCGACTGGTTACGACACAACGCCCAAGGATGCAGATCACCCGCGCCCTGATGCTGGTCGGCACCACCGGTTTTTGCATGGCCGCCTTTCGCCATCTGCCGCTCGCCGAAACCACCGCGCTGCTGTTCATCACCCCGCTGGTGGTCACCCTGCTGGCCGGGCCGCTGCTGCATGAAAAAATCGGCCCGCTGCACTGGGCCGCGAGTCTCTGCGGCTTCGCGGGCGCCCTGCTGGTGGCCCGCCCCGGCGGCGCCCTGAACCTGACCGGCGTCCTCTTCGTGCTAGCCGCCGCCGCCTGCTACAGCATCTACCAGATCCAGACGCGGATGCTCTCGCCCACGGAAAACACGCTGACCATGCTGTTCTACACCGCCCTGATCGGCACCCTCCGCATGACGCTCGCCGCACCGATTTACTGGGGCGGGCCGCTGCCGAATCTGCTCGAAGGCCTGATGATCGCCTCGCTCGGCCTGTATGGCGGCACCGGTCACTATCTGTTGATCACGGCATTTCGTCTCGCCCCGGCATCCACCCTGTCGCCGCTGCTGTACGCCCAACTGATCTGGGCCACCCTGCTGGGATGGCTGGTTTTTGATCACTGGCCAGATGGCACCACGCTGACCGGCATGGCGATCATCGCCGGCAGCAGCGTCACGCTCGCGCTCATGCAACGCCGCGCCACGCGCTGAAAATTCCCGGTGCTACAATCAATCGCACTGCAAACCTGATCGGCATAACATGGAAACCACCCTGACACTTGCCCACGAAGTCGAGCGCAACATCCTCGCCGCGCTGGCCGAAGATATTGGCGGCGGCGACCCGAGCGCCATGCTGACGCCTGCTGGGCGTCCGGCGGTCGGGATTGTCACCAGCCGCGAGGACGCCGTGCTGTGCGGCACCGCCTGGTTCGACGCCTGCATTCACCGGCTCGATACCGCCGCCCGCGTGCGCTGGCTCGCCCGGGATGGCGCGGACATCCAGGCCGGGCAGATCATCTGCGAAATCGCCGCCGACACCCGCGCCCTGCTCACCGCCGAGCGCAGCGCCCTCAACTTCCTGCAAATGCTGTCCGGCATCGCAACGCAAACCCGGCGCTATGTCGAAGCCATCGTCGGCACCCGGGCAAAAATCGTCGACACCCGCAAAACCATTCCGGGCCTGCGCCTTGCCCAGAAATACGCCGTGCGCTGCGGCGGCGGCACCAACCACCGGCTCGGCCTGTATGACGGCATCCTGATCAAGGAAAACCACATCATCGCCGCCGGCAGCATCACGGCGGCATTGACGCGGGCCAACGCGCTGGCCAATGGCAACGTATTCATTCAGGTGGAAGTCGAGACACTGGAGCAACTCGCCGAAGCGCTCGATGCCGGCGCCAAGCTGATCCTGCTCGACAACATGAATCTGGTGCAAATGCATCAGGCCGTTGGGCTGACCGCCGGCCGCGCCGAACTCGAAGCCTCGGGCGGCGTGCGCTTCGAGACCGTGCGCGCCATCGACGAAACCGGCGTCGTCCGCATCTCCGTCGGCGCCCTGACCAAGGACGTGCGCGCCATCGACCTTTCCTTGCGGCACAGCGAAGGCTAAAACACGCCGGGCCGTCCCAAGTGTTTTAGGCCCCTTGAGGGGCTGACGCAGCAAGCTGCGTCTTCGGGGTGGTCTAATTCTGCTAGAATCCGCGCCCTGCCAAGGCAACACACCACCGCGGAGAGGTGGATGAGTGGTTTAAGTCGCACGCCTGGAAAGCGTGTTTAGGTTAATTCCTAACGCGGGTTCGAATCCCGCCCTCTCCGCCAACATAACAAATTAAGCCCATGTTTCTATGGGCTTTTTTGCTTTTAATACAACATCGACTATCAATACAACTATCAATATGTGACTCGGTTGGCAGGTTGCCGCCGTCTCGCCAGCGCCGACTTTCTGCATTTTGCGAAACAGATTCATCGGTCGTCTAGCAGGTCATCAAGTTCCACCCCTAACCGACCGAACTTTCGCATCATCCCCGCCAACGACGCATTGGCGAACTCGTTGTGCTCGGCATGTAGCCGCTCGAAGGTGCGCCAGTGCATTCCTTTGGGCTTGTCGCCTTCGCCGTTCAGGATGCCCGTCGCCCAGCCAAGGCGATCCCTGATCCTGTCTGCTCGTCGCGCTGCACGATCATCGCGGGTTTCCCTCTGGCTGGCATAGGCCAGCTTGTAGCAGTGCCGACACGCGAAGATACCGGAGCCGCCGATATACAGCAGTGCTACACGCCGTCCACATCCCCGTGCCGGGCAGAGCAACCAGGCGCGTCGCCCGCCCAGCGTGCAATCCGTCCATGCCAGTCGCACCGGGTAGTCCATCGGTTGCCAGTCGCTACCGCCACTTTTGTGTCGATAGTTCAGAATTACCCTGTCGGTCTCCGCCCGCACCTGGATAGACGCCACCGTTTCACCGTCCCGCGTCCAGTTCCAGCCGAATGAGCGACCCGGTGTCAGCAGACCGTCGCGTTGTAGCCGTCGCACATCGAGTGCGCGGTAATCGCTGGTGGTGTCTTTGCCGCTTTGTCCGCGTCCGCTTCCCCATCCGCCCATTTCTTTTCTCCCCAGGATTTGCCGAAATCATCAGGCAAGTTTGCAGTAGCGTTTTCGTTGAAACTGGCCGAATGCCATAGCCTGACTGGCTTTGCGCCAGTTCTAGCGATATTGCATTTCAGCCGCCACGAAGCGATTTCAGCTTCAAAAGCATGGCCAAAGTGCGTTCAAATTTGCGGTCAAGGTGCGTTTCGTAGCGGTTCAGCTTCTCCAATCGGTGCGCTTGTAGCCCTTCGCCCAAGGTTTGCGCCTTGATGGCC
>JAUXWU010000024.1 GCA_030680085.1 Rhodocyclaceae bacterium | reverse complement strand
TGCGCGGCCGGGCGCGGCGCGCAGCTCGCCAGGGGCAGGGCGCCGACCATGGGGAGCTTGTCCGGAGACACGGGCCGCAGGCCGACGCGGCCGGTGAGCTGGGCAGCAGTGAAGTGGTCGGCCAGTTCGGGCAGCATGGCGGCCAGCCGGGCGAGGTTGGATTGATGGTCTTCGACGTGTATAGCTGTGTCGTGGCTGCGCTGGAAAGTGGCGCCGAGGCTGGCGTAACCCTCATGCGGCGGTGCGATGTAGCCTTCGCGGCAGACCACGCAGCGCGGCGCATCCCCCATTTCTGCCGCCGGTAGATGGCTCGTCTGGCCGCGAAAGCAGCGCAATGGCAGGTGGGCCGATTGCTCCAGCGTGCGCAGGCCGTGGGCGTGGGCGAGGATGACGGTTGGGCCATCCCAGAGAGCCTTGCCGTCGTTGTCAAGCAGTTGCCAGCTCATTTGCCGACCCTGCACCGAGGGCGCGAGCGTGGCAATTTCGGTAGCGGGGCGGAAGCTGAGGTTTTCACCGGCCGCGGCCAGCAGTGCCTGGCAGAGCGACTGCGGCGACAGCCAGCCGGCCTGCGGAAACCACCAGCCGCCGTCGCTGACCGTCGTGCCGACCAGTCGGCTGCCCGCGTCGGCATCGAGGTATTGGACGAACTCGGCCGGCAGTTGCTGGTTGGCGACGATGGCCTGCTGCTTTTTGGCGTGGTCAGCGTGGCGGGCGATCTGGAACACGCCACAGTTGCTCCACGTTACCGGGTGGCCCGCCTGGGCCAGTGCCGCGAGTTGCCGCAACACATACAGGTAGGCGACGCGGTTGAGGCGGGAGAGCCGGGTTGGGTCGACGGACAGCACCGGCAGCATGACGGCCTGGCGATTGCCCGAGGTTTCCGCCGCGGGTGCGTCACGGCGGTCGAACAGCGTGACTTCCCAGCCGCGCGCGGCCAGCCGCTCGGCGCAACTGACCCCGGCAATGCCGGCGCCGATGACGGCGGCGCGACGGGTGGCGGGCGGAGCAGATTGAGCGGGCGCGGCCAGCCAGTTGAGGTCTTCTTGCAGCGCGGAAGAGCTTTGCTCCGCTGCCGACAAGCCGTCGAGAATGAAGGCATCGAAGCGACCCTCGATGCGCGGGATCACCGTGCGGATGTCGCCAATGACGAGCGTCAATGAAACCCGGCCGTTGTCGAAATGCAGGCGATGAAAACCGGCCACCCGGCTCGGCCAGACGGCGCAAAGTTGCGCGGCCAGATCGACAGATTGCGATTGCGTCAGGCGGACGAGTTCGTCACGGCCCGGCGGCTCTGCGTCGACGCAAAAATAGTGCAGCCGTTGCGGTCGGTGGGGATCGTCGCGCCAGGCCTGCCAGGTCGCCAGAAAATTGGCGCCGGCGCCGCAGCCGGTTGCCAGGATGGCGAATGAATCCCGCCCCGCCCAGCGCGGCGGCAGCGGATGGTCAGCCACAACCGCGCGCCACTATTCCGAACGCATTTGCGGGAAGAGGATGACATCCCGGATCGACGGCGAATTGGTCAAGAGCATCACCAGCCGGTCGATGCCGATGCCGCAGCCGCCGGTGGGCGGCAGGCCGTATTCAAGCGCGCGGATGTAGTCGGCATCGTAGAACATCGCCTCCTCGTCGCCGGCCTCCTTGGCCTTGGATTGTTCCAGGAAGCGCGCGGCCTGGTCTTCGGGGTCGTTCAACTCCGAGAACCCATTGGCGATTTCGCGGCCGACGATATACAGCTCGAAGCGTTCGGTAACGTCCGGATTCGCATCCGAGCGGCGCGCCAGCGGCGAGACTTCGGTGGGGTAGTCGATGATGTAGGTCGGCTCCCACAGTTCGGCTTCGGTGGTTTCCTCGAAGAGTTGCATCTGCAAGGTGCCGAGACCGGCGAGCGGTTTCACCGCCACCTTGAGGTCGGCGAGTTTCTGGCGCAACCAGCCGGCATCACCCAGCATCGTCAGGTTGTAGCCGGGGTGGTGGTAATGGATCGCCTCGATCGTGGTCATGCGCCGGAAGGGCTTGGACAGGTCGAGGGTGCGGCCCTGGTAGTCGAAGGTTTCGGCGCCGAGTGCCTCGCGCGCGGCGTGGCGGATCAGGCCCTCGGTGAAGTTCATCAGGCTTTGATAGTCCGCATAGGCCTCGTAGAACTCCATCATGGTGAATTCTGGGTTGTGGCGCGGGCTCAGACCTTCGTTGCGGAAGTTGCGGTTGATCTCGAAC
>JAUXWU010000016.1 GCA_030680085.1 Rhodocyclaceae bacterium | reverse complement strand
AATTTGAAACGCATGGCCGTATTGCGTCCACAGTAAGGAAATCAGGAGGAATTCGTGCGCCTTTTAGCCATAATCGACCGTTTTAAGCCGTTTCAGGCAACTTTTACCTGCTTTCTCTGGCTAAGTCCGACAGGCTGCTAGAGGCTGATTTCAGGGAATGCTGCGCCTTTTGTGCTTCCATTGAGACTACGTAAGCCATGAACCAGAAAAACTCCCAGGCTGCCGCCGCCGCTCCCGTGGTGGAGGAGGGCCTTTACAAGGCGCGCAAGAAAATCCAGGTGCGTTCGGTGACGGGACTGTTCGCCACCTGGCGCTGGGTGCTGGTCTGGTTTACCCAATTGCTGTATTACGGCTTGCCGTGGCTGCAATGGAATGACCGGCAGGCCGTGCTGCTCGATCTGGTCAATCGCAAGTTCTATATTTTCGGGCTGGTGTTGTGGCCGCAGGATGTGTTCTTCCTTGCCATCATTCTGATCATCTCGGCGTATGCGCTGTTTTTGTTTACGGCGGTGGCGGGACGCCTGTGGTGCGGCTATGCCTGCCCGCAGACCGTTTATACCGAGATATTCATGTGGATCGAAGAGAAGATCGAGGGTAACCGCAGCTCGCGCATCAAGCTCGACAAGGCGCCCAACGATGCGCGCAAGCTGGGCCGGCGCGGCCTCAAGTATGGCGCGTGGATATTGCTGGCGCTGTGGACCGGCTTCACCCTGGTCGGTTATTTCTCGCCGATCCATGAGTTGTGGGGCGCGTTCTGGTCGTGGAATCTTGGGCCGTGGGAAACCTTCTGGATCTTTTTTTACGGTTTCATGACCTATTTGTTCGCCGGCATCATGCGTGAGCAGGTTTGCCTCTACATGTGTCCGTATGCGCGCTTTCAGGGCGTCATGTTCGATCCGGACACCCTGGTGATCACCTACGATCCAGAGCGTGGCGAGCCGCGCGGCCAGCGCAAGAAAGGCGTCGATCCGCGGAGTATCGGCAAGGGCGATTGCGTCGATTGCGACATCTGCGTGCAGGTCTGCCCGACCGGCATCGATATCCGCGACGGCCTGCAATACGAATGCATCGGCTGCGCCGCTTGCATCGACGCCTGCGACGCCGTGATGGCGCGGATGAACTACCCCAAGGGGTTGATTCGTTACACCACCGAGAATGCGCTGGAGCGCCATTGGGGCATGAAGGAAATCCTCGGCCATATCGTCCGCCCGCGCATCATCATTTACACCATCATCCTCGTCGGCATCACCCTCGCGCTGATCTGGGGGCTGGCCAACAAAGCCGATTTACGCGTCAATGTGTTGCGCGACCGGGCCATCCTGTCGCGCGAAGTCGAGGGCGGCCTGATTGAAAACGTCTATCGCCTGCAGGTGATGAATGTGACCGAGCAGGCGCACCGGTATACAGTGTCCGTGTCTGGCCTCGACGGCATCAAGCTGGAAGGTGACGCCACCATCGAAGTACCCGCTGTCACGACCAAGAGCTTCGCGCTTTCAGTCCGCGTCCCGCTGGAGTCCGGCAAGCGGGGGGCGCACACGATTTATTTTGATGTCAAGGCAGCAACCAACGACAAGATGGCCGTGCATGAAAAGGCCACTTTCCTGATTCCCTGATCCCCCCATGCGAGGAGAACGATCCTTATGACCGCAACAGCTATTCAAAATGCAAAACCCTGGTATCGGGAACCCTGGCCGTGGCTCCTGATGATATTGCCGGCCACATCGGTGGTCGTGGGACTGGCCTTTGCCTGGACGGCGGTAGTTACCAGCGATGGACTGGTGACCGAGGACTATTACAAGCAGGGGCAAATGGTCGGGGAGACGCTGGTGCAAAGCCGGCGCGCGACAGAACTGGGCATCGCCGCCGGCCTGCTTCTCACGAATGACAACATTCGCATCCGGCTCACCGCACGGCAGGCGGACATGCCGATGCCGGGAGCCCTGCTTGTAACGGTCTCGCATCCCACCCGCGCGGGACAGGACCAGCGCATCACGCTCAAGCCGGTTGGCGATGCCTATGTCGGCAGCATGCAAGCGCCGCTATCCGGTCACCGGCTGGTGCTGATCGAGGATGAAGCAAAAACCTGGCGGTTGGTGGGCAGCGTGGTGTTGCCGGCCGCCAACGAAACGGTCATCGGCGGTGGCTAAGTCACCGAGTCACCGAGACTAACGATAAACCAGCACCGGAATCTTCGAGTGCGTCAGCACCTTTTGCGTTTCGGAGCCGAGCAACAAACCGCTGAATCCGCGCCGCCCATGCGATGCCATGAAGATGAGGTCGCAACCGGCGCCATCCGCTCCCGCGATCACCGCCTCGAAGGGAATGTCGCTGGTCACGGCCAGTGACGCACACGGGACATTGCTGCCCTCGGCAAGCTTCACGCAGGCGCCCAGTATGGTAGCGGCCTGCTTGTCGGCCATCTCGGCAAATTTTTCGGGAGTAGTCGGATCGATCAGCGCACCCTCGCCGAAAAAGGCGATCGGATATTCCGGCTTGGCGTAGAAGAAGGTGACGCGCGCACCCGACGCGGCGGCGAAATCGACCGCCTGTTTGACGGCTTCCGTCGAGAGCTGCGAGCCATCGGTTGGAACGAGAATGTGTTTGAACATGACTTCCTCCACTGATTGGCGCTTGACGCAGATCAACACCCGCAGTCCCGCCGCTTGCCACAATCATAGCCCATTCCGTTGGCAGGGTCAGAGAGATTGGGTCAGGGAGGTTCAGGCATGGCAACCGGCAAGCATCCGACGGCCGCATTCGCGCCGCATCGCACCTTCCGCGCGATCAATGAGGCGGTGGAAACCACGATCGACCCGCTGGGCATGGCGATGCCGCTTTTGCATGCTCAACTGGCCTGGGCGACGCACCCGCAGGAATTGGCCGAGGCCGCGGCGGAACTCTCGGCTCGTGTGCTGGCGCTGCAGTGGCACGCGTGGCAGCGCCTGCTCGGCCTGTCGGGCGAGGATGTGGAGGAGCCTCATCCGGACGACACCCGGTTTGCCGATCCGGTGTGGCAGGAGTCGGCGGCCTGGAATATCGCCAAACAGTGGTATCTGCTGACCACCCACCACACGCAGGACATGCTCTACCAGTCGCCCGGCCTGTCGAGCCGGGATCGCCGCCGCGCCGCGTTCTGGTGGCGCAAATGGCTCAACGCCATGGCGCCGACCAACTTCCTGCCGACCAATCCCGTGGCGATGCAAAAAGCGGTCGAGACGAACGGCGAAAGCCTGCTG
Source organism: Rhodocyclaceae bacterium (assembly GCA_030680085.1). Taxonomy (GTDB): domain Bacteria; phylum Pseudomonadota; class Gammaproteobacteria; order Burkholderiales; family Rhodocyclaceae; genus Sulfuricystis. Next base: position 9,208 of record JAUXWU010000016.1, on the reverse strand, counting down.
CGCGGCTTTGCCAACTTTCTGGCTGACGCACAGGCCGGCAACATCCGCATGACGCGCCCGGATGACTTCAAGGTGGGCGTGAACCTCGCCACCACGCCAGGCAAGGTGGTGTTGCAAAATCGTCTGCTCGAGGTGATTCACTATGCCCCGACCGCGCCCGCGACTTATCGCACACCGCTCCTGATCGTCACGCCGTGGATCAACAAGTATTACATCCTCGACCTGACGCCGAAAAAGAGCCTCGTCAGGTTCCTGCTCGGGCAGGGCTTCGATGTCTACATCACGAGTTGGAAAAATCCCGACGTGGCGATGGCCGATGCCGGTTTCGACGACTACATGACAGAAGGCATCGGCGCCGCCATCGCGGCGGTGCAGAGCATTTCAAAGAGCGCCAAGGTGCATGCGGCGGGCTATTGCATCGGCGGGGCGGCCCTGGCCGCCTGGCTGGCCTGGGCGAACCGCCACCATGCCGCCGCTGACGTGCCGGTGGCCAGCGCGACCTTCCTCACCACGTTGGTCGATTACCACAAGCCGGGCGACGTCGAGGTTTTTCTGGATGAAGGCAGCTTCAAATACCTGGCCCGCAACATGGAACAAAAAGGCTTTCTCGATGGCAAGGAGATGGCCGCCGCCTTCCGCCTGCTGCGCTCGAACAGCCTGATCTGGCATTACGTCGTGCATGGCTATCTGTATGGCGAGAAGCCGCAGCCCTTCGACGTGTTGTTCTGGAACATGGATACCACGCGCATGCCGGCGAAAATGCACACCTGGTATCTGCGCAATTTCTATCTCGACAACAAACTGGTCAAGAAGGATGCGCTGGAGGTGGCGGGCCATCCGCTCGATCTTTCCCGCATCGTTCAGCCCGTGTATGCCGTGGCGGCGGCGGATGATCACATTGCGCCCTGGCAGCAGACTTTCCGTTTGAACAATTGGGTCGCCGGGCCCAAGCGCTATGTGCTGTCCAGTTCCGGCCATATTTTCGGCATCGTCAATCCGGTGGTGAATCCGCCCAAGCGCGAATATTGGGTGGGTGATGCCGAGCGGCATGACAGCGCCGCGGACTGGCAGGAGCGCGCGGAACATCACGCCGGCAGTTGGTGGGAAGACTGGATGCGCTGGCTCAAGCCGCAGTCGGGCGCCCTGGGCAAGCCGCAAGCCATGGCTAACAAGAGTTTCCCTGCGCTTGCAGATGCCCCGGGCACCTACGTGTTCGAAGCTTAAAAAGTCGGCGCTGGCAGGACGGCGCCGCCGGCATCGGCTATCATTGCAAACTATAACTTAGGCCACAAACGGGGAATGCGCGAGGGGTGAGCCGTCGGGCGTGGCATGGATAGCGACAATGAAATGTGTGGATGATTTCCGCCTGAAGCTGGGTAAGCGTGAGTTGCTGCCCATCATGATCGGCGGCATGGGCGTGGATATCTCGACCGCCGAACTGGCGCTCGTGGCGGCGCGGCTGGGTGGTGTCGGCCACATTTCCGACGCAATGGTGCCGACCATCTCGGATCGACGCTACAACACCAAGTACGTCAAGGACAAGCTCAAGCAATACAAGTACAACGTCGCCAATGACGACAAGTCGGATGTGCAGTTCGATCTCGCGCGCCTGGCCGAGGCCACGGAGATGCATGTGCGCAGCACCATGGAAGCCAAGCGCGGTTCCGGGCTGATCCTCATCAATTGCATGGAAAAGCTGACGATGAACGCGCCGAAGGAGACGTTGCGCGTGCGGCTGCGTTCCGCGCTCGACGCCGGCATCGATGGCATCACGCTGGCGGCCGGCCTGCACCTCGGTTCGTTTGCCTTGATGGAGGACCATCCGCGCTTTCGCGATGCCAAGCTCGGCATCATCGTCTCGTCGCTGCGCGCGTTGCAACTGTTCATCAAGAAGAGCGCGCGCACCCGCCGCCTGCCCGACTACGTGGTCGTCGAAGGCCCGCTGGCGGGTGGTCACCTCGGGTTCGGCATGGACTGGGCGCAATACGATTTGCATACCATCGTCGCCGAAATTCGCGCCTGGCTGGCCGCCGAGCAGCTCGACATCCCGCTGATTCCGGCGGGCGGCATCTTCACCGGGAGTGACGCCGTCGACTTTCTCGAACAGGGCGCGGCAGCGGTGCAGGTGGCGACCCGCTTCACCGTGGCGAAGGAATGCGGGCTGCCCGACGTCATCAAGCAGGAATACTTCAAGGCCAGCGAAGCCGATATCGAGGTGAATGGCATTTCGCCGACCGGCTATCCGATGCGCATGCTGAAGAAAAGCCCGGCCATCGGCGACGGGATTCGCCCCAACTGCGAGGCGTATGGCTACATTCTCGACGCCAACGGCAATTGCCAGTACATCCAGGCCTATAACCGCGAGCTGGCTGCCCATCCTGGCGCCAAGAAGATCAAGGTCTGGGACAAGACCTGCCTGTGCACGCAAATGCGCAATTTCGATCTGTGGACCTGCGGCCATTACACCTATCGGCTCAAGGACACCACGCGCCGCATGCCGGACGACAGCTATGCGCTCTTGAGCGCCGAGCACATCTTCAACGACTATCGCTACAGCAAGGACAACGCCATTGCCTTGCCAGCGGCGGGGTGAGCGCACCACGCCCTTGATGCGGGTCAAGGCAGGCCGGGGGGCGCTGCGGCGAGAATGGGCCTCGCTGTTTCCTGGCCCCTGAAAAATGATCGCCCTGACCGACCCCCTGCGTCACCACCATCAGCATTGCGACGAGTTGTTCGTCGCTACCGAAGCCGCCGCAGCCGAGGGGGATTGGCCAGCCTGCCAATTACTGCTGACGCGCTTTCATGGTGCGATCGAAGACCACTTCAGCAGCGAAGAGACCCTGCTGTTTCCCGCCTTCGAAGCCGCCACCGGCATGGCGGGCGGGCCCACCCACATGATGCGTAGCGAACACGCCCAGATGCGCGGACTGCTTGAGCAAATGCAGGGCGCGCTGACGGCGCAAGCGGGTGATGCTTTCGCCGGAGCCGCCGAGACGCTGCTGGTCTTCATGCAACAGCACAACATGAAGGAAGAGAACATTCTCTATCCGATGTGCGACCGTTCCCTGGCGGGCCAGGCCGACGGCCTGGACGAACAACTGCGCGAAAGGCTGGCTACGGCATGACGGAACAGGTGATTGATGGCCGCGAGATGCAGCCACCCGAGCCGCTCGAAAAAATCCTCACCGCCCTGGACACCCTGTCGGCGGATGGGGAGTTGCTGGCCCTGCTGTATTGCCACCCCGTTCCCCTGTTCAACACGCTACGCAACAATGGTTTCGTCTGGCAGGAAACTGTCACGGACGACGGCACCCACGAAATCCGCATCCGCCATGCCTGAACCGGTCGGATGACGTGCCGCCGAATCTTTCCTTCGAGCAGGCGCCGCCGATCTCGGCGCCTTACCGGTTCTTTCTGACCGCGCCGTGGTTTGGCGTCGCGGCGGGTCTGCTGCTGGCGTTCATGGGGGGAGATCTGCTGGCCTCGCGCTGGACGCCGGGTGCGCTGGCGGGGACGCATCTCCTGGTGGCCGGTTTCATGTTGCAGTCGATGTGCGGCGCCTTGTTGCAGTTTGTGCCGGTGGCGACGGGGGGCAATATCTGGCAACCGGGGCGGGTGGCGGCCTGGGTGCATCCATTGCTGATCATTGCGGCCATTTTGCTGGTTGCGGCTTTTTTGACCCAGCATCCAGCGCTATTCATGGCGGCGGCGTCGGGTTTTGTGTTGGCGCTCGGCTTTTATGGCGTGGTGGTCAGCATTGCGCTCTGGCGCACGCCGACGCTGGGCGCCACCCTCGTTGCCCTGCGCATCGCCCTGATCGGCCTGCTGGTGACGCTGGGGCTGGGGGTGACGCTGGCCTATGGACTTGTATCCACGACGGCACTGCCGCTACTGGCATTGACCGATGTGCATGCGGCCTGGGGGCTCGGTGGGTGGAGTCTGCTGCTGCTGGCGGGCGTGGCCTATTTCGTGGTGCCGATGTTTCAACTGACGCCGGCCTATCCGGCCTGGGTTGCGCGTGGCCTGCCCTGGCTGCTGCTCGCACTGTTGCTGGCTTGGTCGCTGCAACTTTTCGGTTTGCCGGATGGCGCGCGCGCGGTCGTCTGGTTCTGCGGCCTGGGGACTGCGGGCCTGTTTGGCGCGGTGACCCTGACGTTGCAAGCTCGCCGCCGCCGCAAGGTCCGCGATACTTCCTTGCTGTTTTTCCGTACCGCGATGGCCTGCCTGGTCGCGCTGCCGTTTTCGGCCCTGCTGTTTGTCGCGCTGCCCGAGATCGGCGCTGATCCGCGTGCTGCCGTGTGGCTGGGCGTGCTGGCCATCGTCGGCGTCTTTGTCTCGGCCATCAACGGCATGCTTTACAAGATCGTGCCGTTTCTCAACTGGCTGCACCTGCAACGGCTATGCCCGCCGAACAGCCTGCCGCCAACCATGCATCAGATGATTCCCGAGCGGGCGATGCGCCGTCAGTTTTATGTCCATCTGGCCGCGCTGCCCTTGCTGTTGGCGGCGGTTTGGCTGCCGGTGCTGGCGCGTCCTGCCGGGCTGCTGTTCGCGCTGGCCGCTGCCTGGCTGGGGGTGAATCTGGCGCAGGCAGTGGGCAATTATGCGCGCTTCAAAAATCGTATTCGCGCAGCCGCTTGAAATCGTTGATGGTGATGCGCCGGGACTGCACGCTGATCAATTTCGCCTCGGCGAGATCGCGGAAGATGCGCGACAGGGTTTCGGGCGTCAGGTTGAGCCGCGAGGCGATGATCTGCTTGGAGGTCGGCAGGGTGACTTCGACGCTGCCCATGCATTCGCCATTGCCATGGTTCGGACAATGTTGCATCAGGTAGCCGATCACCCGCTGGGCGCTGGAACGCAGCGAATAGGATTCGACGTCCCGCATCAGCGCGTGCAGCCGCGTCGACATGCTGGCCAGCATGCGGCGGGCGAAGGACGGGTCGGTTTCCAGCAGCTCGAAAATCGACTCCTTGGCGACATGCAGCAGCAGCGTGTCGGCAATCGCCTCGGCGAACACCGGGTAGGGACGGTCGATGAACATCACCGTCTCGCCAAAGCTTTGCCGGGGGCCGAGAATGTCGACCACCTTTTCATTGCCGCTGGCGGAGGGGAACGCCAGCTTGATCTGGCCGAAAATGATGATGTAATAGCCGCGCGGGCTGTCGCCCTTCTGCAGCAGCATTTCACCCGCGGCCAGCCGTTTCTCGCGGGCCTGCGCGGCGATGTGCGCGACCTGCTCGGCCGTCAGTTCCTGAAATAGCGGTTGACGTACCAGAAACGCCGGGATGTCGATATGAGTTTCCGGTTGATGAGACATGACGTATCGTTATGTGGGTTGGCCGCTCTGGGTGGGGCGCAACCTTAGCATTTTTTTGACTGGAGGTTTGATGCTTTATGCCGCCGTAAAACATTTGCACATTGCCTGTGTGGTTCTGAGCATCACGGGCTTCTGCTTGCGCGGCTTGCTGATTTGGCAAAAGTCGGCGCTGGTGGAACGGCGCTGGTTCCGCATCCTGCCGCATGTCAACGACAGCATCCTGCTGGCGGCGGCGCTGACGCTGACCGTGCTGATCGGGCAATACCCGTTTGTCGATGCCTGGCTGACCACCAAGGTGCTGGGGCTACTCGCCTACATCAGCCTCGGCATGCTGGCGCTGAAGGCCGGGCGCAGTCCGCGGGTGCGCGTGGTTGCGGGTCTGGCCGCCGTGGCGGTATTTATCTGGATCGTCTCGGTGGCGTTCACCAAAAACCCGCTGGGTTTGTTGGCCTGACTCAGATCGTGGCGGCCGGTGTCCGGGCGCGCTTCGGCCAGCGTGGCGCGCAGACGGCGCAGGTCGTGGATGGCGATGCGCTTGCCCTGCACCTCGATCAACCCGGCATCGGCCAGGTCATGGAGGATGCGCGACAGGGTTTCCGGGGTCAGATTGAGGCGTGATGCGGTGATCTGTTTCGAGGTCGGCAGGAAGATGTCGATGCTGCCTTCGCAACTGCCGTCGTCCGGGCAATGCTGCAGCAGATAGCCGATCACGCGCTGGGTGGAGGAGCGCAGCGAGTAGGCTTCGATGTCATGGACGAGTGAATGATTGTGCATCGCCAGACCGATCAGCATGCGGCGGGCGAAGGAGGGGTCGTTTTCCAGCAGGTCGAAGACGACATCCCGGGTGACATGGACCAGCAAGCTATCGATGATCGCCTCGGCGAAAACGGGATAGGGGCGCTGGGCCAACATCACCGCCTCGCCGAAACTCTGCCGCGGCCCGATGATGTCGACGACTTTTTCGTTACCGCCGATGGAGGGGAAGGCGAGTTTTACCTGTCCATAAACGACCAGGTAAAACCCGTGGGCGGCATCGCCTTTCTGGAACAGCATTTCGCCCCTGGACAGGCGTCTGCCGCGTGAGTGGGCCGCGAGCAGCGCCACCTGGCCCTGCGGCAAGCCGTCGAACAGTGGCATGCGCGCCAGGAGCGCCGCAGTGTCGATGCTATGTTCGGTGTGTTTTGACATGGTGCACATGCTAGGCCCCAATCAGGAACGGCGAAAGGCCGGGCGGGCGGCGCGTTTTCCCGACTACTACCTCCAAATAGGTAGTCATTTCGCCAGACCGGATAAAATAATTTCCGTAAAATCAACACGGTGCAAATCGTTTGCCGTGGCGGTGCGTCATGCGGCGAATACCTCGAAATACGAGCATATACCCACAAATTAAAAATGGGTAACTATCGGTCCATAGAGTCCATGGAATCCATAGCGTGATCATTTCATCCTTCTCGCAGGCGCTCCGTGATTCGGTGCTGTTCCGGGTGGGGCTGGCCGTGGGCGCGCTGGTCTTGACGTCATTTGCCTCCATCGCGATTTCCACGGTGATTGCCGACGACATCAGCGGCCGGGCCAACGCGGTGAATGTCTCCGGTTCGTTGCGCTTTCTGACTTTTCGCACCTTGAGCGAGGTGCTGCAGCCAGAAAAGCGCGCCGAGGCGCTCGCCACGATTGAAATCTTCGAGGAGCGCCTGCTGGGCCTGGAGCGCTTCGTGGTTGCCAAGGCACCCCAGGGGGCGCCGTCGGTTGTGGCGGTGCGTGGCGTGCAGGACCGCTGGAACACGCATTTCCGCTCGCTCGAAACCAATGCCGCCCGGGGCGATCCCGCCGCCCTGCAGCAGGTGGCGGACGAAATTCCGGATTATGTCGATCAGATCAATCATGTCGTGCACCTGATCGAGATGGAACTGGAAGACAAGGCACGCCTGCTCCATGTCATTCAACTGGCGCTGCTGGCCTGCATCGTTTTGATCAGCCTGCTCACCCTCTGGATGCTGCGCCGGCAGGTGATCCTGCCTCTGGCGCAGTTGCTGCTGGCGGCAAAAACCGTCACCCAGGGGTCGTTTTCAGTGCGGGTAAGCCATGTGTCCAGCGACGAACTGGGCCAGCTCGGCCGCGCGTTCAACGCGATGGTGGCGGAGATCGCCAGCATGTATGCCCACCTCGCGGACAAGGTCGAGGAGAAGACGCATGAGCTGACCCGCAGCAACCAGTCGCTGGAGTTGCTTTACCGGATCAGTCAGCAACTTTCGGCCAGCGACTTGACGCTCGACACGGTGCAGGCGGCGATGCGCGATGTGGAGGCGGCGCTGGAACTCGGCCACAGCATGATCTGCATCAGCGAGAACGGCCAATTGCCGGCCCATGTGGTGACCGGCGACCTGACGGCGGAGGAGTTGCACGTCCTGTGCGGCCAGCCTGATTGCGGCTTGTGCTTCGCCCGGGCGGAAGGGGCGCTCGCCCGGCAGGCGCAATCAAGTCCCATGGTTGCCGTGCCGATCGGCGATGGCGATCGACTGCGCGGCATCCTGCCCGTACTGATCAACGCGGCGCATCCCTTGACGCACGATAAAGCGCGCATCCTGCAAACGGTCGGCCTCCATGTTTCCAATGCCCTGATCAACATGCGGCGCGCCGAAGAAAAGCACCGGCTGGCGGTCCTCGAAGAGCGTTCGGTGATTGCCCGCGAGCTGCACGATTCGATCGCCCAGTCGTTGAGTTACCTGCAGATCCAGGTGACGCGGCTGGAAAAAAGCTTTGAGCGGGGCGGCGATTCTCGGGCGATTGCCGCTGAGCTGAAACGGGGACTGAATGGCACCTACCGCGAACTGCGCGAGTTGATCGTCACCTTCCGGCTGCGTATCGATGCCCGCGGCTTCAATGCCGCCTTGCAAGACACCGTCGCCGAATTTTCAAACAAGCTCGGTTTCCCGGTCCGGCTGGACAACGCGCTGTCCGGCATCGCGCTCTCCGGCAACGAGGAAATGCATGTGATCCGCATCATTCGCGAAGCCCTGTCCAACGTCGAACACCATGCCGCGGCACAAAGCGCCAGCGTGAACATTGCCGTCGACGCCGAGCATGCCGTCACCGTGCGGATTGCTGACAACGGCAGGGGTTTCGACGCGCACCAGACGCCGGTCAATCATTTTGGCGTCAGCATCATGCACGACCGCGCGCAGATTCTCGACGGCCGGATCGAAATCGAAACCGCCCCCGGCGCGGGCGCCGTCGTCAGCCTGCATTTCCTGCCGCAGAACTATCGCCAATCCGCCCAACCTACCGCATGACCCATACCATGTCAGATTCCACGCGCGTCCTTGTCATCGACGATCATCCCCTGTTCCGGCGCGGCGTTTGCCAGTTGCTCGCCCTCGCCGCTGAATTCACGGTGGTCGGCGAAGCGGCCAGTGGCCGGGAGGGCATCGAGCTCGCGAAGCAACTCGATCCCGACCTGATCCTGCTTGACCTCAACATGAGAGGCATCAACGGCCTGGAAACGCTGCGCACCCTGCGCGACATGGAGGTGGATGCCCGCATCATCATGCTGACCGTGTCGAATGCGCCGGAAGACCTGATGGCCGCCATCCGCGCCGGTGCGGATGGCTACATCCTGAAGGACAACGATCCGGATGACATCCTCAAGATGCTCGACAGCGCCATGCATGGCCAGACCGCGATCAGCCCGGAACTCGCCAGCCCATTGGCGACCGCGCTGCGCGAGGAAAGCGAGAGCGAGAGCCGTAATCAGGCCAGCTTGACCGAACGCGAAACGGCCATCCTGAAATGTCTGGCCGTCGGCATGTCGAACAAGTTGATTGCCCGCGAACTGGACATCATGGAAGGCACCGTCAAGGTGCATGTGCGGAATCTCCTGAAGAAACTGAA
>JAUXWU010000015.1 GCA_030680085.1 Rhodocyclaceae bacterium | reverse complement strand
CTGGTGGAAATACAAGGCATCGAGTAACCCGAAAACCGGGTAACAAGCAAAGAGGGGTGCGATTCCGCACCCCTCTTGTCTTTTCAGCCCCTGATCCGGATCAGTTCGGTTCCTGATACTGGTCTTCCGTCAACTTGGCCTGTGCCGCCGCCAGGCGTGCGATGGGCACGCGCGGACCGGAGCAGGAGACGTAGTTGAGACCGATGTGATGGCAGAAGTGGATGGAACCGGGGTGGCCGCCGCAGATGCCTATCTTCGCAACGGTCAGCAGTGATTACGCCGCCTTGCGCAATTCTTCCCGGATAGTCTTGCGCACAACAGACTCGAGGGTTTCGGTCTGCATTGCTTGCTTGAGTGTTTCGTTTATCAATGTTTGATAGCCGCGTCCGCCTGCCTTGTTTTTGAAGTATTCCAGCGTGGCATTATCCAGAAAGATATTGATGCGGCGCTTGGCTGGCAATACCGCGCCACTCGCGCCTCTCTTCCGCAGAATTAGCCCGCCACGGTCAAGGTCGGCTTGACTGATAGGGGTATCGTCAGCAATTTTCGTAGTAGATTTTTTGCTCATTCTTGGCCGCCTTTCTCATCGAAATAATGCGGATTGTCTTGTCGGTCTCGGCGGTGGCGATTATCACAACCTCGCCATGCAATAGTCCCAGCGTGAGGTAGCGTACTTCGCCATAGTCAAATCGCCGATCCTCAAAGGTTACGGTATCTCCGCTTTCAATCACACGCTTCGCATCGTCAAAATCCAGCCCGTGCTTCTTGAGATTCGCAGCTTGCTTTTTTGGGTCGTAGCTATAGCGCATGACGAATCAAATATACACACAATTATGGAGACATTCAATGCTCGCGTGAATCATGAGAGTGCAATAAAGCTGCTCATGAATGGTTATGAAACTTGCCTTGCCGGATACGCCTTATGGGCACCTCTCGCGGATTGCCCGCTTACCCGACTTCGTCGCAATACGGCATTGCTCTAAAAAATACTCTTTACATATCATACGTATGCTACGTCGCAATTTTATGTTCGCGCCTTGTCTTGCTTATAACCAGCCACTTGGCCGACGTTCTTTGGCGGCCTAGTGGAATGGCTAGTAGTTCCATCAGGACTTTGAATTATTAGAGGTACCCTTATATTCAGTTCGGTTCCTGATACTGGTCTTCCGTCAACTTGGCCTGTGCTGCGGCCAGACGTGCGATGGGCACACGCGGGCCGGAGCAGGATACGTAGTTGAGACCGATGTGATGGCAGAAGTGGATGGAACCGGGGTGGCCGCCGTGTTCGCCGCAGATGCCGACTTTCAGGTCCGGGTTGGTCGTGCGACCCTTGCCAACCGCCATCTTCATCAATTGGCCCACGCCTTTGATATCCAGCACTTCGAACGGGTTGTCTTCCAGAATGCCGGTCTCGGTGTAGGCGGGCAGGAATTTGTTCTCCGCATCTTCACGGCTGAAGGAGAAGGTGGCCTGGGTCAGGTCGTTGGTACCGAAGGAGAAGAACTCCGCATCCTGCGCCATGCGGCCGGCGCGCAGGCAGGCGCGCACCACTTCGAGCATGCTGCCGAACTTGTAGCCGACATTGATGCCGTGGGTGAGTTCGACTACCTTGTGGATTCGCTTGACATAGCTGTGGATGCGCACCAGCTCTTCCACCGTTGCCACCTGCGGCACCATGATCTCGGGATAGGTCTCGATGCCTTCCCGGGCGCACAGCGCGGCGGCTTCGAGGATCGCCTGGATCTGCATCGAGTAGATCTCGGGATAGGTGATGCCGAGCCGCACGCCGCGGTGGCCGAGCATCGGGTTGACTTCGGAGAGCGCGCGCACCTTCTTGAGGGTCTTTTCCTTCTTGGCGATAACGTCCTCTTCGAGGTGACCTTCCTTGAAGTCCGTCATGCTGCGACCGAGCTTGGTCAGGCCGTCGGCGTATTGCATGTAGAGCTTCGGGTTCAGGAGCTTGAGCGTCTCGGGCAGCTCTTCCAGCGCCTTCAGCGAATCGCGCAGGTGATGCAGGTGGGCGATTTCGAGTTCGAGCTGGGCGGCGGTGGGCAGGAATTCGTGCAGCGGCGGATCGATCAGGCGCACGGTGACCGGCAGTCCGCGCATGGCCTTGAAGATGCCCTTGAAGTCGGCGCGCTGGATCGGCAACAGGCGGTCGAGCGCGGCCTGGCGTTCCTCGTTGGTTTCGGCGAGGATCATCTCCTGCACGATGGGGAGGCGGTCGGTGGCGTTGAACATGCGCTCGGTGCGGCACAAGCCGATGCCCATGGCGCCAAACTCGCGCGCGCGCGCGGCGTCTTGCGGCGTATCGGCGTTGGCCATCACCTTGAGACGCGCGACCTGGTCGGCCCA
>JAUXWU010000014.1 GCA_030680085.1 Rhodocyclaceae bacterium | reverse complement strand
GTTCGATGATTGGGATCATCTGATGCAGTTCATGATCAAACGCCCCGATCCCGATCCGCCAGACACCGGCTAGACGACCCCCTCCATCGCCCAGTTAAATTCCTCCGTACTTCAACCCGATTCCAAATTGAGAACTGCTGGCCTTGTCCATGGTGGAACCCACGTCCAGCGCCAGGTGCAAGGGCCGGTCGGGCAGGACGCTGATGATCGAAGGGGGCATCACCAGATCAGGCTGGCGCAAAAAGCGCTGGTCCGCCGCGTAGCGGGCCTTGAGGCCGGCGAAGGCCGGATACACATCCTGCACCGGCTGGCGCAACAGGCGGGCGTCCGGCTGGGCCAAACCCGTTACCCCGAGTTCGGCCACCAAGCCGCGCATGTCCTCCAGGGCGCCGTCGTTATCGGGGTCATGCAGCACTTCCCGCACGCCCAGGCCGCGCAGATAGTCCTCCGCGCAATCCCGGGCAAAGCGCCAGTGAAACACGCGACCGCCGAGGCAGACCTGGTCGAATCCCGACGGCAGCTTGCGACAGGCTTTCAGGATCTCCGACTTGAGCGTGGTGGCCAGGGCCACAGGCAGGGGAATGCCCTGGTTCTTGTCGGAGATGGTGGCGGAGGAACTGAACACGCCGCAGCGGTCGGCCCGGATGGACACCTGCGCGCGGCGTTCGCGCCCCGCCATCCATGCCGCGGCGGCGGGCAGTATCGTCTTGCCACCGCCCAGGGCTGCCTTGACCAATGTGGCCAGTTTGCCCGTGATGAAGATCGCTGCGTCGGGGCCGCTGCCGAAGCGTTCGCGCAGACGATAATCCGCGGCGAGCTGAACAAGGTTGCTGTTGCTGGGGAGGGTGACGTCGAACAGCGCCTGCCCGCGCTCATCCAGCCCCTGAAAGCGAAAATGACCAACCCCGGCGTCGATGAATAGCGCCGGGCGGACGCGCGCGCCCTGCCCAGGTAGTCCGGCTGTTCTTGCATCGACCGTTGTCATGGCAACCCTCCGAACCTGCCAAATGAAGAGACCACTCCGGCTTTCGTGTTTCAATATACATGATGAAGTCGCAACCACGCCATTCGCAGTCAGCGCTGAAATCCGATGTGCGGCCCCGCGAGCTATGGGCCTGGGCGATGTATGACTTCGCCAATTCCGGCTTCACCACCGTCGTCATCACCGCGCTCTTCAACGCCTATTTTGTCGCGGTGGTGGCGGGCAACGCGCCGTGGGCCACCTTCGCCTGGACCGCCGCGCTGTCCGTCTCCTATGCGTTGATCATTATTTCCGCTCCCCTCATCGGGGCCTTTGCCGACCAGCACGCAGCCAAAAAGCAACTGCTGGCCATCACCACCCTGGGCTGCGTTTTGTTCACCGCCCTGCTCTGGTTCGCCCAGCCGGAAACGCTGTGGTTTGCCATCGTCTGCGTGATCGCCGCCAACTTCTTTTTCGGCAGCGGCGAAAATCTGATCGCGGCGTTTCTGCCGGAACTCGCCAAGTCGCGCGCCCTGGGCCGGGTGTCGGGCTGGGGCTGGAGCCTGGGCTACCTCGGCGGCCTGTTCACCCTCGGCCTCTGCCTGGCCTACGTCACCTGGGCGGAAGCGCGAGGCATGGGCGCCAGCGCGTATGTGCCGGTGACGATGCTGATCACCGCCGGGATTTTCGCGCTTGCCAGCCTGCCGACCTTTCTGCTGCTGAAGGAGCGCGCCGTGCCCAGTCGCGCAGAAGACCGGCGGCTGCGGGATACGTGGCGGGAGGTCGGGCAGACCCTGCGCCAGATTCGCCAATTCACCGATCTCGCCCGCTTCCTGCTGTGCAGCCTGTTTTATCAGGCCGGCATTCAGGCCGTCATCACCCTCGCCGCCATCTATGCCAGTCAGGCGATGGGTTTCAGCACGCGCGAGACCTTGCTGCTGATTTTCGCCGTCAACATCACGGCGGCCATCGGCGCCTTCCTGTTCGGCCATGTGCAGGATCGCATCGGCCATGTGCGCACCATCGCGCTGACGCTGATCGGCTGGATCGGCGCCATCGGGCTCCTCTGGGCGGCGCCGGACGCATCGGCGGGCCTCACGGTGTTCTGGATCGCGGCGAATCTCGCCGGTCTGTGCCTGGGCGCCGCGCAATCCGCCGGACGCGCGCTGGTGGGCCTGCTGGCGCCGCCGTCCCGACTGGCGGAGTTCTATGGCTTCTGGGGCTTGTCGGTCAAACTCTCCTCCATTGCCGGGCCGCTGACCTACGGCGTCGTTACCTGGGTTTCCGGCGGCGACCACCGCAGCGCCCTCTTGCTGACCGGCAGTTATTTCGTTGTCGGACTGATCCTGCTTTTCGGTGTAAAGGTGGCGCGCGGCCGGCGTGCGGCGCTGCGCGCGGCGCGGGTGGACGGGGTAGCATCGCGGTCATGAACGATCAGGACGCCAGCGCCGGGCAATTACTTGGCATTATTCGCGCACTTTCCCGCGAGATGCGCCCGGGCGCGACTGGCATCGAGGCGCTGGGGCTGGATCATGCGCTGGAACGCGACTACGGTCTCGACAGCCTGGCGCGCGTGGAACTGCTCGCACGCATCGAGCGCGATCTGGGGGTGAAGCTGGCCGAGGCGGCCTTCGCCGAAGCCGAAACGCCGCGCGACCTGTTGCGGCAGATGGGCAACGTAGCTCACGCTGAAACCACTGCAGCCACTGACGCCGTCTCGCCAGCGCCGACTTTTACTACCACTATCGAGCATCCGCCGGACACCATCGCCACCCTCGTCGAAATGCTCGACTGGCATGTCGCGCGGCACGGCGAGCGGGCGCACATCACCTTATATGGCGAGGGTGAACAAAGCGCGGACATCACCTACCGCATGCTGCAGGCGGAGGCGCACGCGCTAGCAGCCGGCCTGCTCACGCAAGACGTGCAGCCGGGGATGCGCATCGCCATCATGCTGCCCACCGGGCGCGAATTCTTCGCCGCCTTCTACGGCGCCATGTATGCCGGCTGCGTGCCCGTGCCGCTCTATCCACCGGCGCGTCCTTCGCAGCTCGAAGATCACATGCGCCGCATTGCCGGCATTGTCGCCAATGCCGAGGCAAGCGTCCTCGTCACCGACCAGCGCGCCAAGCTGCTCGGCCATCTGCTCTCCGCACAATGCCCTTCGCTGCGCGTCGTGGAAACGGTCGCGGAGCTGTCCCGGGAAATAGGTGGCACGCAACCGTCCCTGCCGCAGGTAAGGGGCGGGGACATCGCCTTCCTGCAATACACCTCCGGCAGCACCGGCAACCCCAAGGGCGTGGTGCTGACCCACGCCAACCTGCTCGCCAA
>JAUXWU010000225.1 GCA_030680085.1 Rhodocyclaceae bacterium | reverse complement strand
ATTCGCCGCATCCAAAGGAGGATCGCTTGAAAAAACTGATCGTGAGAAAAGCCGCCGTGCTGGGTGCCGGCGTGATGGGGGCGCAGATTGCGGCGCATCTCGCCAACGCGAATGTTCCCGTCGTGCTGTTCGACCTGCCGGCAAAAGAGGGCGACAAGAACGGCATCGTGCAAAAAGCCATCGACGGGCTGAAGAAGCTCGAACCGGCGCCGCTGGGCAGCAAGAGCCGGCTGAAATTCATCGACGCCGCCAACTACGATGATCACCTGCCGCTGCTGGCCGAGTGCGACCTGGTGATCGAGGCGATTGCCGAGCGCACCGACTGGAAGAACGACCTGTACGCGAAGATCGCGCCGCACCTTTCCGCCAACGCCATCATCGCTTCCAATACCTCGGGTCTGTCGATCAACGGCTTGGCTGACGGGTTACCGTCTAATTTGCGGCCGCGCTTTTGCGGCATCCACTTTTTCAACCCGCCGCGCTACATGCACCTGGTCGAGATCATCGCGACCAAGAGCACCGCCGCCGACACGCTGGATGCGCTGGAGACCTGGCTCACCTCGCGGCTGGGCAAGGGGGTCATCCGCGCGCTCGATACGCCGAACTTCGTCGCCAACCGCATCGGCGTGTTCTCGATGCTCGCCGTCATGCACCATACCCAGGCTTTCGGTCTCGGTTTCGATGCGGTCGATGCGCTGACCGGCCCGCTGATAGGTCGCCCGAAGAGCGCGACCTATCGCACCGCCGATGTTGTCGGACTCGACACGCTGGCGCATGTCATCAAGACCATGCAGGACACGTTGCCGGATGATCCCTGGCATCGCTATTTCACGTCGCCGGCGTGGCTGGCCGCGCTGGTCGGGCAGGGTGCGCTGGGGCAAAAGACCCGTTGCGGCATCTTCAGGAAGCAGGGCAAGGAAATCCAGGTGCTCGACCTGGCGCAACAGAATTACCGCACTTCCGCCGGAGCAGTCGCCGATGAGGTGGCCGCCCTCCTGAAGATCAGGAACCCCGCCGAGAAATTTGTCGCGCTGCGCGCTTCCAGCCACCCGCAGGCGCGGTTCCTCTGGGCGATGTTTCGCGATGTCTTCCACTATTGCGCCGTGCAACTGGAACACATTGCCGACAACGCGCGCGATGTCGATTTCGCGCTGCGCTGGGGCTTCGGCTGGTCGCAGGGGCCGTTCGAGACCTGGCAGGCGGCGGGCTGGGCCGACATCGCGCAGGCCGTTGCCGCCGATATTGCGGCTGGTCAGGCGATGAGCGACACGCCGCTGCCGGGCTGGGCGCTGGAGGCCGGTCGGACGGGCGTGCATACGCCGCAAGGCTCGTATTCCGCGAGCAAGAATGCCTACGTGGGCCGTTCAACATTGCCCGTCTATCAGCGTCAGTTGTTCCCCGAGCGGGTGCTTGGCGAAGGCGGCGCGAAGCCGGAAAAATCCGGCGAGACGCTGTTCGAGAACGACGGCGTGCGCCTGTGGCGGCTGCCGGAAGTCGATGCCGGCATCGGCATCATTTCCTTCAAGTCGAAGATGCACACCATCGGCAACGAGGTGATGGACGGGCTGATCGCCGCGGTGCGCCAGGCCGAAACGACGCTGGATGGCGTGGTGATCTGGCATGACGCGCCGTTTGCCGTCGGCGCCAATTTGCAGCAGGTGTCCGATGCCTGTGCCGCCGGACAGTTCGAGCTGCTGGAAAAGACCATCGAAAAATTCCAGCGCGCCTCGCAAACCCTGAAATATGCCCAGGTGCCGGTGGTGACCGCCGTGCAGGGCATGGCGCTGGGCGGCGGCTGCGAATTCATGATGCATGCGGCAAAGCGGGTGATGGCGCTGGAAAGCTATGTCGGGCTCGTCGAAGCCGGTGTCGGCCTGATTCCGGCGGGCGGCGGCTGCAAGGAATTCGCCGTGCGCGCCGCCGAGTGGGCGGCGCAGTCAGCCACGCCGGGCGAGGTGTTCAACTTCCTGCAACCGGCGTTCCAGGCCATCGCCATGGGCAAGGTGGCCAAGAGCGCACTGGAGGCCATTGATTACGGCTTCGCCAAGCCGACCGACACCATCCTCTTCAATGCCCACGAACTGCTCTACGTGGCGATCAGGGAAGCGCGCGCGCTGGCCGAGGCCGGTTATGCGCCGCCGCTGATGGCGCGTGGCATTCCGGTGGCTGGCCGGACGGGCATCGCGACCTTCGAGATGATGCTGGTCAACATGAAGGAGGGCGGCATGATCTCGGCGCACGACTACAAGGTCGCCAAGTCGGCCGCCATCGCCCTGTGCGGCGGCGAGGTCGAAACCGGCAGCCTGGTTGATGAGGAATGGCTGTTCACCATCGAGCGCCGCTATTTCGTCGAGTTGCTGAAGACGCCGGAAACCCAGGCCCGCATCAGGCACATGCTCGAAACCGGCAAACCCTTGAGGAACTGATATGAAACAAGTTCAGGAAGCCTATATCGTTGCCGCCACCCGTCTGCCGGTGGCCAAGAAGAATGGCATGTTCAAAAACGTGCGGCCGGACGACATGCTGGCCCACGCCATCAAGTCCGTGCTGGCCCAGGTGCCGGGCATTGATCCGGCGCGCATCGGCGATGTGATTGTCGGCTGCGCCATGCCGGAAGCCGAGCAGGGCATGAACGTCGCCCGCATCGGTCTCTTGCTGGCCGGCCTGCCGAATACCGTGCCGGGCATGACCATCAACCGCTTCTGCTCCTCGGGCGTGCAGGCGGTGGCCGATGCCGCCAATCAGATCCGTCTCGGCCTTGCCGACGTGATGATCGCCGCCGGCACCGAGTCGATGAGCGTGATGCCGCAGATGATGGGCAACAAGATGGCGATGAATCCGGCCTTCTTCGCCAAGGAAGAAAACATTGGCATCGCCTACGGCATGGGGCTGACGGCGGAGAAGGTGGCTAACCAGTGGCAGATCAGCCGCGAGGCACAGGATGCCTTTGCCGTCGAGTCGAACCGCCGGGCTTGCGCGGCGATTGCCGCCGGGCACTTCAAGGCCGAGACGACCCCTTATTCCATCCGCGAAAACCTGCCGGATTTGCAGACCGGCGAAATCCGCGTGAAGGAGCGCAGCGTCGATACCGACGAAGGCCCGCGTCCCGATTCCAGCCTGGAAAAACTCGCCAGGCTGAAGCCGGTGTTTCATGCGCGCGGCTCGGTGACGGCGGGCAATTCCTCGCAGATGTCCGATGGCGCCGCTGCGGTCATGCTGGTTTCGGAACGGGTGCTGAAAGAGCTCAACCTGACGCCGCTGGCGCGCTTTGCCGGCTATGCCGTCGGCGGCGTGGCGCCCGAGATCATGGGCATCGGCCCGGTGGCGGCGATTCCCCGCGTGCTGGAACAGGTCGGCATCCGGCAGGACGATCTCGACTGGATCGAACTCAATGAAGCCTTTGCCGCGCAGTCCCTCGCCGTCATCAAGGAACTGGGCCTGAATCCGGACAAGGTCAATCCGCTGGGCGGCGCGATTGCGCTGGGTCATCCGCTCGGCGCCACCGGCACCATCCGCACGGCGACCGTTGTGCATGGCCTGCGGCGCACCGGCGGCAAATACGGCATGGTGACGATGTGCATCGGCACCGGCATGGGAGCCGCCGGTATTTTTGAGCGCGTCTGAAATTGCCACGATAGAAACTGCGCGTGAAAGTATCCGAATTACTCCGGCTGCTGGAAAAAGACGGTTGGCTTGTCGTGCGTCAACGCGGTAGCCATCGCCAATTGCACCATGCCACGAAACCGGGTACCGTTACTGTTGCTGGCAAGCCGAGCGTGGATGTTCCTCCAGGCACATTAAACAGTGCGCTCAAACAGGCCGGGTTGAAGGAGTAATTTCATGCGCTACATGGTCGTTGTTGAAAAAGGCTCTTCTAGTTACGGTGCTTTTGTCCCGGATTTGCCTGGTTGCATTGCTGTTGGCGAAACGGAAGCAGAAGCACTTGCGCTTATCGAGGAAGCAATCCAGTTCCATCTTGAAGATATGAGAGGTGGCTGACTGCAAAACCCGCCGCCGGCGTCAAAAAGCGCTTTTGTTGAAGTGGCCATGGCTGCCTGACCTTCCATTCGAGAGGGACTGCGCAAAAGCGCGCAGCCTTCAATTTGAACGGGAGGCTAAGCAGTTACGTTTTGCTTACATCAAAGGGGGAGGTAATGTCGTGGAAAAAGTCTGGCTGAACAGTTACCCGAAAGGCATACCGGCGGAAATTAGCATCGATCAGGTTCCCTCGCTGGTCGCGCTGTTCGAGCAGGCTTGTGCGAAATATGCCAACCAGGTCGCCTACATCAGCATGGGGGCGAGCCTGACCTACCGTCAGCTCGACCAGCGCAGTCGCGAGTTTGCCGCCTGGCTGCAATCGCTCGGCCTGAAGAAGGGCGATCGTGTCGCGCTGATGATGCCCAACCTGTTGCAATATCCGGTGGCGTTGTTCGGCACCTTGCGCGCCGGTTGCGTCGTGGTCAATTGCAACCCGCTCTACACGCCGCGCGAACTGGAGTATCAGTTGCAGGATTCCGGTGCCACGGTCATCGTCATCGTCGAGAATTTCGCGCATACGCTCGAGCAGGTGATCGGCCGCACGGCGGTGCGGCATGTCG
>JAUXWU010000224.1 GCA_030680085.1 Rhodocyclaceae bacterium | reverse complement strand
GGCCATGACACTCGACCATCTGGCGGAGCATCCCGACCGCTACGGACGGATTCGCCTCTGGGGCTCGGTCGGCTTCATTGTCAGCGTGATGGTTATCGGCGCGATGCTCGATTACCTGCCGATTGCCGTCCTGTTGTGGGCCATTCTGGCCATTCTGGCGAGCGTGCTGGCGAGCGCCCTGACCCTGCCCGACACAAAAGTCGGCGCTGACGGGACGGCGCCGCCACTCTCCGGTCTGCTCAAGCGTCCCGAGGTGCTGGCGCTACTGGCGGCGTGCTTTTTCATGGCGGTGGCCCACGGCCCGCTCTACGTCTTTTACTCGATCCATCTGGTGGATCACGGTTACGGCAAGATGGCGGTCGGCCTGTTCTGGTCGCTCGGCGTGTTGGCCGAGATTGGCGTGTTCATGGCCATGCCGCGCCTGATGCGGCGGGTGTCGTTGCGCCGCATCCTACTGGCGAGTTTTGCCCTGGCGGTATTGCGCTTCCTCCTGATCGGCTGGGGGGCGGATTCGCCGGTGTTTTTGGTCATCGCGCAGCTCCTGCACGGCGCGACCTTCGGGGCCTACCATGCGGCGGCCATGGCGGTGTTGACGCGCTGGTTTGTCTCAAGGCAGCAGGCGCGCATTCAGGGTATCTACGGCAGCCTTTCATTCGGCGCTGGCGGCATGGTTGGCGGCATTGTCAGCGGCGCGGCCTGGGGTAGTCTGGGCGCTGGAATCACCTACACGCTTGCCGCGCTCTTCGCTGTCTGCGGCTGGTGGCTGGTTTGGCGCAGCCCGGCCGCGGCATGGCCTGTGCGATAATGAAGGTTCATTTGCCAGATTGCTGTTTTAAGGAAGAATTGAATGAAAATTTGTGTCCTCCCGGGCGACGGTATCGGCCCGGAAATTACCGCCGAGGCGGTGCGCGTACTCAAGGCGCTCGACTTGAAATTCGAGATGGAAGAAGCGCTGCTGGGCGGCTGCGCCGTCGACGCCACCGGGAACCCCTATCCTGAAGCCACGCAAAAGCTGGCGCGGGCGGCCGATGCGGTGCTGCTCGGCGCCGTGGGTGGCCCACAGTGGGACAACCTGCCGCGCGAACAACGCCCGGAGCGCGGTCTGCTCGGCATCCGCAAGGATCTTGGTCTGTTCGCCAACCTGCGTCCGGCGATTCTTTATCCCGAACTAGCCAACGCTTCGACGCTCAAGCCCGAAGTGGTGGCTGGCCTCGATATCCTGATCGTCCGCGAACTGACCGGTGACATCTATTTCGGTCAGCCACGCGGCATCGAGGTCAGGAACATTGATGGCCAAATGCAACGCGTCGGCTTCAACACCATGATCTACTCGGAAAGCGAGATTCGCCGCATCCTGCGCGTCGCTTTCGACGCCGCCATGAAGCGCAACAAGAAGGTCTGCTCGGTCGACAAGATGAACGTGCTCGAGTGCACACAGTTGTGGCGTGATGTCGCCATCGAAGTGGGCAAGGAGTATCCGGAGGTCGAGCTGTCGCACCTGCTGGTCGACAACGCCGCCATGCAGTTGGTGCGCGCGCCGAAGCAGTTCGACGTGATGGTGACCGGCAACATGTTCGGCGATATTCTTTCCGACGAAGCGTCGATGCTGACGGGTTCGATTGGCATGCTGCCCTCGGCCTCGCTCGATGCCAACAACAAGGGGATGTACGAACCTTCGCACGGCTCGGCGCCGGATATTGCCGGCCAGGGCGTGGCCAATCCGCTGGCGACGATTCTGTCGGCCGCCATGATGTTGCGGTATACCTTTGCCAATGAAGCGGCCGCGCAGCGCGTCGAGGGCGCGGTGAAAAAAGTGCTGGCGCAGGGCTTCCGTACCGGCGATATTTTCGAGCCCGGTACAAAACGTGTCGGTACGCGGGAAATGGGCGACGCCGTGCTGGCGGCGCTGTGATTGATCTGAAGAGGTGAGTGTCATGAATAAAGTGGGTCTGGTGGGCTGGCGCGGCATGGTTGGCTCGGTGCTGATGCAGCGCATGCGCGAGGAAAACGATTTTGCCCTGATCGATCCGGTGTTCTTCACGACATCGAACGTCGGCGGACAGGCGCCCGCCGAAGCCGGCGGCGCACCCTTGAAGGATGCAATGGACATCGCAGCGCTCAGGCAGATGGACATCATCATTACCTGCCAGGGCGGCGACTACACCAAGGCGGTGTTCGGGCCGCTGCGCGCGAGCGGCTGGGATGGCCTGTGGATCGACGCGGCCTCCACTTTGCGCATGGCGGATGATGCGATCATCATCCTTGACCCGGTGAACCTTGATGTCATCCAGGCAGGGCTGGCACGTGGCGTGAAGAACTACATCGGCGGCAACTGCACGGTGTCGCTGATGCTGATGGGGCTGGGCGGCTTGTTCCGCGCCGACCTGGTCGAATGGGTTTCCGCCATGACCTATCAGGCCGCTTCCGGCGCTGGCGCGCAGAACATGCGCGAGCTGATCGCCCAGATGGGCGTGCTGCACGATGCCGTCAAGGCCGAACTGGCCGATCCCGCCTCGGCTATTCTCGACATCGACCGCAAGGTGGCCGAGACCATGCGCTCGGCCTCGTTTCCGACCAAGAACTTCCGTGGCATGCCGCTGGCCGGCAGCCTGATCCCGTGGATCGACGTCGCCGTGGAAGGAGGCCAGTCGAAGGAGGAGTGGAAGGGCGGCGCCGAGTGCAACAAGATTCTCGGCCGGCCGGCGTTTCGCACCGCCGGCAGCATCCCCATCGACGGCCTGTGCGTGCGTGTCGGCGCCATGCGCTGCCATTCGCAGGGTTTGACCATTAAGCTCAAAAAGGATGTGCCCCTGGATGAGGTTACCGACATCATCGCCAAGGGCAACGACTGGGTCAAGGTAGTCCCCAACGAGCGCGAGATCTCCGAGCGCGAGCTGACCCCGGCCGCCGTCACCGGCACGCTGACCGTGCCGGTCGGCCGTCTGCACAAGTTGGCGATGGGGCCGGAGTATCTGGGGGCGTTCACCTGCGGCGACCAGTTGTTGTGGGGCGCGGCGGAACCCTTGCGGCGCATGTTGCGAATTTTGCTCGCTTGAATGAAGATGGCAAGGTAATGCAAAGGTTGAGCTTGCACCGTTAAGGCCATGATGTTATTTTGCTTTCCGCCAACACCCGCTGACGCGGGCGTTGGTTTGCTCTAAAGCTGCGTTTTAAGTGTGGTCTAACCAGTCCCCAGCGGGGAGGCATTGTGAATAAACCAGGCAAATCAACATTACCTAGGGTATCACTGCGGGTATCACTGCGGGCATCGCTGCTGGCGGCATTGCTGACGACCGCTTGGGGTGTCGCTGGTGTGCCGGAGGCGCAGGCGGCGGGGCTGGGCAAGCTCACGGTGTATTCGGCCATTGGCCAGCCGCTGAATGCCGAGGTGGCGCTGACGGCGACGCCGGAAGAAATGTCCGCGCTGTCGGCCAAACTGGCTTCGCACGACGACTTCAAAAAGGCCGGTATCGAATTCATGTCGGCGCTCTCCGGCCTGCGCCTGAGCGTCGCTAAACAGCCGGACGGCCAGCCCGTGCTGAAATTGACCACCGAGCGGCCGCTCAATGAGCCTTTCCTGCATTTTCTCGTCGAATTGAACTGGACTGCTGGCCGTTTGGTGCGGGAATACACCTTCCTGCTCGACCCGCCAGAAATGCTGCAGGTGGCCAGACCGGCCTCCGTGGTCACCCCCGTGGTCCCCCAGGCAACGCCGCTATTCGTCGCGCCTGCCATGCCGGTGCCGTCAGCCAAGGCGCAGGCCGAGCCCCGCGTCGCCGATGCCGCTGACGCCGCCAAACCCAAATCGCGCCCCGCACCGGCTGCCGAGCCGTCGGTCGTCATGCCAAGCACCGGCGAGCGTCAGGTCAAATCCGGCGAAACCCTGAGCAAAATTGCCCTGGAGAACAAACCTGCGACGGTCGGCCTCGACCAGATGCTGGTGGCGTTGTTCAACAGCAATCGCGAGGCCTTCGACGGCAACAACATGAACCGCCTGCGTGCCGGCCGGATCCTTCGTTTGCCCGATCCCGGCGAGGTGGCTGGCGTCGATGCTGGCGAGGCGCGCAAGTTGATTGTTGCTCAGACCGCCGATTTCAACGCTTACCGACGCAACCTTGCCGCCGCCGCCGCGCTGGCCCCGGCCACCGAGACGCAGCCGCAGCAACGCGCCGTCGGCAAAATCAAGCCACAGATCGAGAGCAAGGCGCCGCCTGTTGCGACCAAGGACAAGCTGGAAGTTTCGCCCACCGAAGCCGCCGGGGTTGCCAAAGCCTCCGGAGCAGCGAGCAAGGCCGCCCTTGAAGAAGATTTGATTGCCCGTGACAAGGCTTTGCGCGAGGCTTCCGGCCGGATCGCGGAACTTGAAAAAAATCTCGAAAGTCTCAAGCATCTGGTTGAACTGAAGAGTCAGGCCGGCGCTCAGGTGCAGCAGCAGGCGCAGGCCGCCTTGCCCAAGCCCGCGGAAGTGAAGAAACCCGAACCGGCGCCGACCGTCAAGCCGTCCGCCCCGCCCCCGCCCCCGCCGGAACCGGGTTTTGTCGAAGAAAACCCCGAGCTTGTTTTTGGCAGCGGCGGTTTGCTTGCCCTTTTGCTTGGCTATCTGGGTTTTTCCGCCTATCGCAGGAAAAAACAGGCGCGGGAGGAAATTGCGCAGCATGATGAGTCAGGCGTTGTCGGCGCCGTGGCGGCTCGTTCTGGTGCGGTAGTCGGCGCGGCCAGCGAAAGCGTGGATAGCGGTGAAGTCTCCATCCATGGCGACTTCAGCGGAGGCGGCGTGCTGACGACCGCGGAAAGCGTCGATCCGGTCGCCGAGGCTGAAGTCTACATGGCCTACGGTCGCGACAGCCAGGCCGAGGAAATTCTGCTGGAAGGTCTCAAGACCGATCCGACACGCACGGCCATTCATCTCAAACTGCTTGAGCTATATGCCAACCGCAAGGATGCGGCCCGCTTTGAATTCGTGGCGAACGAACTGCATGGCCTGCATGGCGGCAAGGGGCCCGACTGGGACAGAGCTGTCGCGCTGGCGGCGGGCCTGGGCCTGACAGGCGGACTGTTCGCTGTCGCAGCGGCGGCGGCGAGTCCGGCTGTCTTCGCTCCTGCCGAAGCGGCCCTGGCAGCGGAAGCGCAACCCCCAGCCGAAGCGGCGGGCCTCGATTTCGACTTCGACCTGGGTTCGCCGACACAGCATCCGCCGTCCGTCGAGAGGGCTGAAACTGCGGCGGTTGACGGCAATGCCGTCGAGTTTTCACTGGATATCGGCAGTTCGGCCGAGGCCCCGGCAGTGGAACCTGCAGTTGCCGCCAGCAATGAGATCGAATTCGATCTCGATTTGGGGTCTGCCCAGGTGACTCCGGTCGCCGCCGAGACTGTTGAATCCGTTGCGCAAAACGGTGTGGGCGAGCTTGATTTCAATTTCGATCTGGAGTTGGGGGCCGAAGAGCCCGCGCCGGTCGGTATCGATACCGAGCCGCGCGCTACCGCAACAAGTCCCGAACCGCTTGCTGCACTTGATCTTGCGGGCATTAATTTCGATTTAGGTGAGCCGGGTTCCACGGCAGAGCAAGGTGCGCCCGCCGAGGAGACACCCGAGGAGACAACCGAGATGGCGGAAGAGGCAGCGCCAGCGTTTGAGCAGGATGCAGCGTCCAAAGAGGTTGCCGCAGAAACGGATGACTCGGAAGTGGCGACCAAGCTGGAACTTGCCTTGGCCTACGATGAAATGGGTGATCGGGAAGGCGCACGCGAGTTGCTGAACGAGGTTCTCAACGAAGGTAGCCCAGCCCAGCAGGGCCAGGCGCGCGCGCGACTCGATCAGCTGGATCTTTGACCCCAGGGTCACCGCAGCCACGGCGTTTCCCGACGCCGTGGCCCATCTCACCAATGTGGCATCCGGTATCGCTGTTGCTTTCATGGCTGGTTTTTGCCTTGATTTTGCAATGGTTGCCGCTGCCTTTGCTGATGGGGCTCGCCGCGTTATGTCTGGTGCTGGCGCTGACCCTGGCGGCCGAACGCAGTCGTAACCTGCTCATGCGTTCGCGCTGGTTGCTGTTGTCGCTGGCCCTGCTGTTCCTGCTGCTTACCCCAGGCGAATTCCTGCCGGGTATTGGCGGTGATCTGAGGTTGACCTACGAAGGGTTGTGGCATGCCGGGGAGCAGTTGAGTCGCTTGCTGGCGATGCTGGCCAGCCTGGCCTTGCTGCACCAGCAGGTGGGCACATCGGGTCTGCTGACGGGTCTTTATTGTCTGCTGAGACCGTTTGCCTGGCGTGATCGCACGGTGGTGCGGTTGATGCTGGTGCTCGAATTTGTTGAGCAAAAACAGCAGATCGACTGGCGGGAATGGTTCACCTTGAAGGAGTCACACATAACCGCTCCCGAGAGTTTCAGTTTGCCGATGCCGCCGCTCCGCCTGCAGGACAAATTGCTGATCGGCAGCCTGCTGGCAGCGGTTTCTGTCCTAGTAATCTGGCGATGACCATATCCCCCCCCGCAAACGCCGCTATGCGGCGTTCTCCCCCCAGGGGGCCAAGAAACACTTGGGGCGCCCCGGCGTGTTTCTTGTGAGAATCGCTCTCGGCCTTGAGTACGACGGTGCGGGATTCGTCGGTTGGCAGTCGCAGCCTTGCGGCAATACCGTGCAGGATGTCCTGGAGGCGGCGCTGGCGCGGATCGCCGGTGCGCCGCTCAGGGTCGTTTGCGCTGGACGAACCGATGCCGGGGTGCATGCGCTTGCCCAGGTTGTGCATTTTGATACCACGCTGGAGCGTCCGGTCACGGCCTGGGTGCGCGGAACCAACGCCTTTTTGCCGGCGGCGGTGGTGGTGCGCTGGGCCGCGCCGGTTGACGACGACTTTCATGCGCGGTTTGCCGCGCGCGCGCGCCTACCGCTACGTTCTGCTCAATCGACCCGAGCGCCCCGGTGTACTTGCCGGGAAGGTGGGCTGGTGCCATCAATCGCTGGATGTCGCGGCGATGCAGGCGGCGGCGGCCTGCCTGGTCGGCGAGCACGATTTCTCCGCCTTCCGGGCGTCAGGCTGTCAGGCCAAGTCACCCGTCAAGACGCTGTATCGCTTCGATATTGACAAAGATGGCGACCTGATCCGCTTCGACTGCCAGGCCAATGCCTTTCTGCATCATATGGTCAGGAATCTCGTTGGCGCCCTGGTCTATGTCGGCATGGGACGCCGCTCGCCGCAGTGGCTGGGCGATTTGCTGGCATGCCGTGACCGCCGCCAGGGGGCGCCGACCTATGCGCCGGATGGGCTGTATCTCGTCGGGGTCGATTACGGCGATGCGTGGGATTTGCCGCAGCGGGGACGTATCATGGCGAACCCGCAACTGCCCATCTGAATCATGCAGCGAACTCGCATCAAGATCTGCGGCATTACCCGCGCCATCGACCTCGATGCCGCCCTGCGTGCGGGTGTCGATGCCATTGGTTTCGTGTTTTACCCGCCGAGTCCGCGTGCGCTGTCCCTGGAAATGGCCGCCGATCTGGCGCGGCGCGTGCCGCCCTTCGTGACGCGCGTCGGCTTGTTCGTCAATGCCGAACCCGCCAGCGTGCGGGATATTTTGGCAGCCGTTCCCATCGACCTTCTGCAGTTTCATGGCGAAGAAGATGCACAGTACTGCGAACAGTTTGGCTTGCCTTATCTCAAGGCGGCGCGGGTTCGCCAGGAACTCGATCTGCTAGAATTCGCCCGCGCCTATCCGTCAGCCCAGGGCTTGCTGCTCGACGCCTGGGTAGAGGCGTATGGTGGTGTGGGTCAGTCGTTCGACTGGTCGCTGATTCCGGGAAATTTGCCGTTGCCAATGGTGCTATCCGGTGGTCTTCATGCAGGCAACGTCGCAGAAGCTGTAGCTAAAACACATCCTTGGGCGGTAGATGTCAGCAGCGGTGTCGAGTCTGCCAAGGGGATCAAGGATGCCGACAAGATCGCCGCCTTCGTTGCGGCAGTGAGAACAGCAGATGCCAGATAATCAATACAACATGCCTGATGATAAAGGGCATTTCGGCAAATATGGAGGCATCTTCGTTGCCGAAACGCTGATTCCTGCCCTGGCGGAACTGGACGCTGCCTATGCGGCTGCCAAAGCCGACCCCGCTTTCCTGGCCGAGTTCGAGTACGAACTGGCCCACTATGTCGGTCGCCCGAGCCCTATTTACCATGCCAAGCGCTGGTCAGAACGGCTGGGCGGCGCGCAGATTTATCTCAAACGCGAAGACCTCAACCACACCGGCGCTCACAAGATCAACAACTGCATTGGCCAGGCGCTGCTGGCGCGGCGCATGGGCAAGCGGCGGGTGATCGCCGAGACCGGCGCTGGGCAGCACGGCGTCGCCGCGGCGACCGTCGCCGCGCGTTATGGCATGGAGTGCGTGGTTTATATGGGCAGCGAGGACATCAAGCGCCAGGCCTCCAACGTTTACCGCATGAAATTGCTGGGCGCCAGGGTCGTGCCGGTCGAGTCGGGCTCGAAAACCCTCAAGGATGCCTTGAACGAGGCCATGCGCGACTGGGTGACCAACGTTGCCGACACCTTCTACATCATCGGCACGGTAGCGGGGCCGCATCCGTATCCGATGATGGTGCGCGATTTTCAGGCGGTGATCGGTCGTGAGTGCCTCGGCCAAATGTCGGCGCTGGCGGGACGGCAACCCGATGCGGTGATTGCCTGCGTCGGCGGCGGCTCTAACGCCATGGGAATTTTCTACGATTACATTCCGCATGCGGCGGTCAAACTGGTCGGCGTCGAGGCGGCGGGGCACGGCCTGGCAAGCGGCAAGCATGCCGCTTCGTTGACGGCCGGACGCCCCGGCGTTCTCCATGGCAACCGCACCTATCTGCTGCAGGACGCCAACGGCCAGATCATCGAAACCCATTCGATTTCCGCCGGGCTCGACTATCCCGGCGTCGGCCCCGAGCATGCCTGGCTGAAGGACACCGGTCGGGCGGAATATGTCACCGTGACCGACGACGAGGCGCTGGCGGCCTTCCACGATTTGTGCCGCGACGAGGGCATCATCCCGGCCCTCGAATCCAGCCACGCCCTGGCCTACGCGACGCGACTGGCGCCGACGCTGCCGAAAGATAAAATCCTGCTCGTCAATCTGTCCGGCCGCGGTGACAAGGACATGCATACTGTTGCTGAAAAATCGGGGATTCAGTTCTGATCATGTCGAGAATTTCCGCCAAGTTTGCCGAGCTTCAAGCGCAGGGCCCTCATGGGAGAAGAGCGGCGCTGATTCCCTTCATCACCGCCGGCGATCCCGAGCCCGGGCAGACCGTGCCGCTGATGCGGGCGCTGGTCGCGGGTGGCGCCGACATCATCGAGCTTGGCGTGCCGTTTTCCGACCCGATGGCGGACGGGCCGACGATTCAGCGGGCTTCCGAACGGGCGCTGTCTTTTGGCGTCAGTTTGCGCGTCGTGCTGGGCATGGTGCATGAGTTTCGCAAGACGGACAGGACGACGCCAGTGGTGCTGATGGGTTACGCCAATCCCATTGAGGCTTACGGTTCAGAGGCCTTTGCCCGTGACGCACAGGCCGCCGGTGTCGATGGCGTGCTGGTGGTCGATTACCCGCCGGAAGAGTGCGCCGAGTTTTCGCGCCTGCTGAAACAGTTCGCCATTGATCCGATTTTCCTGCTGGCGCCGACCTCGGTCGAGGCGCGCTTTGCCGACGTGGCGGAGCTTGGCAGCGGCTATATCTATTACGTCTCGCTCAAGGGTGTGACCGGGGCGGCGACCATCGACCTCGACGAAGTGGCGCGGCGCATTCCGAATATTCGCGCCAAGGTCGGCATGCCGGTCGGCGTCGGCTTCGGCATCCGCGACGCCGCCAGCGCGGCCCGCATCGCCAGCGTCGCCGACGCCGTGGTCATCGGCAGCAAAATCATCGAAACCATCGAGCAGGCGCCTTCCGGTACGGCGCCGGCTAGTGTCACAGCCTTCCTGCGCGAGGTGCGGCAGGCGATGGATGATGCAACGAGTGGAGGGAGAGAGGCATGAGCTGGCTCCAAAAACTGCTGCCGCCGAAGATCAAGCGCGCTATCGGTACGAGTGGCACGCGGAAATCCATGCCCGAGGGGCTATGGAGCAAGTGTCCCGCCTGCGAGGCGGTGTTGTATGCCACCGACCTGGCGCAGAACCTCAATGTTTGTCCCAAGTGTGCTCATCATCACCGCCTGAAAGCGCGCGAACGGCTTGATCTGTTGCTCGATGCCGAAGGTCGGCACGAGATCGGCGCCGAGGTGTTGCCGCTCGATGCGCTCAAGTTCAAGGACAGCAAACGCTATCCCGACCGGCTGGCGGCGGCCCATGAGGACACGGGCGAAACCGATGCCATGGTGGTGATGCAGGGCGCGATCAAAACCCTGCCGGTGGTGGTGGCCTGTTTCGAGTTTGAATTCATGGGCGGCTCGATGGGCTCGGTGGTCGGCGAGCGCTTCGTGCGCGGCGTGAATGCCGCCATCGAGAATCAACTGCCCTTTATTTGCGTGACGGCTTCGGGCGGGGCGCGTATGCAGGAGGGCCTGCTGTCCCTGATGCAGATGAGCAAGACGACGGCGGCGCTCACCCGGCTGGCGCGTCACAAACTGCCTTTCATCTCGGTACTGACCGATCCGACCATGGGCGGCGTTTCGGCTTCGTTCGCCTTCATCGGTGACGTCGTCATGGCCGAACCGGGCGCGTTGATTGGCTTTGCCGGGCCGCGCGTGATCGCACAGACGGTGCGCGAAACCCTGCCAGAAGGCTTCCAGCGCGCCGAATTCCTGCTTGAAAAGGGCGCTATCGACATGATCGTCGACCGGCGCGAGATGCGCGACCGGCTGGCGGCCGTGCTGACGCTGCTGCAACGCATTCCTTCGGTTTGACAGGTCGTAGCCTGGACGACTGGCTGGTCCATCTTGAACGGCTGCACCCGCGCGGCCAGGCGGGTATCGAGCTTGGGCTGGAGCGCGTGCGGCAGGTCGGGGACGTCTTGCAGCAGCGCCAGAACTGCCCGGTCATCACAGTGGGCGGAACCAACGGCAAGGGCTCGACCTGCGCCATGCTCGAACGTATTCTGCGTGCCGCCGGCTATCGCGTCGGCGTTTACACCTCGCCGCATCTGCTCCGCTACAACGAACGGGTACGCCTGAATGGCGTGTCGGCGGAGGACGCCGATTTCTGTGCGGCGTTTGCGCGGGTCGAGGCGGCGCGGCACTCGGTGCCGCTCACCTATTTCGAGTTCGGCACGCTGGCGGCCTGGGAAATGTTTGCCGTCGCCGGACTCGACGCGATCATCCTTGAAGTCGGCCTCGGCGGCCGGCTCGATGCCACGAACATTTATGATGCCGACTGCGCCATTGTGGCTACCGTTGGGCTGGATCACATGGATTATCTGGGCCCGACCCGCGAGCATATCGGGCGCGAAAAGGCCGGCATCTGCCGTGCCGGTCGACCGCTGATCTGCGGCGATGCCGCGCCGCCGCAGAGTCTGATCGAAACCTGCCGTCTCGCCAGCGCCGACTTTCGTCAGATCGGCCGCGATTTCGGATTTATCCGGGGGGAAGGGCAATGGCAATACTGGGGGCGCGATGGGCGCAGGTTGAGCGGTCTGGCCTTCCCGGCCTTGCGCGGGGATTGCCAGTTGCACAACGCTAGTTGCGCTATCGCCGCGCTGTATGCCTTGCATGATCAATTGCCGGTTGCGGCGCAGGATATCCGCCGCGGCCTTTCCGAAGTCGAGGTCGTGGGCCGCTGCCAGGTATTGCCGGGGCGGCCGCAGATCGTGCTGGATGTCGCCCACAACCCGCAGGCCGCCGCCGCCCTTGCGGCGAGTCTGGGTGGCATGGGTTTTGCACGGACCACCTGGGCGGTGTTCGGCATGATGGCGGACAAGGACATTGCCGGCGTGATCGAGGCGATCCGTCATCGGGTCGACCGCTGGCTGCCCTGTGATCTGCCGGGGCCGCGCGCGGCAACTGCTGTCGACCTTGCGGCGATCATTGCAAAAGTCGGCGCCGCATCTGCCAACAATGAGACGGCGGGCCAATATGCCTCACCCGCAGCGGCGCTTGCCCATGCAGAAGAGCAGGCGGGCGACGATGATAGAATCCTCGTCTTTGGATCGTTTCTGACGGTGGCGGGTGTGATGCGAACTCTCGGCCGTAATGCGTGACATGGCACAAGAAGACAAACGTAGCAATAAGGACAGAGACGGCGAGCCTGGCGATGATGCGACGCTGCTGAAAAAGCGTGCGCGGCGGCGGCTGATCGGTGCGGTGGCGCTGGCGCTCCTGGCCGCCATTGTTTTGCCGATGGTGATGGATCACCAGCCGGCGCCGC
This sequence comes from Rhodocyclaceae bacterium, assembly GCA_030680085.1. GTDB lineage: Bacteria > Pseudomonadota > Gammaproteobacteria > Burkholderiales > Rhodocyclaceae > Sulfuricystis. The sequence continues at coordinate 2,303 of JAUXWU010000224.1, read as the reverse complement.
CCCTGAAAGATATTCAAGTACGCATTCCCAGTCCGGACGAGGGTGTGACGCAGCGCGTGACCGGCAAGCTTGCCGCGGTACAACCCACTCCCCCCACCACAGTCCCCGCCGAAAAACCCGAAGTCAAGCCCGAGCCAAAGTCCGAGCCCAAACCCGAAGCGCAGGCAGTCCCCAAGCCAGCCCCTGAAAAGAGTGACGGCGAAGCCTGGGAAGTGCAACTGGGCGCCTATCAGAATCCGGCCAGCGTCACCCTCCTGATCGGGAAACTGAAGCAACTCGATTTGCCAACCTACACCGAAAAAGTTGATACCCCGAACGGGCCGCGCACACGCGTGCGCGCCGGCCCCTTCCCCTCCCATGAGGCCGCCGAGAAGGCGCGGGAGCGGATCAAGATCATCGGCGTTGATGGCCCGGTGGCGAAAAAATAAGTGACGGCTTTTGATTTTGTGGTGATCGGGGTGGTGCTGCTATCCTTGGCCATTGGGGCTTGGCGCGGTGTGATGAGCGAACTTCTCGCGCTGGCGGCTTGGGTGGTGGCTTTTCTGGCGGCGCGTACCTGGGCGACGCCGGCGGGCGGTTGGTTGGCGACCGGGTTGGCCGATCCGCTGACTGAGCCGCTGACTGAGCCGCTGATGCAGCAGGTGACCGGGTTTGTTGCCATCTTTGTCGCCGTCCTGATACTGTTCGCTCTGGCGCGCTGGATGGTCTCGCTGCTGTTGCGGGCGGTCGGGCTGGCGCCGCTGGATCGGGTGCTGGGTTCGCTGTTCGGTATTGCGCGCGGAATTTTGGTGGTGTGGGTGGGGGTGTTGCTGGCCGGGCTGACCGCCCTGCCGCAACAGCAATGGTGGCGGCAGGCGGTGTTGGCGCCGCCGCTTGAAACGGCGGTGCTGGCGGCCAAACCCTGGTTGCCGCCGGAATTGGCAAAAGAATTGGCAAAACGGATTCGCTACCGATAGGGTTGAACAATGTGCGGCATTTTGGGCGTGGTAGCTACCACGCCGGTAAATCAGTTGCTCTACGACGGCTTGCAGGTTCTGCAGCATCGCGGTCAGGATGCGGCCGGCATTGCCACGGCGGAGGGCGGGCGTTTCCTCATGCACAAGGGGCCGGGGTTGGTGCGCGATGTGTTCCGCACCCGCAACATGCGCGGCCTGGTCGGCAACTGGGGCATCGGTCACTGCCGCTACCCGACGGCCGGCTCGGCCTACAACGCCGCCGAGGCGCAGCCCTTCTACGTCAATTCGCCCTTCGGGCTGATGCTGGCGCACAACGGCAACCTGACCAATGCCGAAATGCTGAAGCGCGACATGTTCCTGCAAGACCTGCGGCACATGAACACCAACTCGGATTCCGAGGTGTTGCTGAACGTTCTGGCGCACGAGTTGCAGGCGGCGTCGACGAAGTACCAGGTCGATGCCGAGACCATCTTCAAGGCGGTGGCCGGCGTGCATCGGCGCGTCAAGGGCGCCTATGCCGTGGTGGCGATGATCGCCGGCTACGGCCTGCTGGCCTTCCGCGATCCCTATGGCATCCGTCCGCTGGTGATCGGCAAGAACGAGACGCCGCTGGGCATGGAATACCTCGTGGCATCGGAGAGCGTGGCGATCGACACGCTCGGCTTCCAGTATCTGCGCGATGTCGAGCCTGGCGAGGCGGTGCTGATCGACACGCGCGGCCAGTTCATCAGCCGGCAGTGCGCGGCCAAGACCATGCATGCTCCCTGCATGTTCGAGTATGTCTATCTGGCGCGCCCCGACTCGCTGATCGACGGCGTCTCGGTGTATGGCGCGCGCGTCAAGATGGGCGAGTTTCTCGCCGACAAGATTCGCCACACCATGCCGCATCTGGCCATCGACGCGGTGATTCCGATCCCCGATTCGAGTCGGCCCTCCGCGCTCGAACTGGCGCGGCAGCTGGCGGTGCCGTACCGTGAAGGTTTCGTCAAGAACCGCTATATCGGCCGTACTTTCATCATGCCGGGGCAGGCTTCGCGCCGCAAATCGGTGCGCCAGAAACTCAATGCCATGGCGCAGGAGTTTCGCGGCAAGAATGTGTTGTTGGTCGACGACTCCATCGTGCGCGGCACCACCAGCCGCGAGATCATCATGATGGCCCGCGAGGCCGGTGCGAAAAAAGTCTATTTCGCCTCGGCCAGTCCGCCAGTGCGCTTTGCCAATGTTTATGGCATAGACATGCCGACGCGCGCCGAGTTGATCGCCTCCCATCGCAGCGATGAGGAAATCTGCCGCGAGATCGGCGCCGACGCCTTGATCTACCAGGACCTCGATGCGCTGAAAACTGCC
>JAUXWU010000217.1 GCA_030680085.1 Rhodocyclaceae bacterium | reverse complement strand
GACGCGCGGCGACCAGATCCTCGACCGGCCGCTGGCCAAGGTCGGCGGCAAGGGTTTGTTTGTCAAAGAACTGGAAACGGCGTTGTTCGACCGGAGCGCCGACATTGCCGTGCACTCGATGAAGGACGTGCCGATGCAACTCGCGCCGGAATTCGCGCTGGTGGCGATCGGCCCGCGCGAAGTGCCGCTCGATGCCTTCGTATCGAATAAATACGCCTGCCTTGACGACTTGCCGCCGGGCGCGGTGGTCGGCACCTCCAGCCTGCGCCGCGAGGCGCAATTGCATGCCAACCACCCCTATCTGGCCGTGACTAGTCTGCGTGGCAATCTGGATACGCGCTTGCGCAAGCTGGATGAAGGGCAATACGACGCCATCATTCTGGCGGCGGCCGGCCTGACCCGCCTCGGCCTGGGCGAGCGCATTCGATCAGTGCTGCCCGCCGAGTCCTCGCTGCCGGCCGCCGGGCAGGGCGCGCTGGGCATCGAGGCGCTCGCCGACCGGCCCGAAGTTGCGGCCTGGCTGGCACCTTTGAACGATGCCGCGACGGCGGCCTGCGTGCGCGCCGAACGGGCCGTCTCGCGGGCGCTGGCCGGCAGTTGCGAAGTGCCGCTTGGCGCCTATGCGGAATTTTCCGCCGGGCAACTGCGGCTGCGCGGGTTGGTGGCGACACCCGACGGCACGCGTATTGCCCGAGCCGAGAAGAGCGGGCCGGCGCTTGATCCCGAAGCCTTGGGCCTCGCACTGGTCGCCGACCTGCGCGCCCAGGGCGCTGACGAGATTCTCGCCGCCCTGTGAATGACCTGGCTATGACATGTGGTTTGGACGCCCAGCCGACGCGCCAAAAGTCGGCGCTGGCAGATGGTTTGGACGTCACGCCGACGCGCCAAAAGTCGGCGCTGGCGGGACGGCATATCGTCGTCACGCGACCGGCGGGGCAGGCGACTCATCTGGCCGAGGCGCTGATCGAACGCGGTGCGCATCCGGTGCTCTTTCCCGTGCTGGCCATCGAGGACGTCGCCGATGTGATGCCGATTCTCGATGCGGCGATCCGGCTCGACCAGTATGACTGGGCGGTGTTCGTCAGTCCCAATGCCGTCGAGAAGGCGTTGGCGGTGGTGTTGTCGCACCGCACATGGCCTGCCGCCGTGCGCGTCGCCACCGTCGGACACAGCAGCGAAGCGACGCTGCTGCGCCACGGCATCAATGACGTGGTTGCGCCGCAGGAGCGCTTTGATTCCGAGGCCTTGCTCGAACTGCCGCCGTTTGCGGACATGACCGGCCAGCGCGTGATTATCTTTCGCGGCGACGGCGGCCGCGACCTGTTTGGCGACACCTTGAAAACGCGCGGCGCCGTGGTGGATTATGTCGTTTGCTATCGCCGCGCCAAGCCGGCCATCGATGCGGCGCCGCTGCTTAAACTGTGGAGCATTGGCCAACTGGATGCGCTGACCGTGACCAGCAGCGAGGGGCTGCGCAACCTGTACGAGATGGTCGGTAAACTGGGCCAAAGCTGGCTCAAGAAGACGCCGACCTTTGTCCCCCATGCGCGCATCGCCGAGCAGGCGCGCGCGCTCGGCCTGACCCGGGTTATTCTGACCGGCCCGGCCGATGCCGGATTGATTGCAGGATTGACTGAATACTTCTCATCGCCATGACCGAACAGAAAACCACCGATCTACCCGCCCTGACGGCGCCACCGCGGCGGACGCTGGGTGACCAACTGCGTCAACCGGCAGTCTGGATAAGCGGCCTGGTCTTGCTGGCAGTGCTGGTGCTGTCCTGGCTGGTCTGGCAGGGCAGCGAGCGCCTGGAGTCGACGCGTCAGGAACTGTCGCGCCGTCTGGCCGACAGCGAGGCCGTGCAACGCGAGGCGCTGGCCAGCACCAAGCAGGATCGGGTGGCGCTCGACGCGCTGCAGGCCAAGGTGGGCGCGCTGGACGCCCGCGCCGCGGAAATGCAAAGTCAGCAACTAGCGCTCGAAACGATGTATCAGGAGCTGTCGCGGGTGCGCGAGGATCGGCTGCTGGCCGAGATCGAACAGGATGTGGCGATGGCCGCGCAACAGTTGCAACTGGCCGGCAATGTCGCGGCGGCGCTGATCAGTCTGCAAGGGGCGGAGGCGCGCCTGGCGAAAAACGCCCAGCCGCAGTTTTTGCCGCTCAGAAAACTCCTCAACCGCGACATCGAGCGGCTGAAAGCCCTGCCCGGCGCCGATGTGCCGGGCATCGCCATGAAGCTCAACGATATGCTGGAAGCCGTGCCGAATCTGCCGCTCGCCTATGAGCAGCGGCCCGCACCGGCAGAGTCCGCAAAAACAGTCAAACCCGCCAAGTCTCGGGAAGCGCCCGCCGCTGCGTTGGCAAAGGCTTTCGACTGGCAGGCGATCGGCCGGGCCTGGCTGGCAGATTTGTGGCATGAAGTCCGTCAACTGGTGCGCATCGAGCGGATCGATCGTCCGGATCCCGGCCTGCTGTCGCCCCGCGAAAGCCTGTTCCTGCGCGAGAATCTGCGGCTGCGGTTGTTGTCGGCGCGGCTGGGGCTGCTGGCGAGGGACGGCAGCAGCTTCCTGACTGACCTCAAGCAGGCGGATGAGTGGCTTGAACGTTATTTCGACACACGTGCCCCCGCCGTCGAGAATGCGCGGGCCACCCTGAAAAACCTGGCCAAACAGGAGGTCGGCGCCCAACCGGTCGAGCTCAACGAAACCCTCGCGGCGCTGCGCAACTTCACGCTCGGTCGTGACCGTGGCGCGTCGCGGTAAAACCCCATGCGCGCCCTGTTCTGGTTGCTGACCCTCGCCGCGCTGGCCATCGGCCTGGCGCTTCTCGGCCGGGTTTCAGATGGTTATGTGCTCTGGGTCATTCCGCCCTGGCGTATCGAGCTGTCGCTGAACCTGTTTGTGCTGGCGCAACTTCTGGCCCTGGCGGTGGCGTATCTGCTGTTGCGGGCGATCAGCAGCACGCTGAACCTGCCGCGTGTCGTCGGTGAATTTCGCGCGCGGCGCGCGCGTTTGCGCGATGAACGCGCGGCTACCGAAGCCCTGCGCCTGTTGTGGGAGGGCCGTTACGGCCATGCCCTGAAGAGCGCGGAAAAAGTGGATTCCGGCGGGACGCCGTCAGCCGCCGTGCTGGCATCGCTGGTCGGCCTGAAGGCGGCACACGCCTTGCACGATCCCGCGCGGATCGCGGAATGGCTGGTGCGTGCCCGCGCCAATGCGCCGGACCAGAGTGACTGGCGTACCGCGCGACTGATGACCGAGGCCGACCTGGCGCTTGACACGCGTGATTTCGCCATCGCCCAGGCCGCGCTGGATGAACTGGCACCCCAGGAGCGCCGGCAGATTTCCGCGCTGCGCCTTGCCCTGCGTCTGGCGCAAGGCCGCAACGACTGGGCCGAGATGCTGCGCATCACCCGCCAGCTAGAAAAACACAAGGTGCTCGGCGCCGCGCAGGCGCTGCCGCTGCGCCTGCGCGCGCAGCACGGCATGCTCGACGGCCTGGAGGACGAGCCGGCGCAACTGGCGCGTTACTGGCAAGGCGTGCCGGTGGCGGAGCGCCTTGACCTGCCGCTGGCGCAGCGTGCCGCGCGGGCGCTCAACAACGCCGGCGCCTGCGTCGAAAGCGCTCGCCTGATCGAGGATTATCTCGATGACCAATGGGAATCCGCGTTGCTGGAAGAGTATGCCCATTGCGCAGGCGGTGATGTGCTCGGCCGCATCGCGCATGGCGAGAAATGGCTGCACGAACAGCCGAACGACGCCGCGCTGCTGCTGGCGCTGGGCCGGCTGTGCGCCCGCCAGCAACTCTGGGGCAAGGCACAAAGCTATCTGGAAGCGTCCCTGGCCGTGGCATCCACTTGCGCCGCGCATATTGAGCTGGCGCGGCTCCTCGATTACCTTGAACGCGTGGACGACGCCAACCGGCACTACCGCGCGGCGGCTGACTGTCTGAATCAAACCCAGTCGCGCTGTGGCAGGAAGTCGGTGTAGAGCTTATCTTCGGGCGTGCCGGGTTCGGGACGCCAGTCGTAGCGCCATTTGACGACCGGCGGCAGCGACATCAGGATCGCCTCGGTGCGCCCGCCCGATTGCAGGCCGAACAGCGTGCCGCGATCCCACACCAGATTGAATTCGACGTAACGGCCGCGCCGGTAGGCCTGGAAGTCGCGTTCGCGCTCGCCGTAAGCGATGCCCCGGCGGCGCGCGCAGAGTGGCAGGTAAGCTTCGATGAAACTATCGCCGACGCTTTGCGTCAGGGCGTAGCAGCGTTCGAAGCCGCCCTCGTTCAGGTCATCGAAGAAAATGCCGCCGATGCCGCGCGGCTCGTTGCGGTGCTTGAGAAAAAAGTATTCGTCGCACCATTGCTTGTAGCGGGCATGCACGTCGTCACCGTAAGGTGCAAGCGCTGCCTGGCAGGTGCGATGGAAATGCGTCGCATCTTCCGCAAACCCGTAATACGGCGTGAGGTCCATGCCGCCGCCAAACCACCAGACGGGCGCTTCGCCGTCCTGGCTGGCGACGAAGCAGCGCACGTTCAGGTGCGTGGTCGGACAGTAGGGATTGCGCGGATGCAACACCAGCGAAACGCCCAGCGCTTCCCAGCGTCGGCCGGCCAGTTCCGGGCGGTGCGCGGTGGCGCTGGCGGGCAGGGCATCGCCAATGACATGCGAGAAATTGACGCCGCCGCGCTCGAAGAAATCGCCTTCCTCGATCAACAGGGAGATGCCGCCGCCGCCCTGCGGGCGTGCCCACTCATCGCGGCGAAACGGTTTGCCATCGAAAGCTTCCAGTTCAGCGACGATGCGTTCCTGCAGGCCGGTGAAATAGGTCTTGACGGCGGCGTTGTCCATCAGCGCTTCAGTGCGCGATGTCCAATGTCGCGACGGAACTGCATGCCGTCGAAGCGAATGTCATCGGCGATTTCATAAGCGCGTTTTTGCGCCGAGCGCACGCTGTCGCCCAAGGTGGTGACGCAGAGCACGCGGCCGCCGGCGGTGACGACGTGGCCGGCTTTTTCCGCCGTGCCGGCGTGAAAGACATGACTGTCAGCGTCGGGTTTGCCGAGACCGAGGATGACGTCGCCCTGGCGCGGGGTGGCGGGATAGTTGTGCGCGGCGAGCACGACGCCGAGCGCGACGCGCCGATCCCAATCGGCCTCGACACGGTCGAGATGGCCGTCGATGGCGGCATCGATGAGTGTCACGAGGTCGCTCTTCAGCCGCAGCATGATCGGCTGGGTTTCCGGGTCGCCCATGCGGCAATTGAATTCGAGCACCCTGATTGATCCACCCGGGCCGCCATCGGGCTTGATCATCAGGCCGGCATAGAGGAAACCGGTGAACAGGATGCCGTCCTTCTCCATGCCGTGGATGGTCGGCATGATCACCTCGCGCATGACGCGGGCGTGGATCGCCGGCGTCACCACTGGCGTCGGCGAATAGGCGCCCATGCCGCCGGTATTGGGGCCGGTGTCGCCATCGCTCAAGCGTTTATGGTCCTGGCTGGTGGCCAGCGCCAGGGCGTGGTGGCCGTCGGCCATGACGATGAAGCTGGCTTCCTCGCCGTCGAGGAACTCTTCGACGACGACACGACTTCCGGCACTGCCGAGCTTGTTGCCGGACAGCATGGCGTCGATGGCGCGGTGCGCTTCGTCGGCGAACATGGCGACAACGACACCCTTGCCTGCAGCGAGGCCGTCGGCCTTGATGACGATCGGGGCGCCTTCCGTCTCGACATAGGCATGCGCCGCCGCGGCGTCGGTGAAAGTGCGGAACTTCGCGGTCGGGATGCCATGACGGCTCATGAACTGCTTGGCGAAGTCCTTCGAGCTTTCGAGCTGCGCGGCGGCCTGGGTGGGGCCGAAGATGCGCAGCCCGGCGGCGCGGAACGCATCGACCACGCCGGCGGCGAGCGGCGCCTCGGGGCCGACGACGGTGGCATGGATGGCGTTGTCGCGGGCGAAGGCGACGAGATCGGGAATCGCCGTGAGCGGCAGGTTCTCCAGCCCGTCCTCGTGCGCCGTGCCGGCGTTGCCGGGGGCGACATAGACCTTTTGCACCTTCGGCGACTGCGCCAGCCGCCAGGCCAGCGCGTGTTCGCGTCCGCCGGAACCAATGACCAATAATTTCATTGCTTAATGCCTGAAATGACGGAAGCCGGTGAACACCATGGCGATGTTGTGTTCATCGGCGGCGGCGATCACCTCCGCGTCGCGCACCGAGCCGCCGGGCTGGATCACCGCCGTGGCGCCGGCCTGGGCCAGCACGTCGAGGCCGTCACGGAAGGGGAAGAAGGCATCCGAGGCGACGACCGAGCCCTTGACGGTCATCTGGTTGTTCTCGGCCTTGATCGCGGCGATGCGCGCCGAGTCGACGCGGCTCATCTGACCGGCACCGACACCGACGGTCATGCCGTCCTTGCAGTAGACGATGGCGTTGGACTTGACGTACTTGGCGACCTTCCAGGCGAACAGCAGGTCGCGCATTTCCTGTTCGGTCGGCACGCGCCTGGTCACCACCTTGATGTCGGCTGGGGTGATGCGCGCTTCGTCGGCGCTTTGCACCAGCAGACC
>JAUXWU010000216.1 GCA_030680085.1 Rhodocyclaceae bacterium | reverse complement strand
GATTTTTGCCACGACGCCGGCGCCGACGGTGCGGCCGCCTTCGCGAATCGCGAAGCGCAGGCCATCTTCCATGGCGATCGGCGCAATCAGCTTCACCGTCATCTGCACGTTGTCGCCCGGCATCACCATCTCGATGCCGGCCGGCAGTTCGCAGGCGCCGGTCACGTCGGTGGTGCGGAAGTAGAACTGCGGACGGTAGCCGTTGAAGAACGGCGTGTGACGGCCGCCTTCGTCTTTCGACAGCACATAGACTTCAGCGACAAAGTGGGTGTGCGGCTTGATCGAGCCCGGCTTGGCCAGCACTTGACCGCGTTCGACTTCTTCGCGCTTGGTGCCGCGCAGCAGGACGCCGACGTTGTCGCCCGCTTGACCCTGGTCGAGCAGTTTGCGGAACATTTCGACGCCGGTGCAGATGGTCTTGACGGTGGGGCGGATGCCGACGATTTCGATTTCTTCGCCAACCTTGACGACGCCGCGCTCAACCCGACCGGTGACGACGGTGCCGCGTCCGGAGATGGAGAAGACGTCTTCGATGGGCAGCAGGAAGGGCTTGTCGATGGCGCGCTCGGGCTGGGGGATGTAGCTGTCGAGGGCATCGGCCAGCTGCATGATGGCAATTTCGCCGAGTTCGCCTTTGTCGCCTTCCATGGCTTTCAGGGCGGAGCCTTTGATGATCGGTACATCGTCGCCCGGGAAGTCGTATTTGCTGAGCAGTTCGCGCACTTCCATTTCGACGAGTTCGAGCAGTTCGGCGTCATCGACCATGTCGCATTTGTTCATGAAGACGATGATGTAGGGCACGCCTACCTGACGCGCCAGCAGGATGTGCTCGCGGGTCTGCGGCATCGGGCCGTCGGCGGCCGAGACGACCAGGATGGCGCCGTCCATCTGCGCCGCGCCGGTGATCATGTTCTTGATGTAGTCGGCGTGACCCGGGCAATCGACGTGGGCGTAGTGACGCTTGGCCGTCTCGTATTCGACGTGCGCCGTGTTGATGGTGATGCCGCGCGCCTTCTCTTCCGGCGCCGCGTCAATCTGGTCGTAGGCTTTCGCCTCGCCACCAAATTTCGCCGCCATGATCGTCGTGATCGCAGCCGTCAATGTGGACTTGCCGTGATCCACGTGACCAATCGTCCCCACATTCACATGTGGCTTCTTACGCTCAAATTTGACTTTTGCCATTTTTAAATTCCCCTAAAGAACAGTTACTTCTTGTTGATCACCGCTTCGGCCACATTTTTTGGTGCTTCGGCGTAGTGTTTGAATTCCATGGTGTAGGTCGCACGTCCCTGGGTCAGCGAACGCAACTGAGTGGAATAACCAAACATTTCCGCCAATGGAACCTCCGCCTTGATGGTCTTGCCACCGCCCAAGATATCTTCCATCCCCTGCAACATGCCACGACGCCCGGAAAGATCGCCCATGACGTTGCCCATGAAATCTTCCGGCGTCTCGACTTCCACCGCCATCATCGGCTCAAGCAGCACGGGACTCGCCTTGCGCATCGCATCCTTGAAGGCCATCGAGGCCGCCATCTTGAAGGCGTTTTCATTCGAATCGACATCGTGGTAGGAGCCATCGAACAGGGTTACTTTGACATCGACAACCGGGAAGCCCGCCAACACGCCATTCGGTAGGGTTTCCCGGAGCCCCTTGTCTACTGCGGGGATGTACTCGCGCGGCACCACGCCACCCTTGATCGCATCGACAAACTCGTAGCCCTTGCCCTGCTCGTTCGGCTCCAGCTTGATCCAGACATGGCCATATTGACCACGCCCGCCCGATTGTTTGACAAACTTGCCTTCCTGTTCGACCGCCTTGCGGATCGCCTCGCGGTATGCCACTTGCGGGGCGCCGACATTGGCCTCCACGTTGAATTCACGTCTCATCCGATCGACAAGAATCTCAAGGTGCAATTCGCCCATGCCGGAGATAATCGTCTGACCGGACTCTTCGTCGGTCCGCACCCGGAAAGATGGATCCTCCTGAGCAAGGCGGTTGAGCGCAATGCCCATCTTTTCCTGGTCGACCTTGGTTTTTGGCTCTACGGCAACGTGAATCACCGGCTCGGGGAACACCATGCGCACCAGGGTAATGGACTTGTCAAGCGCACACAACGTCTCACCAGTCGTCGTCTCCTTGAGGCCGACGGCTGCCGCGATATCGCCGGCAAAAACTTCCTTGATTTCCTCGCGCTGATTGGCATGCATCTGCAGAATGCGGCCAATGCGTTCCTTGCGCCCCTTGCAGGGGTTGTAGATGGTGTCGCCGGATTTGATCACACCCGAATAGACACGGAAGAACGTCAATTGACCCACAAACGGATCGGTCATGATTTTGAATGCCAGCGCGGAAAACGGTTCATCATCAGACGCTTTGCGCTGACCTTCACTCTCGTCTTCCAAGACGCCCTTGACTGGCGGAATATCGGTGGGCGCGGGCATATAGTCGACCACGGCATCCAGCATGGCCTGCACGCCCTTGTTCTTGAACGCAGAGCCACACACCATCGGCACGATTTCGCTGGCAATGGTGCGCTGACGCAGGGCTTTCTTGATCTCATCCTCGGAAAGGTCGCCCTCTTCGAGATACTTATTCATCAACTCTTCGGACGCCTCAGCGGCAGCCTCAAGCATCTTCTCTCGCCACTCATTGGCCGTCGCGAGCAGCTCCGCCGGAATGTCACCGTAGGTAAACTTAATTCCCTGCGATGCGTCATCCCAGACAATGGCTTTCATTTTGACCAGATCAACCACGCCTTCAAATTTATCCTCGGCGCCGATCGGTATCTGGATGGGAATCGGGTTAGCTTTCAGCCGCTCGCGCATCTGATCATGCACACGGAAGAAATTGGCGCCGGTGCGATCCATCTTGTTTACAAAGGCAAGGCGCGGCACGCCATATTTGTTGGCTTGGCGCCACACCGTTTCGGACTGTGGCTGTACGCCGCCCACGGCACAGTACACCATGCAGGCGCCATCCAGCACCCGCATCGAGCGCTCCACTTCGATGGTGAAATCGACGTGCCCCGGGGTGTCGATGATGTTGATGCGGTGGTCGGCAAAATTACCGCCCATGCCCTTCCAGAAGCATGTGGTGGCAGCAGAGGTGATCGTGATGCCACGCTCCTGCTCCTGCTCCATCCAGTCCATGGTCGCCGCCCCATCATGCACTTCGCCAAGCTTGTGATTGACGCCGGTATAAAAGAGGATGCGCTCGGTGGTCGTCGTCTTACCGGCATCGATATGTGCCGAAATGCCGATATTGCGATAGCGCTCAATGGGTGTCTTGCGGGCCACTTGAATTACCTGTCTTTCTCAAACCAAACCACCAGAACGCGCCATGCAGGCAAGGCGTCCGGGCAGCGGGCAAATAGAATAAGCCGCCGGACCTTGGTCCGCGGCACACAACTTCATGCTTAAAAACGGAAATGCGAGAAAGCCTTGTTGGCCTCCGCCATGCGGTGCACTTCTTCGCGCTTCTTCATCGCGGCGCCACGCCCCTCGGAAGCCTCAAGCAGCTCGGTGGCCAAACGCTGGTCCATCGACTTTTCACTACGCTTCCTGGCCGCTTCGCGAATCCAGCGCATCGAAAGCGCCAGACGACGGGAAGGACGCACCTCGACGGGCACCTGGTAGTTCGCACCACCCACACGACGGCTCTTGACCTCAACGACTGGCTTGACGTTGTTGATGGCCAGACCAAAGACCTCAACCGGATCCTTGCCGCTTTTCTTCGTGATAACGCTGAACGCACCATAGACGATGCGCTCGGCAACCGACTTCTTGCCGCTTGTCATGATGACATTGACAAACTTGGAAACCTCGACATTGCCAAACTTGGGATCCGGAAGAATATCGCGCTTCGGGACTTCTCTACGACGGGGCATATTGACCTCTCTAACCGCTCAGACCTGACCTAGGCCTTCTTGGGGCGCTTGGCGCCATACTTGGAACGACTTTGCTTCCGGTCCTTGACACCCTGGGTATCCAGGCTGCCACGCACGATGTGGTAACGCACGCCCGGCAGATCCTTGACGCGGCCGCCCCGAATCAGCACAACCGAGTGTTCCTGCAAGTTGTGCCCCTCGCCACCAATGTACGAAATGACCTCGAACCCGTTCGTCAAGCGAACCTTGGCTACCTTACGCAGCGCGGAGTTCGGTTTTTTCGGTGTTGTCGTATAAACGCGCGTGCACACGCCCCGCTTGGCGGGGCAACTATCCAAGGCCGGGACCTTGCTCTTTGTTTTTTCCGCTTGCCGCGGCTTGCGCACAAGCTGGTTAATGGTAGGCATAGTTATCGTTCCTGATTCGTGGATCGCTGCTTAATTCTTAAGTGTGACCACTTGTTTTGCCCGCAATGCACAATGCAGCGGCGGGCAAAAAAGAGGCGGAATTATATTTAGGTAACGGAGTAGCGTCAAGTTACTTGCGCATCAATTTCTGATTTTTCTGCTGCAAGGTCTGGCAAGGATGCATCCAGTTTGCCGCGCGCCGCATCTTCGCCTGCCTCTTGCATGAGACGCGAGCGATGGTAAGCCAAGCCGGTACCGGCAGGAATCAGTCGACCGACGATGACGTTTTCCTTGAGGCCACGCAACTCGTCACGCTTGCCCATGATCGCGGCCTCGGTCAAGACCCGCGTCGTTTCCTGGAAGGAAGCCGCGGAAATGAACGAGTCAGTGGACAAACTGGCCTTCGTGATGCCCAGCAAGAGATGCTGGAACTCTGCCGGTCGTTTGCCCTCTGCAATCAGCTTATCGTTCGCGTCGAGCATTTCTGACCGCTCGACCTGCTCTTCGCGGATAAATCCCGTGTCGCCCGGATCGGTAATCACCACCCTGCGCAACATCTGGCGCACGATTACCTCGATATGCTTGTCGTTGATTTTCACGCCCTGCAGACGATAGACGTCTTGAACTTCGTCGATGATATAGCGGGCGAGCTCCTCCACCCCTTTCAGGCGCAGGATATCGTGAGGATCCACCGCGCCATCCACGATGATTTCACCCTTGTTGACGACTTGGCCGTCGTGTGCCATGACATGCTTGTCTTTTGGGATCAGGTACTCATGGACGGTGCCATCCAGCTCGGTAATGACCAGGCGCTGTTTGCCCTTGGTGTCCTTGCCGAAAGATACCGAACCAGTTACCTCAGCCAGCATGCCGACATCCTTGGGTGAGCGTGCTTCAAACAGTTCCGCCACGCGCGGCAGGCCGCCGGTAATGTCGCGCGTCTTGGCGGACTCCTGTGGAATCCGCGCAAGAATCTCACCCACGCTGACAGTCTGGCCATTTTTGACGGTAATGATCGATCCGACGTGGAAGGTAATGGCGACCGCGTGTTCGGTGCCATGAATCTTCACTTCCTGACCGGCATCGTCGAACAACTTCACCTGTGGTCGCAGCCCCTTGGCCTGCGCCTTGCCGCCCCGCTTCGGGTCAATCACCACGAGTGTCGTAAGGCCGGTCACCTCGTCCATCTGTTCGGCGACCGTAATGCCCTTGTCGACGTTCTCAAACCGGACCGTACCCGCGTATTCCGTCACAATCGGACGCGTATGCGGATCCCAATTCGCCAGTTGTACGCCCGGCTTCACCTGCAAGCCATCGCCGACGAGCAGGGTTGCACCGTAGGGCACCTTGTGGCGCTCGCGCTCGCGGCCATGATCATCCGCAATAAACACCTCGGCGGAACGCGCGATGATGATTTTTTCAGCTTTCGGATTGGTCACATAGCGCATCGTCGCGGAAAAGCGCACCGTGCCCGCGCTCTTTGCCTCGATACTGCTTTGCGCCGCGGCACGCGAGGCAGCACCACCCACGTGGAATGTCCGCATCGTCAACTGCGTTCCCGGTTCGCCGATCGACTGGGCAGCAATCACGCCCACCGCTTCCCCGGCATTCACCAAAGTACCCCGGCCCAGGTCGCGACCATAGCAAGCGGCGCACAGACCAAAACGCGTTTCACAGGTCAATGGGCTCCGTACCCAGACCTCATCGACACCCAGCCTTTCGATGTTATCGACGGCATCCTCATCCAGCAGTGTTCCCGCTGGATAGACAACGTCCTGGGTGTCGGGATCAATTACGTCGGCTGTGATAACGCGGCCGAGAATGCGCTCGCGCAGCGGCTCGACAACTTCGCCGCCTTCCACAAGCGCTTTCATGGCAAAACTGTTCTGCGTGCCGCAATCATCTTCCCTGACCACGAGATCTTGCGTTACATCCACCAGACGGCGCGTCAAATAACCGGAGTTCGCGGTCTTCAGCGCGGTGTCGGCCAGGCCCTTGCGGGCGCCGTGGGTCGAGATGAAGTATTGGAGAACATTCAATCCCTCGCGGAAGTTTGTGGTGATCGGCGTTTCGATAATCGAACCGTCCGGTTTCGCCATCAGACCGCGCATGCCGGCCAACTGACGAATCTGCGCGGCGGAACCCCGCGCGCCCGAGTCGGCCATCATGTAAATGGAATTGAATGAGTCCTGGGTAATTTCCTTGCCGGTTACGGCGTCCTTAACCTTCTCGTGCTGCAGTTGATCCATCATCGCCTTGGCAACCTGATCGCCCGCGCGCCCCCAGATATCAACTACCTTGTTGTAACGCTCACCAACAGTCACCAGGCCGGAGGTGTACTGTTTTTCAATTTCCTTCACTTCAGATTCAGCCGCTTCGATGATGCCCTGTTTTTGCACCGGCACCTGCATGTCATCGATGCAGATGGATATGCCCGCGCGGGTCGCCAGCGTAAAACCTGCCTGCATCAGCTTGTCGGCGAACACGACGGTTTCCTTGAGGCCGCAGCGCCGGAAACTCTCGTCGATGAGCTTGGAGATTTCCTTTTTCTTGAGTGGCTTGTCGATCACCTTGAAGGGCAGTCCCTTGGGGAGGATCTCGGACAGCAGCGCACGACCGGCCGTGGTCGAATAGCGCGTGACTTTTTCTTTCCAGCCGTCGCCGTCAACCTCGTATTCCTTGATGCGCACCTGAATGCGCGAATGCAGATCAAGGTGGCGCAACTGCAGCGCCCGCGTGATCTCGGCGATATCCGGGTACATGCTGCCCGAACCCTTGCCAGCCGCATTTTCGCGGGTGGCGTAGTACAGACCGAGCACCACGTCCTGTGAAGGCACGATGATCGGCTGACCGTTGGCGGGCGACAGCACGTTGTTCGAAGCCAGCATCAGCGTGCGGCACTCCATTTGCGCCTCGAGCGATAGCGGCACGTGCACGGCCATCTGGTCGCCGTCGAAGTCGGCGTTGAAGGCGGTACACACCAGCGGGTGCAACTGGATGGCCTTGCCCTCGATCAGGGTCGGTTCGAATGCCTGGATCCCCAGGCGGTGCAGCGTCGGCGCGCGGTTAAGCATGATCGGATGCTCGCGGATCACCTCTTCGAGAATGTCCCAGACGACGACGGTTTCAGCCTCGACTTCCTTCTTGGCCGCCTTGATGGTGCTGGCGATGCCCATTTTTTCCAGGCGTTCGAAAATGAACGGCTTGAAAAGCTCCAGGGCCATTTTCTTCGGCAGACCGCATTGGTGCAGCTTGAGTTGCGGGCCCACCACAATCACGGAACGACCGGAGTAGTCCACGCGCTTGCCCAGCAAGTTCTGGCGGAAACGACCGCCCTTGCCCTTGATCATGTCGGCCAGCGACTTCAGCGGGCGCTTGTTGGCGCCGGTCATGGCTTTGCCGCGACGGCCGTTGTCCAGCAGCGAGTCGACGGACTCCTGCAGCATGCGCTTTTC
>JAUXWU010000215.1 GCA_030680085.1 Rhodocyclaceae bacterium | reverse complement strand
GGCCCAACCTCGCCGGCTACTTCCGCACCTTTGAGCAGGAATTCGACGGCGAGATGCGCGGCTATCACAAGCCGATCATGGTCGCCGGCGGCGTCGGCAACATTGCCGCGCGGCATTGCTTCAAGGAGCAGTTCCCGGCCGGCACCTTGCTGATCCAGCTCGGCGGCCCCGGCATGCTGATCGGCCTGGGCGGCGGCGCGGCATCCTCGATGGCGACGGGCACGAATGCCGCCGATCTCGACTTCGCCTCGGTGCAGCGCGGCAACCCCGAGATGCAGCGCCGCGCGCAGGAAGTGATCGACAGATGCTGGCAGATGAGTGACAACAATCCGATCCTCGCCATCCATGACGTCGGTGCCGGCGGCATCTCCAACGCCATGCCGGAGCTCGCCAACGATGCCGGTCGCGGCGCATGTTTCGACCTGCGTGCCGTGCCCAACGAGGAACCGGGCATGGCGCCGCGCGAAATCTGGTGCAACGAGTCGCAGGAACGCTATGTGCTGGCCATCGCGCCGGAACGGCTGGCCGAGTTCGCGGCGCTGTGCGAGCGCGAACGCTGTCCGCATGCCGTGATCGGCACGGCGACCGATGAGCGGCAGCTCGTCGTCACGGATGATTATTTTGGCAACCGCCCCGTCGACATGCCGATGGAGGTGCTGCTCGGCAAGCCGCCGCGCGTGCATCGCAACGCCGCGCGCAAGACCGTCAGCATGCCCGCGCTCGATCTGACACAAATCGACATCAAGGAAGCCGCATTCCGCGTGTTACGCCTGCCCAGTGTGGCGTCGAAAAACTTCCTCATCACCATCGGTGACCGTTCGGTAGGTGGCATGACCGCGCGCGACCAGATGGTCGGGCCGTGGCAAACGCCGGTAGCCGATGTGGCCGTGACGGCGATGGGCTACGACACGAATCTCGGCGAGTGTTTCGCCATGGGCGAGCGCACTCCGCTGGCCCTGCTGAATGCCCCGGCCTCGGGCCGCATGGCGGTGGGCGAGTCGATCACCAACCTCGCTGCCGCACAAATTTCCGATCTGGGCCAAGTCAAGCTGTCGGCCAACTGGATGGCGGCGGCAGGCCATGGCCACGAGGACGCCGCGCTGTTCGACACCGTCCGCGCCGTCGGTTTGGAGTTCTGCCCGGCGCTCGGCGTTTCCATCCCGGTCGGCAAGGATTCGCTGTCGATGCGCACGCGCTGGGAGGAGGAGGGTCAGACCAAGATGGTCACCGCGCCGCTGTCCCTGATCGTCACGGCCTTTGCGCCCTGCGCCGATATTCGCAACACGCTGACGCCGCAACTGCAACGTGATGCGGAGGTCGGTGAGACGGAACTGATTCTGATCGACCTCGGCGCCGGCCAGAATCGTCTCGGCGGCTCGGCGCTGGCGCAGGTGTATGGGCAAAGCGGCGATGTGCCGCCGGATGCCGATGCCGCGCTGCTCAAGACCTTCTTCAACGCCATCCAGACCCTGCGCCCGCAGATTCTGGCCTATCACGACCGTTCCGACGGTGGCCTGTTCGCCGCAGTGTGCGAGATGAGCTTTGCAGCGCACCTCGGCGTATCGCTCAACCTCGACGCGCTCTGCTACGACCCGCTGATGAACGACGTGGACGGCATCGAGAAGCGGCCCGAACTGCTGGGCGGCCGCATGCAGGACCGCATGCTGGCGGCGATGTTCAATGAAGAACTCGGCGCGGTGATCCAGGTGCGCCGCGCCGAGCGCGATGCCGTGCTGCAAACGCTGCGTGACGCCGGACTGGGCGCCTGCGCCCACGTCATCGGCACGCTGAACGACGCCGATGAAATCCGCATCTGGCGCAACGCAAAGTCGGCGCTGGCGGTACGGCGTGTCGAGCTGCAACGCGTCTGGAGCGAGGTGAGTTACCAGATCGCCAGGCTGCGCGACGACCCGACCTGCGCGCAGGAGGAGTTCGACGCGCTGCTTGATGCCAGCGATCCCGGCCTGTCGTGCAATCTTGGCTTTGATCCTGCCGCACCCTTCGTGATTGGCGGCAATCGGCCGCGCATGGCGATTTTGCGGGAGCAGGGCGTCAATGGCGAGGTCGAGATGGCCGCCGCCTTCGACCGCGCTGGTTTCCAAACATTCGATGTGCATATGTCCGACCTGATGGCCGGCCGCGTGCATCTGGCCGATTTCAAGGGCCTGGCGGCCTGCGGCGGTTTTTCCTACGGCGACGTGCTGGGCGCGGGGCAGGGCTGGGCCAAGTCCGTCCTGTTCCATCCCGAACTCAAGGACGAGTTCGCCGCCTTCTTTGCGCGCTCCGACACCTTCGCGCTGGGTGTGTGCAACGGCTGCCAGATGATGAGCAACCTGGCAGCCATCATTCCCGGCGCAGGCTCGTGGCCGACCTTTCATCGCAACCGTTCCGAGCAGTTCGAGGCACGCTTTGCGATGGTGGAAATCCCCCCTTCACCATCGATCTTCTTCGTCGGCATGGCCGGCTCCAAGCTGCCGGTGGTCGTGTCGCACGGCGAGGGACGTGCCGTGTTTGCCGCCACAACCTGTCCTGACATCGCACTGCGCTACATCGACAATCGCGGCGCGGCGGCCACGACCTACCCATTCAACCCCAACGGCTCACCCGACGGCATCACCGGCCTGACCACGCCGGACGGCCGCTTCACCATCATGATGCCGCACCCCGAGCGCGTCTTCCGCACGGCGCAGATGTCCTGGCATCCGGCCGGGCAGGGCGAAGATTCACCGTGGATGACGATGTTCCGCAACGCGCGGAGATGGGTCGGCTAGCCACGAACCGCATGCCGTTTAACCTGGCTGCCGACCGTCTCAGTTGTGCCCATTGCTGACCTTCGGCTCGTCACTTGATGAAAGGCGGGTAACAAAGTACAGAAGCCGTTCCAGAAGACAATACATTGGCAAGTCCTCGGCCAAAGCTGTCGGTGCGATGCTTCAAGTGAATGGCTGATGTCAGCCAATAACCGGGCGCTTGGCTTCTAGCCATGCATTATGTTCGGTTTTGCCAGCAGCGAAGCATCGCAAAGTGACTTTGGCAGGCTGAAGAGTCGTAAATCCAAGCAGAATCTAGGTGGACGACTATTTGCACTCGCATAATCAGAGTGACGCGCAAATGCGCGACTCCGCCGGAAACTAAGTGGATTCAGTTGGTCGAAGCGACGAGCACCCGACGTCTCTGCAGGTACTTTGGCTGTGGGGGTTCCTTCGCTGGTACGCTCAACTTCCGTCCGTTGTACGGCTCAAGCTGGCTTCGTAGCACTTGATCATTCCCGACTCTCTCCCAGTTGATGTGAATCGTGAGATCATCTTCGATCAGCAGGTATCCCTTCTCGAAAGCGCGGTCCACGAGCAGCGAGAGACAGATGCCATTCGACGGATCGAGCCGAATACTTTGGTCCATGCTCCAAGGAACGATGTGCGACGCGATTAGGAAATCCTTGGTCGCGACGCCGGTAATCGCGCACCTGTATCCGTAGTTGCCCTTGACCGCATCAGCAAACGCCTTCTGCGCACTGCCTCTCGTCTTGATCGTCGCCGTCGAATCGGGTACTTCGTAACCTTTTTGCTCGATCTGTTTCCGAAAGCTTTCAACCTCATCAAGGTCAATCTCGAGCGTCTCGGAGACCGCGTCTCCTTGTGGGATTGTGGGGAAACGCGCTTCGAGTATTTGCAAGAAGTCATCGATAGACGTCGCGATCTTCGCGGGTAGCGGTGAGGGCTGTATCCACGCATCGTGATTCCGAGTCGGATCGAAAAACAGACCATAGCCAGGACGCTGAATATAGCTAGTTAGCGCGCGGCCTGTTTCTGCATCAAGAGCGTCAATCACTGATGTCGAATTTTCGGATGCGACGAGCCCTGACAGTACGTCATCAATTATCGCACTCGGGGCAGTTCCGCCGCTGTGAAAAAGCAACCATGCGAGTGCTGATTTCTGAGAGGTTTTGGCAGCCAGAGCTTGGATTTCCTGCGGTACAAGCCCTAGGTCGGCCCACGCATACCCGTCAGTGGGGTTCCCGAGATAGGCGCGTAAGTGCAACGTATTAGGCTCGTCCCGAAGCTTGATTGCCATTAGATATGGCTGCCCCGCGCCTCGGCTGGAAAGTAGCGCAAACTCGTTTTCGGCAGCTTCGAAATCAAGATGTGATGGGTCACCCGGGATTGTCTCGGGGGTAGCGTCACTCGGAGAAAGTGTCATCTTCCAGACCTGAGGCGCCCCCTTGGTTGTTTCCCATTTAAGGTGAGGCCTATCTCCAGACTTGAAGACGAATGCACCGGGAGCGAATCCCGCTGGCCACCGGTATGTGAGTGGCACCGAGCCATGTGTAGTCGCCGTGACGGAGAAGAGTTTTGTCACCGCATCCAAGAACTTCGCCTTGCGAGAGAGCTGGACATAATCCTTCGTGTATCGGTTGCTTCGGACATGGCGACCGTAGGTAGCTCGGTGTGCCTCTGGACCGTAATAAACGACCAACACCCACTCGACAGGCTGCGCAACCATTCATCCCCCCCCTATGACAATTGCTTCTGGTGATTGATGTGCTTCGACTTCTCGTCGACTTTGCGCGGCTAGCGAACGGTGAGTAGTGAACCTAATGAACTCAGCGTTTGGGAACAACTCACGAACCGATGCAATGTCACGATTGGACATCACCCATTTCACGCCCCGCCTAGACAGGTCGGAGCAAATCTCCGCGAGATCAACGAGATCGGCCATTTCAAATGTTTTTGCCGTGTACTTGTTAAATTTAGCAGTGGGCTCTTTCTCGACGTCTGGGTGCGAAAATATAGGTAGATACGGTGGATCGAGATAGACAAAGTCTCCGCGTACAGTGCTGTCAAGCACTTTGCGGAAGTCGGCAGCGACAATGTCCGCTCGGGCTAGGAGATCCCCAATGATCTTCATGGTGTTGGAGTCAATTCCCTTGAATAGTCGGTCTCCCCAAGGGACATTCATAGCGCCAGTTCGAGAGTTTTCCCGCCACAAGTGGTTCCAAGAAACCCCATTCAGATAGAGAAAGCGTGCTGCTCGCTCAACGAGGCCAAGTGGACTTTCTGAGCGAACCTTGTAGTAGAACTCCTTCGAGTCGTTTGCTTGGTACCACTCCAATAGCGGGCGCAGCTTCGACTGGTAATCCCTCATCGCAATCCATGCCGCGACAAGGTGTTCATTCAGGTCAGCCAAATGTGAGCGGCCAGATACTCGCGCAGCACATGCGAGAAAAACTGCGCCCCCACCAAGGAACGGTTCATAGTAGTTCTCGATGCTGGCAGGAACGTATGGAAGAATGCGAGGAAGCAATCGCGACTTTCCCCCCGCCCACCTGATGAACGGCTTGATCCGTACCGAGTCGGTCGAAACAGTACGCTGTGCGCGGGGGGATATGTTTGGAACAGCGGCCAGTGTCATGCGCTTTTCTCACCACATCCTGTGTTTTGATGGCGCATGATATCTTATGAAACGTTACAATCTTGGAGTTCGTAGCTCGCTGCCCAAGCATATATGTCTCACATTCAACTCGTATGGCCAAACAAGGACTTATCGCTGCGGGCATCGGGTGGGACGGGCTACGAGTGGGTACAGCCGACGGACAGCCGACTGCTTAAGCCACTCAAGTTTAAGCAGCTTACTGCGCGCCAGCTGAACGCCCGAGTAAATGTGCTTGCCATCGGTGACGGGCTTGACGTCCTAGACGTGCTGACAACACAGACGGCCGTTCTTAACGGTGGGATCCGGCTTGTCTACATCGATCCGCCCTTCAACACGCAGGTGAACTTTCGCCAGTACAACGACAGTATGCTGCGACCGATGTGGTTGAGCATGATGCGCGACCGTCTAGCGGCATTGCGCCCCCTTCTTTCAGAGAATGCAAGTGTTTGGGTGCACCTTGACGACACTGAGTTGCATCGAGCTCGAGCGATCTTGGATGAGGTCTTTGGCGAGAATGCGTTTGTTGCCTCGGTCGTTTGGCAAAAGAAGACCACTCGCGATTCCCGTGCAGCCTTCTCGTCAAATCACGACACGATCCTGGTATACGCTCCAAGCGGACCACAAAAGTGGAAAACCTCCCGGAACCTTCTGGTCAAGGAAGACGCGCTCTTGAGAAATCGGGACGATGACCCGCGTGGCCCTTGGGCGGATGCCCCCTTCACTGCTCCGGGCTATCGCAAGGCACAGCAGTATGACATCGTCACCCAAACTGGGCAGATCCTTCGGCCCCCCAAAGGTCGTTCCTGGTACGCGACTGAACGGACCTACCTCGACTTGCTTGCAGACGAACGAATCTGGTTTCCAAAGGGCGGTGATGGATCACCGCGACTGAAAATGTTCGCTCACCAACTCAGAGGACTCGTACCGTTCACAGTTTGGGGAGCGACAGACACGGGAACGAACGACGACGCTAAGCGACACCTCATGTCAATGTTCCCGGAACTTGAGGTGTTTGCGACCCCTAAGCCTGAGTCACTTCTGGAACGGGTCATCCATATTGCAACCAATCCAGGAGAACTAGTAGTCGACATCTTTGGCGGAAGCGGAACAACCGCCGCAGTTGCACATAAGATGCGCCGCAGATGGGTGGTTGCTGAGCG
The DNA here is from genome assembly GCA_030680085.1 of Rhodocyclaceae bacterium. GTDB lineage: Bacteria > Pseudomonadota > Gammaproteobacteria > Burkholderiales > Rhodocyclaceae > Sulfuricystis. The sequence goes on along the minus strand of JAUXWU010000215.1, from coordinate 20,105 downwards.
CAATGCGCATACCGTCATTGACTTTCTTCTGCCGAGGCTGCAACAAGTAGTCGACGGTAGCGACCCAGGGGGTGTAACGGAGGCCACGTCTTGGGTCGGTGGTGGTAGCTTCGAGATCCTCCATGTTTCACCACGGTTTGGGACGCTAACCGGGATGTGCCGACCTGAAGCTATCAAGCAACATCTGGCAAAGCTAGCGGAAACTCGCTCTCTCTCGTTGCCGAGAAAGGAACGTTCGGCCGCTTGATAGAAAACGGTAGCTGCCTTATATCAACATTCAGATCACGGTCTGATTTGGCCGAGTTGTGTGGATTGGCCTTCCGGCGGGTTCCGGGTTGCAGCAGTCGTTCAGATGGCAGCTTTCCGGAGTTATCGAGCGGCGGGTGTTGGCCGACTGCTGCCGTCCCGCCAGCGCCGACTTTCACGCACGACTATTCCTCGAAGGTATCGCGCAACACGCCCAAAAGTGCGGACAGGGTTGCTGCATCCACCTTGCCCATGCGCTTGACGAGTCGCGCCTTATCGAGCGCGCGCATCTGTTCGGGTAGGATCAAGCCCTTCTTGCCGCTGAAGCTGACGGGAATGCGGAACGGTGCCGGATGACTGCCGGTGGTCATGGGGGCGACCAGCACGGTGCGCAGCCAGTCATGAATCTCGGGGGGCGAGACGATCACGCAGGGGCGCGTCTTCTGAATTTCAGCACCCACTGTGGGATCGAGTGCGGCCAGCCAGATGTCGCCGCGTTTCACCTTCACCATTTCAGTTCCGCATCCCCTGCGTTGGCAAACTCCGGCCAGACCGGGATATCGGCGCCATGCGCGGCGATGTCGCGCGCCGCATCGGCCCAGCCGGCACGCGGCGGGTGATCCTGAATGGGGCGCAAAACGATGGTGCCGCTCTCCACGGAGATATCGACATCGGCGTCCAGGCCGGTTTCAGCCAGCATGGGTTTCGGGATCAATACCCCCTGTGAATTGCCGATCTTGCGAATGGTGGTGCGCATGGTCATCTCCAGCAATGTTTAACATTGTTATAACTATATGCCGCGAAAACAAAAAAACAAAGGGGCCCGGCTGGCGTTTCGCTGGCGGCCGAGCCAAGAAACGCCGAAAGCATACCCGTAGCCCGACCCATTGTCCGCTTCGGGGCAAAGTGGTCAACGGCCGCACCTGGCCGTCAAGCGATAGCCAGCATCAAATGCCCAACCGGATCGGCGGCTGGCTTCACCTTGATTTCAATGTCGTAGCCGAGCCGATTCAGGCAATCCATCAGCTTGCGCTCGGATAGATTGGAAAAGTCGCCACGCATCATGTCGGATACCTTCGGTTGGGTGAGGGGATGGCTATTGTATGGGCAGTCTTGCTGCTCCCAATCGCATGGTGATCCGAGCGAGGTTGACTATCCTGAAGCAGAGGACTTGCTAGCGAATAGCCGACGCAGGTTTGGCGACCATGAATTCTTCCGACATGAGCATTGCCCAACAGACGCCCGAGGCGGCGCTGGTCGCGTTGCGCAGCAGTGCGCAGGGCTTGTCCGCAGCTGAGGTACGCAGGCGTCTGAAGGAATTTGGTTTCAACCGGGTCGAGGCGGTTGCCCGTGAATCTTTGTGGCTGACGCTGCTGCGCGAATTCAGTCATTTTTTTGCCCTGATTCTCTGGTTGGCGGCAGGGCTGGCTTTTCTGGCGGCGTACTTCGCGCCGGGCCAGGGGATGGCCGAACTGGGGTTGGACATCGTCGGCGTGATTGTCGTCAATGGCTGTTTTTCCTTCTGGCAGAGCTATCGTGCAGAGCAGGCGCTGGCGGCGTTGCGTCAGTTGCTGCCGCAACAGGTGCAGGTGCGGCGCGACGGCCATACCCGCGAAGTGCCGGCAACCGAACTGGTACCCGGTGACCTGGCGCAGACGGCCATTTCGCCACCATCGTCAATGCCATCGAGGAAGGCCGTGCGGTGTTCGAGAATATCCGCAAGTTCCTCACCTACATCCTGACCTCGAACATCCCCGAGATCGTGCCCTATCTGGCTTTCGTGCTGTTCCGCATTCCGCTGCCGCTCACCGTGATCCAGATTCTGGCGGTCGATCTCGGTACCGACATGCTGCCGGCGCTGGCGCTGGGCGCCGAGCGACCGCACGCCGACGTGATGCGCCGACCACCACGGCCACGCGGCGAGCGGCTGTTGTCCTGGCCATTGCTGGCCCGCGCCTACCTGTTCCTCGGCCCGCTCGAGGCGCTTGGGGCCATGGCAGCGTTCTTTTTTGTCCTCGGCGCCAGCGGCTGGCAATACGGCCAGATACCCGTGCCTGGCGATCCGCTTTATCCGGCCTACCTTGCAGCCACCACGGCCTGCCTCGTCGCCATCGTGCTGGCGCAGATGGTCAATGTTTTCGTCTGCCGGCATCCGCTCTTGCCCGCCTGGCACTTTCCCTTGTTTTAAAATCGCCTGCTGCTGATCGGCCTAGCCGCCGAGGCCGGCCTGCTGCTGGCCATTGTTTACACCACGTGGGGCAATCGCCTGTTCGGCACGGCGCCGCTGTCAATCGATGTCTGGCTCTTCGCGCTGCCATTCGTCCTGTTGCTGGGCGTGGCCGAGGAAGCGCGCAAGTGGTTGCGGCGACGGATCGTGGCGCGCAGATAAGCTGACATCTGGCCGGGCTGGGTGAGGATTTCCCGTGGATGACGATGTTCCGCAACGCGAGGCGGTGGGTCGGATAAAGGCCGCTGGGCATCTTGGAGCTTGCAATTCAGACAGGTAAAAAGTTATACTGGCATATAATTTTATCAATGGAGATGCATCATGCACACAACCAGTCTGCGCAAAGTCGGCGGCTCGGTCATGCTGGCCGTTCCACCCGCGTTCCTCGATCAACTGCACCTGCAAGCGGGGGCCACGGTAGGCGTGGTCATCACCGATGGCCGTCTGGTGGTCGACCCAAAACCCAGGCCGCGTTACACGCTCGCGGAACTGCTGGCCGCCTCGGACTATTCCCAACCGCAACCGGCTGAAGAACGCGAATGGGTCGATGCGCCCGCCGTGGGGGATGAGCTGATATGAGGCGCGGCGACATTTATCTGGTCTCGCTTGATCCGACCGAAGGGCGCGAGCAACGCGGCAGTCGTCCCGTCCTGGTCGTGTCGCCTGCCGAGTTCAACGAAGCAACCAGGTTGCCGGTGATCTGCCCGATCACCAGCGGCGGCGATTTCGCCCGCCGCATTGGGTTCGCTGTCCCTGTCACTGGTATCAAAACAACCGGCGTCGTGCGCTGCGATCAACCCCGTGTGCTCGATCTTGGCGCCCGCAATGCGCGCAAGGTGGACAGCTTGCCAGCATCGATCATGGAAGAAGTGCTGGCGAAACTTGCCCCGATTTTCGAGTGAGATGAAACGTTAACCCCGGGGCGGCTTGCCTTTTGGCGTGGGTGGTTTCTTTGCCGGTTGTGGCGAGGGTTTCGACTTTTTTCTTTCCCGGGGCTGAAGCTTCGGATTGCCATAGTCCTGATGCATCTGCGCCAGTTCGGCCAGTTGCATGGCGACCTGGTAATTGACCGAACCAGAGGGAATCTCGCCCTTCTCATCGGGCTCTCCGGCGGGCAGGCCGGTCAGCAGTTCCATCGCCTCGTCGATGCTGCCGACGGGCCAGACATGGAAGCGGTCCTGCCGCACCGCCTCGACGACCTCCTGGCGCAGCATCAGATGACAGACATTGGCGGCGGGGATCAGCACGCCCTGTTCCCCGGAAAGGCCGCGCGCGGCGCAGATGTCGAAGAAGCCCTCGATCTTTTCATTGATGCCGCCGACCGGTTGCACCACGCCAAATTGATTGACCGAGCCGGTGACCGCGAGCGACTGGCGGATCGGGATGCCCGACAGGGCGGAGAGCAGGGCGGCCAGTTCGGCCAGCGAGGCGCTGTCGCCTTCCACGCCGCCATAAGACTGCTCGAACACCAGGCTGGCCTTGAGCGAGAGTGGCGTGGCCCAGCCAAAACGGGCGGCCAGGAAGGAGGAAAGGATCAGCACGCCCTTGGAATGAATCGGGCCGCCGAGTTCGACTTCGCGTTCGATGTCGATCACTTCGCCTTCGCCCATGCGCACCGTGGCGGTGATGCGCACCGGGTGCGCGAAACTGCTTTCGCCAAGCGGCAGCACGGCCAGGCCGTTGATCTGGCCGACATGTATGCCCGCGGTATCGACCAGCCACTGGCCGCGCAGAATCTCCTCCTGATAGCGTCGGCGCATGCTTTCGTGGCGGCGCCGGTGGGCGTCCAGCGCCATCTCGATATGCGTGCGTTCGATCAGCGGGGCATTGGCCTGGGCCGCAAAATGATCGGCCTCGCGCATCAGGTTGTCGAGCCGCTGGGTCTGGGTGGTGAGCCGCTGGGCGTCGTTCGCCAGGCGGGCAGCATGCTCGATGACGCGCGCCACGGCCGCGGCAGATAGCGGACGCAGCCCCGCCCGGCGTGCCAGGGTGGCAATCAGCCGCGCGTAGTGGATGGTGTTTTCCGGGTTGCGCTCGATCTCGCTTTCCATGTCGGCGTTGATCTTGAAGAGCGCCGGAAATTCCGGGTCAAGCTCGGACAGCAGGTAGTAAACAATACGTTCGCCGATCAGCACCACCTTGACGTCGAGCGGCGCCGGATCGGGTTCCATCTGGGTGGTACTGGTCAGCCCGATCAGTTCGGAGAGCGATTCGATGCGCACCTCGCCCGATTTGAGGGCGCGTTTGAGTCCTTCCCAGGCATAGGGCTGGGTCAGTACCTTCATGGCATCGAGCACGAGAAAACCGCCGTTGGCGCGATGCAGGGCGCCCGCCTTGATCAGCATGAAATTAGTGACCAGCGTGCCCATGTGCACCAAATGTTCGATGCGTCCGACCAGATTTTGTAGTGTCGGGTGGTCTTCATACACCACCGGACGTTCGCCCGTGGCCGTGTTCTCCACCAGCAGATTGACCAGATAGCGTTGTATCGAGATGGTGCCCGAGTAGGCGGTGGTTTCCGCATCCTCGTCGCCCTTGGTCGATTCGCGCAGGGATTCGCCGCTCGCGGCGATGTCCTGCATGACGGCATCAAGATAACGGGTGACCTCGGGCAGGTCGGCATAAGCTGGCTTGAGTTCCTCGACCAGGTGGCCCACCGCCAGTTTGAGTGCTTCGCTGCCGGTTTCCCGGATTTTGTTCTGCACCTCGCGCCGCCAACGCGGGAACTCCTTCATCAGCCGATGCAGTTGCTCGTGAAACACGTCGATCCGCTGCCCGAGTTCCTGCTGGCGTTCCTCCGGCAACTGCTCGAATTCTTCCTGGGAGAAGGTTTCTTCGCCATCTTTTATCGGCGCAAAGAGAAAGCCTTGCGGGGTGTGCAGCAGCGCAATGCCCTGCTCGCCTGATTCATGACCGAGATGGCGCAGGGCCGTTTCTTCGCGCTGTTTCTCTTCTTCCTGCATCGCCTCGATGCGCCGACGGTATTCATCGCTTTCGAAAGCCGCGGCGATGGCCGGCCCCAGTTCGCGGACGAAGCGCTGCAGGTCGTCGCGCAGGCGGGCACCCCGGCCGCACGGCAGGCGCAACAGGTGCGCCCGGGCGGGGGTGGCAAAATTATTGACATAGCACCAGTCCGCCGGCGGCGGGCCGCTCTTGCGCTCCGTTTCAAGCAACTGGTCGATGATGGCGTGACGGCCGCTGCCCGTGTCGCCCAGCACGAACAGGTTGTAACCGTCCTGCTTGATGTCGAGCCCGAGATGAACCGCCTCGACGGCGCGCGGATGAATTTGCGCGGCATCGAAATCTGGCAGGGCCGCTGTGCTGTCGCAATTGATGGCGGCGGGATCGCAGGGGGTGTAGAGAACTTCCGGGGGCAGCGGGACGAGAGGGCGCATGGCGTTTCTGGTTTGGCGGCGATTTTTCTTGGAAGGATAACCCTGCTCCGGCCAAACCGGGAACATGATTTTTCTGTCCCGGCATAGCCGTGATCGAGGGGGAAAATCCGTCTGGAATGGCCTATGTTGGTATCTGAATTGTTTCGATGCTGCTCACCAACCAAGGAGAACCCTCATGAACCTGATCAAGTGGAATCCCTTCAGTGAACTGGAGGACATTTCCAGCCGTCTGAATCAAATCTTCGGGCGGTCCGCTGCTTCGGCTACAGCGGGCCACGAGGTGATGAAAGTGGCGGACTGGGCGCCTTCCGTCGATATCAGCGAAACGGATCAGGCGTTCCTGATAAAAGCCGAAATTCCCGGGGTGAAGAAGGAGGATGTCAAGGTTACTGTCGATAACGGCATTCTCACCATCCAGGGCGAGCGCAAGATGGAAAAGGAAGAGAAGGGCAAGACGTTTCACCGCATCGAGCGTTCATACGGCAGTTTTGTCCGCAGCTTCCGCGTACCGGCGGGCGTCGACGACAGCAAGGCGAAGGCCGAGTTCAAGGACGGCATGATCAACGTCACGCTGCCCAAGTCCGAGAAGGCCAAGACCAAGTCAGTCGAAATAGCGGTGTCATGACCATTCCCGCCCCTTGCGGGAGGGGGTGGCACTGGGACACACCGAGCACATTTTCCGCGCGGGGCGGGTGTTCTGGCTGGCGGTTGGCCACGGAGGCGATTCGCCGTGCGTGACGATGGTTCGCAATGCGCGGAAGGGGTGGATTGTGTTGCGATGTTCTATACAATAATGTATGCTTGTAGCGCATACAAGGAGTATGGACATGCTACATGCACAAACTAAAGAAGCGGTTTCCGTTTCCATTAACATCCGCGCCAAAGCCAGGCAGCGCGATCTGATCGACCAGGCTGCGGATCATCTGGGCCGTAGCCGGTCTGATTTCATGCTGGAAGCCGCCTGTCGCGAGGCGGAAGACGTGTTGCTCGACCAGGCATTCTTCTCGGTCGATACGGGGACTTTTGCCAAATTTCAGGCGCTGCTCGATCACCCCTTGCCAGCGACCGACAAGCTGCGCCGGTTACTCAAGACGAAAGCGCCTTGGGACCCCCCCGCAAACGCCGCAAAGCGGCGTTCTCCCCCCAGGGGGCAAGAAGCACTTGGGGCGGCCCGGCGTGTTTCTTCGGAAAAATGACCCCGCTGGATTTCGCGCCGCCCGCGCCGATCGCGGCCGATCAAGATCTGGCGAATTTCGACAGCGGCGAGTGGTCCCTGAACGAATGGCTCAAAAAGCGCGCGTTCAAGAACCATGCGTCTGGCGCTTCGCGCTGTTTCGTGTTGTGTGGCGGCGCGGCCGTTATCGGTTATTACAGCCTGTCGGCCGGCGCAATCAGCCATGAGGCGGCGCCCAAGGCGATGCGGCGCAACATGCCTGATCCCTTGCCGGTTCTGTTGCTTGGTCGGCTGGCCGTCGACCGGCGCTACCACAATCGCGGAATCGGGCAGGCTTTGCTGCGCGAAGCCATGCTGCGGGCAGTTAACGTCGCGGGTGATGCCGGCGTATTCGCCCTGCTGGTTCATGCCATTTCCGACCAGGCCAGGCAGTTCTATCTTTCGCGCGGCTTTGTGGAATCACCTTTGCAGCCGATGACTCTGCTCATGACGATAGAAACGATTCGATCAATTCTGGCCGAACCTGACTGACAGCACCCTCCTTCCCCCATGGTTTCCGTTGTCCACTCCCTGCCCGATTCGGGTATCGATGAAAAAACCCTGAGCCGCCTCGCCGCGGGTCTCTCGGATGATGGCGTCGATCGGCTGGTGGAAGCCATCGGCCATGCCCGCGAGTTGTATGGCGATACAAAAGTCGGCACTGGCGAGACGGCGTTCGGGCATGGTCTGGGCACCGCGCTGATTCTTGCTTCGCTCAATCTCGATCTCGACAGCCGGTTGGCGGCGCTGCTGTTTGCCGTGCCCGACCATCTGGAGCACTCCCGCGAAAAGATCGCCGCCCGCTGGGGCGCGCCGGTGGCCGATCTGGTCGATGGACTCCACCGGCTGAAGCACCTGCGGCCGCTGACTTTGGCCGCCGCGCAGAATGCCCAGAGCATTCAGGCGCAGGCCGAAATCATGCGCAAGATGCTGCTGGCGCTGGCGGCCGATATCCGCGTCGTGCTGGTGCGGCTGGCTTCGCGCACGCAGACGCTGCGCTGGTATGCCGACCACGACACGCCGGAGCGCGCCGACATCGCGCGCGAAAGCCAGCAGATCTATGCGCCGCTCGCCAACCGCCTCGGCGTCTGGCAGATCAAGTGGGAGATCGAGGATCTGGCGTTCCGTTTCACCGAGCCAGCAGCCTACAAGCACATCGCCAAGATGCTTGACGAGACGCGCCTGGAGCGTGAATCCTTCATCACCACGGCGGTGGCACGGCTGAAGGATGAACTGGCGAAATCCGGTGTCACGCACGCCGAGGTCCATGGCCGACCCAAGCACATCTACAGCATCTGGAACAAGATGCGCCAAAAGGATATCGAGTTCGCCGAAGTTTATGACGTGCGGGCGCTGCGCATCATTCTTGGCGAGGTGCGCGATTGTTATACGGCGCTGGGGTTAGTGCATGCGCTGTGGCAGCCGATTCACGGCGAATTCGACGATTACATTTCGCATCCGAAGGGCAACCATTACCGCTCCCTGCATACCGCCGTGCTGGCCGAGGACGGCCGTGCGTTTGAAGTGCAGATTCGCACCCAGGAGATGCACCAGCATGCCGAGATGGGTGTCGCCGCCCACTGGCGCTACAAGGAAGCGGGCGCTGTTGGCAAAAGCGCGGCCAAGGCCCATTCGTCGGATGCGGCCTATGACGACAAGATCGCCTGGCTGCGGCAGCTCCTGTCATGGCGCGACGAGATTACCGACTCGGCGGACTGGGTCGAACAGTTCAAGCGCGCCGCGCTCGATGACACCATTTACGTGATGACGCCGCAGGGGCGCGTCATCGACCTGGCGAAGGGCGCGACGCCGATCGACTTCGCCTATCGCGTGCATACCGATCTCGGCCACCGCTGCCGCGGAGCGAAGGTCGACGGTCACCTGGTGCCGCTCAATACACCCTTGCAAAGCGGTCAGCAGGTCGACATCACCGTGGCCAAAACGGGCGGGCCCTCGCGCGACTGGCTTTCGGCGACGCAGGGTTATCTGGCGACGTCGCGGGCGCGGCAGAAGGTCAAGACCTGGTTCGCCGCCCAGCAGGAAGCGTCGATGCTGGCGGAAGGACGCGCCTTCGTGCTCCGCGAGCTACAGCGCGATGGCGCCGCGCAGGCCAATCACGAGGACCTGGCGCACAAGCTCGGCTTCAAGCGTACCGATGATATGTTCCTGGCCGCCGCGCGCGGCGAGCTTGGCATGCGGGCGATCCAGGTCGCCTTGCGCGGCGAAACAGCACCGACTGAGCCCGCGCCAGAAATCCAGACGCACCTTGCCAAGGCCACGCCCGCCAGCAGCGGCCAGATTCTGGTGGTCGGCATGGATAGACTATTAACCCAATTGGGCCGCTGCTGCAAGCCGGTGCCACCCGATGCCATCGCCGGCTTCGTCACCCGCGGGCGGGGTGTTTCGGTGCATCGGGTCGAATGCGCCAATTTTCGCAACATGGCCGCGCGTAACCCTGAACGCGTCATCGATGCCCAATGGGGTGGCAAGCCCGCGAGCCTTTACGCCTGCGATATTTACGTGGAAGCAATAGACCGTCAGGGTCTGTTGCGCGACATTTCCGCTGTGCTGTCGAAAGAAAAAGTGAACGTCACGGCGGTGAAAACACAGTCCAAGGTGGGCGTGGCGCGCATGGCGTTTACCGTCGAACTGGGTAGTGCCGTCCAGTTGCAGCGCATTCTCGCCGTGTTGGGCGAGGTCGCCGGTGTTTCGAGCGTACAGCGTGCCTGACGGTTCCCGCATTCCGCTGATCGATGCCGTCAAGGCCCTCGCCGCGCAACTCATCGTGCTGCATCACCTGGCCTGGTACGGCCCGATGAGCGACGTGGCCGCGGCCGCTTCGCCACTATTTGGCACTTGGCAGAGCTGGCTTGCCGATTACGGTCGTTATGCCGTTGCGGCATTCTTTGCGGTCGGCGGCTATCTCGCCGCCCAGGCCTTGTCGCCACGCGGTCTGCCACTTGATCAGTCACCGTTCTCCATGATCCTCCAGCGCTACCTGCGGCTGGCGGGCCCCTATGCCGTCGCGCTGTTGCTGGCGATCGTCAGCGCAGCGCTTGCACGCCAGTGGATGACCCATGACTCGATCGGTTCGCCCCCCGATCTTTGGCAGTTCTTCGCCCATCTGTTGCTGTTGCACGATCTGCTCGATTTCGAGGCGCTTTCAGCGGGCGTCTGGTACATCGCCATCGATTTTCAACTGTATGCGCTGCTGGTGGTGCTGCTGTGGGTCGCGCGCCGTCTCGCCAGCGCCGACTTTCCAGGACCCTTGCTGGTCTTGATCGTCGCGCTTGCTTCGCTGTTCTTTTTCAACCAGCGCGACGCCTGGGATGCCACGGCACTGTATTTTTTTGGCGCCTATGCACTGGGCGTCGGCAGCAGCTGGGCGGTGCGGTCAGCGCGTCCCTATCGCTTGCTGTCACTGCTTGCCCTGATCGGTGTAACAGCGTTGTGGTTCGATTTTCGCCCGCGCATCGCCGTGGCGCTGGTTGTGGCGCTCACCCTGGGGTTGGCCCATCTGCATCTGCGGACCAGCGTGCATAATCGCGGCAAAGTGCTGGCCAGCCTCGGCCGCATGTCCTACGCACTATTTCTGGTGCATTTTCCGGTCTGCCTGTTGATCAGTGCCGCTTTCCACCAACTGGCGCCGCTCGACCCGTACCTGAATGCGCTGGGCGTTCTGGTGGCCTGGGTTGCAAGCAATCTGGCGGCCTTGCTGTTCTATCACCAGGTCGAGCGGAGGCTGTCTGCCCTCTGGCGAGTCAGCCGGCCAAAGCCGCAATATCTTCGGGTGAGTTGAGATTGGCGAAGGCGTTCGGGTCGGGGAAAACGACCTCGATGGCGCCCTGGTTCTTGCACCAGGTACCGAGTTTGCGGCCGCCGGCGGCAAGGTAGGCTTCAAGCCTGGGCAGCAGTTCGCGGCGGCAGAGTTGAAATGTCGGTTGCAGGCCATCGGCGGTGGCCGCCACCGCCAGTGACGCGCCCTGTGCTTCGGCGGCTGCCAGCAGGCGGAGAACCAAATCCGCCGGCAGGGCAGGACAGTCGCAGGGGCAGGTGATGAGCCACGGCGTGGTGCAGGCGGAAAGACCCGCTGCAAGGCCAGCCAACGGACCCTGATAGTCGCTCAGGGCATCGGTGAGCACGGGATAGCCGAGGGCGGCATAAGCATCGAGGTTACGGTTGGCGCTGATCAACAGGCTGCCGACTTGCGGCGCCAATCGTTCGATCACATGCGTCACGAGCGGCTTGTCCTGAAACGACAGCAGACCCTTGTCGGCGCCCCCCATGCGCCGGCCTTCACCGCCGGCGATGATCAGTCCGGTAATCCTAGCCGCCAATGTATGACATCTCGATTTTGCGCAGTCCCGGCGTCGCCGCCATGCGCAGTTGCGAATAGCGATCATCCCGCGCCTGCCAGATGCCGGCAATGGTGGCATCCAGCTCGGCGTCGCTCTTGTCGGCACGGAGCAGGGCGCGCAAGTCGTGGCCGGACTGGGCAAACAGGCAGGTGTAAAGCTGGCCCTCGGTGGATAGCCGGATGCGCGTGCAGGTGTCGCAAAAGGCCCGCGTCACGGACGAGATCACGCCGATCTCGCCCGCGCCATCCTTGTAGCGCCAGCGCTGGGCAACCTCGCCGGGATAATTGGCGTCGATGGGTTCGAGCGGAAACTCGGCGTCGATGCGACGGACCACCTCGGCGGCAGGCACCACCTCGTCGAGCCGCCAGCCGTTGCTGCTGCCCACGTCCATGTACTCGATGAAGCGCAAGATGTGGCCGGAGTTCCGAAAGTAGCGGGCCAAGGCAAGAATCTCGTGATCGTTGGCGCCGCGTTTGACCACCATGTTGATCTTGATCGGCCCCAGGCCGGCAGCGGCTGCCGCGTCAATGCCTTCCAGCACCTTGGCCACCGGAAAATCGACATCGTTCATGCGCTTGAAAACCGCATCATCCAGCGCATCCAGACTCACCGTGACGCGTTTTAGGCCAGCCGCCCGGAGCAGCGCCGACTTTTGCGGCAGCAGCGAACCATTGGTGGTCAGGGTGATTTCAAGGTTCGGGATGAGCGCCAGCATGCCGATCAGCTTATCAACGCCATGGCGCAACAGCGGCTCGCCACCGGTCAGGCGGACTTTCTTCACGCCACGGGCAGCGAAAATCCCCGTCAGACGAGCAATCTCCTCGAAGGACAGCAGACCCTGACGCGGCAGGAACGGATAGTCGCGGCCGAACACCGTCTTCGGCATGCAATAGACGCAGCGGAAATTGCAGCGGTCGGTCACCGAAATGCGCAGGTCGCGCACCGGACGGCCGAGGGTATCGAGAAGCGGCGGCAAGGAATGCATGGCGCTATTATCCCGGAAACTCCGTTTGACCTCTGATCCGCGTCATCTCGGCACGCGATATGCACCGCAAGGATGCCGCCGCGCTGTTCCAGCACCACCTCGAACGCCTGCGCAACTATCGCGTGCTCGACCCCGCCTGCGGCAGCGGCAACTTTCTCTATCTCGCGCTCAAGGCGCTGAAAGATCTGGAGCGCCGCGCCAACGTCGAGGCCGAAGTTCTTGGCCTGCATCGGCAAGTGAGCATCGACGTTTCGCCCGCCAACGTGCTGGGGCTGGAACTCGACCCATACGCGCAGAACTGGCCCGCGTCACCGTCTGGATCGGCGAGATTCAATGGATGCTGAGGAACGGCTATCCGGTTTCCGCCCAGCCGATCCTTCAACCGCTCGACACCATCGAGAACCGCGATGCACTGCTGAAAGTCGGCGCTGGCGAGACGGCGATTGAAGCCGAGAGGCCGGAATGTGATGCGATTGTGGGCAATCCGCCGTTTCTGGGCGACAAGAAAATGCGCGGTGAACTTGGCGACGACTATGTGACGGCGCTGCGCAAGTGCTACGAAGGCCGCGTACCTGGCGGTGCCGATCTCGTCACCTACTGGTTCGAGAAGGCGCGGGCGCGGATCGCGGCGGGCAAGTGCAGTGCGGCGTGGCTGGTTGCCACCAATTCGATTCGCGGTGGCGCAAACCGCAAGGTGCTTGACCGTATAATCAAAATCCACCCATTCAATCAGGAACAGGATCATGGCGACGGTCTCCTTCGATACCCACGAGTTTATTCAGGAGCTCAAGGCGGCGGACTTCACCGAGAAGCAGGCGGAGGCGATGTCGCGAGCCCAGAAACGAGCGATCTCCGAACTTCTGGAGGCGCAGTTGGCGACCAAATCGGACATTCACGACCTGCGCATGGAACTGGTAAAGCAGGATGCCAAGATCGACAAGCTGTCCTGGATGATGGGAATATTGATCGCCATTGCGCTGGCGAACTTCGCCAAGCAGTTCTTCTGACGCCGCTGAGGATATTCGAAGCCTGGAGCGACGAGCCCTGGGTGAATGACGGCGCTGCCGTGCGGGTGTCGCTGGTTGCTTTTGGCAGGAGTGATGGCGCGCAGCTCGACGGGGCCGATGTGGAACGAATCCATAGCGATTTGACGGCTGGCACGAAACAGTCCGTCGATCTGACCAAAGCTGTTGATGGCGGTCAATTTCCGTAGAAATTTGGCGGCGTGCTTTTTTCGGGCACGCGTTTTGCTGTCAAGGCATCCGAGCGACAAGCCCCGTAGCCGGGTCAATGGCAGGCTGCGGCCTTATGCAGCCGGGCGAAGCGAACCATTGACGCGGTGAAGGGGCGATACGCTAATGCATGGCGGCAAGCTCCGCATTTTGGTGCTTGCCGCCTTGCAGACCGGCGTTTTCGCCGCCAAATTTCTACGGATTTACACCGCCGCTAACACTCGGTGGCTGCGTCGATCGGTTACGGCGGCATCAAGTGCGTCGAGTCTGGCGGCCTCGAGCCTGGCGTCGGTTGCGCCGGCCGAGGAATATCGTGAACTCGCCAAGAAAATCGTCGACAACAAGAAGTTCGTCATCCCGACGCCGATCGAGATGGAACAGTTGGAAGAGCTGCTGATGGAGTTCGGCATCATGGAAGTGGAAGACACCAGTATCGTCGGCAAGACAAAAGCGGTGGAAATTGCGATCGCCGCCTGATCCCGCCCGTACCTCATTAAAGGAGAAACACCATGGCTGCCCTGTCGCGTGAAGAAACTCAGGCCCTCATCCAGGAGGTGCTGGAGGTTTATCCGGAAAAAGCCAAGAAGGACCGTGCCAAGCACTTGATGGTCAACGACACGGAACTCGAATCGTCCAAAAAGTGCATCACCTCCAACCGCAAGTCGCTGCCCGGCGTGATGACCATGCGCGGCTGTGCCTACGCCGGTTCCAAGGGCGTGGTCTGGGGGCCGATCAAGGACATGATCTCGATCTCCCACGGCCCGATCGGCTGCGGTCAGTACGCCCGCAGCGGCCGCCGCAACTACTACGTCGGCACCACCGGCGTCCGGTGACGCACGCTGGCCGAGATGGAAAACACGCCATTCGTCAAACTCAACCTTCTGCATTGCTACCGCTCGATGAACTACATCAGCCGGCATATGGAAGAGAAGTACGGGATTCCCTGGCTCGAGTACAACTTTTTCGGCCCGACCAAGATCAAGGAGTCGCTGCGCAAGATTGCTTCCTTCTTCGACGACACGATCAAGGCAGGCGCCGAGCGCGTGATCGAAAAATATACGCCGATGATGGATGCTGTTATCGCCAAGTACAAGCCGCGCCTGCATGGCAAGAAGGTCATGCTCTATGTAGGCGGCCTGCGTCCGCGCCATGTGGTCGGCGCCTACGAGGATCTCGGTATGGAAGTCGTTGGCGCCGGCTACGAATTCGCCCACAACGACGACTACGACCGCACCATGAAGGAAATGGGCGACGCCACCCTGATCTACGACGATGTCACCGGCTACGAGTTCGAGGAATTCGTCAAGGCCATGAAGCCGGACCTGATCGGCTCCGGGATCAAGGAAAAGTACGTCTTCCACAAGATGGGCGTGCCTTTCCGTCAGTTGCACTCCTGGGACTACTCCGGCCCGTACCACGGTTGCGACGGCTTCGCCATCTTCGCCAAGGATATGGACCTGACGATCAACAACCCCTGCTGGAACATGATGCAGCCTCCCTGGCAGGAGAAAGCGGCGGCCTCCTTGCTGAAGGCGCCCTTGCTGAAGGCCGCATAAGCCGACCGAACCCTATCCGGGCGCCGACCTGTGGCACCTGCGCAGCCTGTGCTTCACCGACCGGCCGGATTTCCTGATCGGCAACAGCTACGGCAAGTACATCCAGCGCGATACCCTGCACAAGGGCCCGGAATTCGCGTTGCCTGCGCCACGGATAGTGGCGAGTTGATCGACGGGCACTTTGGTGCTTGTCGCGCCTTTCTGGTGTATCAGGTGTCGCCGGAAGAGGTGGAGTTTGTGGACGCACTCTCCACCGCCGCGGCTGACACAGCGGAGGATCGCAACAAGGCGCGTGCCGCCTTGATCGGTGCTTGCCAGATTGTCTGCTTCCAGTCGATTGGTGGTCCGCTTGCAGCAGGCCTGTTAGCGCCAAATGAAAATGTCCGCTTTCTCCCAAGTAGAAATGTCCGCTATTTTGTCAAGAGTGCCTGTCTTCATGGTTGTAAGCGCGGAAGTGCTGCACTTACAACCACTCGGTAGCATATAGCCTTTACGCCGAGTAAATGGTTCGCTTCGCCGGGCTAAAGCCCGCCCTTGACACGGCTACAAGGCTTGGAGAAGTACCCAAAAAAGCGGACATTTCTATTTAGCGCTGACAATGGATGAACGGCGCTTGACTTTTTCGTTATCGAGCCGACAATGACATATATGTCAACGAACCAATTTATAGGCAAGATTGTCCGAAGAAATGCGACCAGAAGACATCTACCCGCTGCAGGAAGCGGTCCTCGTCAGATTGCAGTCGATGAACGACCCGCAGTTGTCCGTGGCCAAGCTATGCGGAGGAACTGCCCTTTCACGTTGCTGGCTCGGCCATCGGGTTTCATTCGACCTCGACTTCTTCCTGCCAGAGGGTTTCAAGGCAGGGGAACTGGCCGTTGCCATGAAAAAGGCCGGCATCGACTTTCGAACGAAAGACATCGTGGACGATCTGAAAAGGGCGAACCAGCTCCACGGCTACGTTTCACACGAGGGAAGGCTTCTCAAAGTGTCGTTTGTGGAAGATGCCTATTTCAAGCTATTCCCTCCTGTCGAGAAGTCTTTCGGGGGTGGGCGGGTTCGAACGGAAGAAATCCCCGGTCTGTATCACAGGAAACTCAGGACGGTCGCCGGACATGGTTCGGAAGGTGATTCGTTTGAAGGAGGTCGGCAGACGGCGCGCGATCTCTTTGACCTCTACGTCCTCTCCCAAGCCTTCAAGCCCCTGGCGGAGTTCATCGAGTCCCTGCCGTATGCCTTTCCCTCGGCGGCCTTCAACAACGGACTTGCCAGCATGCCCTGGTACGATCTTGCAGACGAACTTGGGGAGATCGTCTGCGCTGATGAATGGGTGCGCGCCAAGGATGTCGCATTTTTGCAGAACGCTCTCTATGAGCAAATAGGAGCTGTTCTCGTCGAGAATGAGTGGGCAGAAAAATCCAGGCCCGCGCCGGGCGCACCGCCGAAGAAATCCCGACCCGGAAAGAAGCAGGTTAAGCCAAAAGGGCTCAAGCCATGAGCATCGATAGCTGGGAAACACTCAGCAAGAAGGTCTACTGGGATCGGGACGTTCCTCTGGAACGTTGGCGGGAAAGAATTTCCGCCGGACACCGCTCCTATCTTCCTGATGCCGTCTCCACCATGACTCCGGCCGAGTTCGTCCGGTTTTATGGCCTTTCGAAATTCAAACGCAACTGGCCGGCCCTGCGGGCGAAACTCCCGGAAGAAACCGTCAGATACGCTGCTGTTTTCGACCTCGCATGGAGCCGAGCCGTCTGCGGAGGTTGGAATCTACGACCGACGGAGGATTATTTTTCCATGCCGGAAAGACGCCGTGATTTTCTCACCCAGGTAGCCTGCGCTCCCGGAATGAGTATCTACGAGGTCGCCAAATCCCTTGGGCTTCAATATCGCCGAGCCCACGATCACGCGGCCAATCTGCTCAGGGACGGCAAAATTCGGGCCGTCGAGACGATCGAACGCGGACACCGGAAGATGAAGCTGTTCCCGACTTACGCCTCGCGTGAAGCCACCCCGGGGGACGGCACGACATCGCCAGTCAATTCCTCCCGCAAAGTATCTCCCGACCTCATTGTTGCCGCAAATTCATGCTGATGTAGGCTTTCCTACAAGCCTTACCACTGCCAACCCAATCGCGCGGCGGATGCGCTGAAGCGGCGTACTGCCGTGCCCGACTTTCGCTTCGACCACCTGATGGGCCTCGATGCTTGCGATGCGCTGACGCAAACGCTGGCGCAGCTTTCCGACCAGCCGGTGCCGGAAAAGATCGAGCGCCAGCGTGCACAGTTGCAGGACGCGATGGTCGATACGCACTACCAGACCGGTTTCGCGCGCGTGGCGCTGGCGCTGGACCCGGACCACCTGTCGAGGCGCTGCTCGCGCAACTGAAAACGGCCATCCACGCCGGCGGCATGCCCTGGGTCGACAAAGCGCTCAAGAAGGATGGCGATGCCGTGACGCTGGCGCTGGCCGAAGGCCTGCTGGTGCGTGGCGCCTTGCGGGTGTATCTGCTGCCCGCCGTCGGCGGTGCGTTGTCGGGCCTGGGCTTAAGCCTGATCGCCATGCGCATGATTACTCGCCGCCGAGATCGATCGCGTGATCGCGGCCATGCCGCCGATCATCGCGCAATTGCGCAAGATTTCGCCCTACTGGGGAGAAAATGGCCATGTAGAAAGTCCGGAAACGGAATTTGCACCTGCGTATGCTTAACGAATAAGGTTAGATCGTGCGCAGCCACGATCTGAACCGTTTGTTGGACGAGCCCGGATCTGAGCGTTGGCCTCACAGGAAAGATGTATTTGGGAAGTTGCCCGGTTTGCTGTATTTGCCGGGTTTTTTATTGGGGGGTGGTTACCCTCTCGGCGGCTACCCCGCAAAAAAATCCTTCACCTTGTCCAGCCAGCCTTGCGCCTTCGGGTTGTGGGTGGCGGCGTTGCCCTGGCTCAGTTCTTCGAATTCGCGCAGCAGTGCCTTCTGCCGCTCGGTCAGGCTCACGGGGGTTTCGACGACGACGTGGCAGAGCAGGTCGCCATGAGCGGCCGAGCGCACGCCCTTGATGCCTTTGCCGCGCAGGCGAAAGACCTTGCCGGTCTGGGTTTCGGCGGGAACCTTCAGTTTGGCAACACCGTCCAGTGTGGGAATTTCGATCTCGCCACCGAGCGCGGCGGCGGTGAAGCTGACGGGCATTTCGCAATGCAGGTCGTCGTGGTCGCGCTGGAACACCTGGTGCGGCTTGAGGTGAATCTGCACATACAGGTCACCGGGGGGGCCGCCATTGACCCCGTGTTCGCCCTCGCCGGACAGGCGAATGCGATCGCCCTCGTCGATGCCGGAGGGAATCTTGACCGCGAGGGTCTTGTGCTGTTTGACGCGGCCGGCGCCGTGGCAGGTGCCGCAGGGGTCGGCGACGTAGCGGCCGGTGCCGTGGCACTTCGGGCAGGTCTGCTGGATGGAGAAGAAGCCCTGCTGCATGCGCACCTGGCCATGGCCGCCGCAGGTCGGGCAGGTCGCTGGCGAGGTGCCTTTTTTGGCGCCGCTGCCGTGGCAACTTTCGCATTCGGCCATGGTGGGAATGCGGATGCGCGTTTCGGTGCCGCGCGCAGCCTCTTCGAGGGTGACCTCGAGGTTGTAGCGCAGGTCGGCGCCGCGATAGACGTTGGCGCGTCCGCCGCCGCCGCCACCCCGGCCACCGAAGATATCGCCGAAGATGTCGGAGAAGGCATCGCCGAAGTTGCCAGCGCCAGCGCCGCCGCCCGTGCCGCCCATGCCGACCTGCTGGTCGACCCCAGCGTGACCAAACTGGTCGTAGGCCTGACGCTTCTTCGCGTCGGAGAGAATCTCGTAGGCTTCCTTGGCTTCCTTGAAGCGGTCTTCCGCCTTCGGGTTATCCGGGTTGCGGTCGGGATGATGCTTCATCGCCGAGCGACGATAGGCCTTCTTGATTTCGTCGTCGGGTGCGTCACGATTGATGCCGAGGACTTCGTAGTAGTCGCGTTTTGCCATGTATGCTTTCCGGCTCGGTTAATGCATTGCGGCCGAGTTAAGGGGCGCAACAGCGCCCGCTTCAACTCGGCCAGTTAGGGCGGCGCGCCAGCGCCCGCCTTAACCTTTCTTATCTTTGACTTCGGTGAATTCGGCATCCACCACGTCTGCATCGTCTTTCTTTGTTTCGCCGCCCCCCGTGGCGCCGCCAGCCGTTTCGGCTTTCTGCGTATCGGCGTAAATTTTCTCGCCGAGTTTCTGCGAAACCTGCCCAAGCGCTTGCGTCTTGGCTTCGATGTCGGCCTTGTCGTTGCCTTTCATGGCTTCTTCGGCGTCCTTGATGGCGGCCTCGATACTGGCTTTTTCGGCGGCGTCGACCTTGTCGCCGTGCTCGGCAACTGCTTTCTTCACCGAATGCACCATGGCATCGCACTGGTTGCGGGTATCGACCAGTTCGTGGGCCTTCTTGTCTTCCTCGGCGTGGGCCTCGGCGTCCTGCACCATGCGCTGAATCTCTTCGTCGCTCAGGCCGGAGTTGGCCTTGATGGTGATCTTGTTCTCCTTGCCGGTGCCCTTGTCCTTCGCCGAAACATGCAGGATGCCGTTGGCGTCGATGTCGAAGGTGACCTCGATTTGCGGCATGCCACGCGGCGAGGGCGGAATGTCGGTGAGGTTGAACTGGCCGAGGCTCTTGTTGCCGGCGGACATTTCGCGCTCTCCCTGCAACACGTGGATGGTCACGGCGTTCTGGTTGTCGTCGGCGGTGGAGAAGGTCTGGCTGGTCTTGGTCGGAATCGTCGTGTTCTTCTTGATCAGCTTGGTCATCACGCCGCCAAGCGTCTCGATGCCGAGTGACAGCGGGGTGACGTCGAGCAGCAGCACGTCTTTGACCTCGCCTTGCAGCACGCCACC
>JAUXWU010000208.1 GCA_030680085.1 Rhodocyclaceae bacterium | reverse complement strand
TTTCGGTAATCGTCGCCATTTCCTTTGACATGCCGAAGACCGTTGCGTAGTCGAGGCTGCCGTCATAGGCGGCGATAAGGCCGATGCCGAGAAGGAAACCAAAATCGCCGACGCGGTTAACCAGAAATGCCTTGAGGTTGGCGTAGATGGCCGTCGGCCGGGTGGACCAGAAGCCGATCAGCAGGTAGGAGACGAGGCCGACCGCTTCCCAGCCGAAGAAGAGCTGGACGAAGTTGTTGCTCATGACGAGCATCAGCATCGAGAAGGTGAACAACGAGATGTAGGCAAAGAAACGCTGGTAGCTGTGGGTCCCGGCCAGGCTGCCGACCGGCCAGTTGTCTTCGTCGTGGGCCATGTAGCCGATGGTGTAGATATGCACCATCAGTGAAACGAAGGTGACGACGACCATCATCACCACCGTCAGTTGATCGATCAGGAAGCCGATCTTGAGACTGAGGCCACCCGATTCGAGCCAGGTGTAGAGGTCGCCATTGAAGGTGTTGCCGGCCATCACATCCTGCAAAATGACCAGCGAAGCCAGGAAGGAAATGGTGACACCCAGGATGGTGACGACATACGCGCCGACGCGGCCAATGGCCCGGCCGAAAAATCCGGCGATGATGGCACCCAGCAGGGGAGCGAACGGTACGATGAGATAAAGGGTCTTCATGTCAGCGCATCACCCTTTCAGACTGTCGAGATCATCGACATGGATGGTCGAGAGGTTGCGGAACAGCGCCACAAGAATCGCCAGGCCGATCGACGCCTCGGCGGCCGCCACGGCCAGGATGAAGAAGACGAACAACTGGCCGGCGGGATCGTTGAGATAGTGCGAGAAGGCGACGAAGTTCATGTTCACCGACAGCAGCATCAGTTCAATGGCCATCAAAATCACAATGATGTTCTTGCGATTGAGAAAAATGCCGACGATGCTGATGGAAAAAAGCAGCGCCGAGAGAATCAGGTAGTGGGAAAGTGACAGCATGATTTATTGGCCTTCCCGCTTTTCCGGCGCAGTCGCGGCACTATCGACAGATGGCTCATCGACTACAGACGCCATGCTCACCATGCGCACGCGGTCGTTGCGCTTGACGGCAACCTGCTCGGCGGGCTTCTGATATTTGCTGTCCTTGCGGCCGCGCAACGTCAGCATGACCGCCGCGATAAGGCCCACCAGCAGAATCACCGAAGCCAGCTCGAAAGGATAGACATATTCGGTAAAGAGCAGGCGGGCCAGTTCCTTGATGTTGCTGTAATCGGCGGGCATCGAGTGACCGGGCAGCGCCTCGGCGCTGAAATACTTGCCACTCAGCACCAGCGCCATCTGCACCGCGATCAGCAAACCGACCATCGCCCCCAGCGGCAGATAACTCCAAAAGCGGTGTCGTAGCCGCTCGACGTCGATGTCGAGCATCATCACGACAAACAGGAACAGCACCATCACGGCGCCGACATAAACCATGATGAGGACGATGGCGAGGAACTCCGCCTGCAAGAGCATCCACAAACTGGCGGCCGAGAAAAACGCCAGTACGAGGAACAGCACCGCATGCACGGGGTTTTTGGCCGTGATCACGCGCAGGGCGGAGAACAGCAGCATCGCCGCAAGCACATAAAAGACGAAGGTCTTGAATTCCATTTCAGCGTGTTACCTGTAAGGGGCGTCCAACGCGCGGTTCTTGGCGATTTCCGTTTCGTAGCGGTCGCCGTTGGCCAGCAGCATCTGCTTGGTGTAAAGGAGATCGCCGCGGGTTTCGCCGTGATATTCGAAAATGTGGGTTTCGACGATGGCGTCGACCGGGCAGGCTTCTTCGCAAAAACCGCAGAAGATGCACTTGGTCAGGTCGATGTCATAACGCGAAGTACGCCGCGAGGTTTGCCCATTCGCGTCCGTGCGCTCAGTCCCCTCGATGGTGATTGCCAGCGCGGGACAGACCGCCTCGCACAGCTTGCAGGAAATGCAGCGCTCTTCACCATTCGGGTAACGGCGCAGCGCATGAAGCCCCCGGAAGCGGAATCCCTGCGGCGTTTTTTCATCCGGATACTGCACGGTGATCTTGCGAGCGAAGAAATACCGCCCGGTCAACGCCATGCCCTTGAACAGTTCCAGAAGGAACAGGCTCTTGACAAAATTTATCACGGCTTGCATGGGCTATTTCCAGATACTGAGCGGCGTCAACATCCAGGTGCCAATGACGACGATCCAGAGGAAGCACAGCGGGAGAAATACCTTCCAGCCCAGACGCATGATCTGATCGTAACGATAGCGCGGGAAACTGGCGCGGAACCAAAGAAACAGAAACAGAATGACTGAAATCTTGGCGATCAGCCACCAGATGCCGTCGGGCAGGAAGCCCACCGGCGACAACCAGCCGCCCAGGAAGAAGATGGACACCGCCGCCGAAATCAGGATCATGTTGGCATATTCGGCGAGGAAGAACAGCGCGAAGGCCATGCCCGAGTACTCGACCATGTGACCGGCGACGATCTCCGACTCGCCTTCGACCACGTCGAACGGCGCGCGGTTGGTTTCAGCCACGCCGGAAATCAGGAACACCATGAACATCGGCAAGAGCGGCAACCAGTTCCAGGACAGGAAGCCCAGGCCCATGTCGGCGAACATCCCCCGCCCCTGCCCAGCGACAATGGCGGACAGATTGAGGCTGTTGGACACCATCAGCACGACGATCAGGGCCATGCCCATCGAAATCTCGTAAGACACCATCTGCGCTGTCGCGCGCATCGCGCCGAGGAAGGCATATTTCGAGTTCGAGGCCCAGCCGGAGATGATGATGCCGTAGACACCCAGGGAGCTGATCGCCAGCAAATAGAGCACGCCGGCATCGATATCGGCCATCACCAGACCGGTGTCGAAGGGGATGACCGCCCAGGCCACCAGCGCCGGTGCCAGACCCATGATCGGGCCCAGGATATACAGGCCCTTGCTGGCCTTGGTCGGAATGATGACTTCCTTGAACAGCAGTTTGAGCGCATCGGCGATCGGCTGCAGCAGGCCGGCCGGGCCGACGCGATTGGGGCCGATGCGCACATGCATGTAGGCGATGACCTTGCGCTCGAAATAGGGCAGATAGGCGACTGCCGCAACCACCGGCGCCAGGATCGACACGATCTGCAGGATCGCCCAGACCAGCGGCCAGATCGGCTCGACCAGTGGCCACTGCGCGCCCAGCAGCGACTGAAAGAATTGAAGGAATTGAGCTTCCATCAGCCACGCTCCACTGTTAGCGAACCGAACATCGGGCCAAGGGCGATTGTGTTGACATGAGCCGCGGCGATGCGCACGCAGTTGTCGGGAATTCCGCTATCCAGTTGGGCAACCAGCAGCGCCGCCGTCCCGCCAGCGCCGACTTTTAGCGAGTCGCCCGCTGTCACCCCCAGTTTCGCCAGCATCGCGGCGTTCATGCGCGCTGCGGGAGCGAGTGCATCGGCTGTCGCCTGCAAGGCGGGCGAGCGACGCGCCAGGGCATCGGCGAAATGGATCGGCACATCGGCAATGCGCTCCACTCCGGCCGAGGCAGGCAGTTCGATGGCAACGCCAGCGACGCTGTTGTCGAGACCGGACGCGAATTCAGGCCTGCATTCAAGCTTGCAACCAAGCACGGCATCGCGCACCTGCTCGGAGCTGTCGTAGTTGAAGCCGTCGAGTTCGAGCAGGTTGCCCAGCACGCGCAGCACTTTCCAGGCCGGCCGGGCTTCGCCGAGCGGCTTGGTCACGGCGTAGAAACTCTGGACACGACCTTCGGTATTGACAAAAGTGCCGGACGTTTCGCTGAAGGGTGAAACCGGCAGCAGCACATCGGCGTAATCGAGCGCGGCAGGCGACTTGAAGGGCGATAGCACGATCACGCTGCTGGCCTGCTGCATCGCCGTCAGGGCAAGCGCACCGTCGGCGCAATCGAGTTCCGGCTCCATGCCAACCAACAGATAGACCTTGCGCGGCGCCGCCAGCATGGCAGCGGCATTCATGCCCGCGCCGGCAGGCACGGCACCAGCGACATAGCCACCCACACTGTTGGCCGCTTCGCCAAGGAAACCGAACTTGGCGCCCAGCAAACCAGCCAGTTGTTGAACCAGTGCATTGAGCATCGCAGCCTGCGGGTGCTGCTGGGCGAAATTGCCAAGCAGTATCCCTACATTGCTGCCCGAAACGAGGCTGGCGGCAATTTTCTGCGCCATATCGCCAGCGCTGACTTTATCCAGTGCTGAATCCGTCGCCGTGCCTTTGATCCCGGCGACAGCCTTGACCACCTCGGCAAGCAAGGCAGGCAATTGCGACGGCGCGGCAATGGCTTTCGCAAACAATTTGATGAGCTGGTCGTCATCGGCCGAGTGGATGACCGAAACCTGCGTGCCCTTTTTCGCCGCCTGGCGCAGACGCTGGGCAATCAGCGGATGGTCCTTGCGCAGGAAACTGCCGACCACCAGCACGCGATCCAGCGCGCTGACTTCGGCGACCTTCATGCCCAGCCAGGGCGTTCCCTGGCGTTTGCCGTCGGCCGAAAAATCGGACTGACGCAAACGAAAATCAATGTTATCGCTGCCGATGCCACGCATCAGTTGCGCGGCCAGCGCCATTTCCTCAAGCGTGGCATGCGGACTGAGCAGTGCGCCGATGTGGGCCGCGCCATGGTTCTTGGCCACATCGCGCAGCGCGTGAGTGGCGTAGTCGAGCGCGACGTTCCAGTCGACTTCCTGCCACTGGCCGCCCTGCTTGACCATCGGTTTGGTGAGACGCTCGGCGGAGTTCAATCCCTGGTAGGAAAAACGATCCTTGTCGGAAAGCCAGCACTCGTTGATCTGCTCGTTCTCGAGCGGCAGCACGCGCATGACGCGATTGTGCTGAATCTGGACGATGAGATTGCTGCCCAGACCATCGTGCGGGCTGACCGACTTGCGCCGCGCCAGCTCCCAGGTGCGGGCCGAGTAGCGGAAGGGCTTGGAGGTCAGCGCGCCCACCGGGCAAAGGTCGATCACGTTGCCGGAAAGCTCTGAATCGACTGTTTTTTCCATGAAGGACATGACTTCGGCACGGTCGCCGCGGAAGGCCTGGCCGAGTTCCATCAAGCCGGCGATTTCCTGCGTGAAACGCACACAGCGGGTGCAATTGATGCACCGTGTCATGTCGGTGCTGATCAGCGCGCCAAGGTTCTTGTCCGGCACCACGCGCTTTTCTTCCTGATAGCGCGCGGCCGAACTGCCGTAACCCACCGCCAGATCCTGCAATTGACACTCGCCGCCTTGGTCGCAGATCGGACAATCGAGCGGGTGATTGATCAACAGAAACTCCATCACGCTCTTTTGCGCCTTCACCGCCAGATCGGAATGGGTGAAGACCTTCATGCCGTTGGTGACAGCCGTGGCGCAGGCCGGCATCGGCTTGGGCGCCTTTTCGACCTGCACCAGGCACATGCGGCAGTTGGCCGCGATGGACAGTTTCTTGTGGTAGCAGAAATGCGGGATATAGATGCCCGCCTGATGCGCGGCCTCGATGATCAGAGTGCCATCCTGCACCTGCAGGGCCTTGCCGTCGAGTTCAAACTCTAACATGTTGCCCCCGCCATCAAACGGGTGTGAAAAGTACTACCGGCTTTTTGCACGTCGCGCGGCACCAGGCATTTTTTGTGTTCGATGTGATACTCGAACTCGCTCCTGAAGTGTTTGGTGAAGCTCAGCACCGGGAGGGCCGCCGCATCGCCAAGCGCGCAGATCGTGCGGCCCATGATGTTATTTGAAACGTCGGAGAGTAGATCGAGATCCTCGGGACGGCCCAGGCCATGCTCGATGCGATGGATCACCTTGTAGAGCCAGCCGGTGCCTTCACGGCAGGGCGTGCATTGGCCGCAGGACTCTTCGTAATAGAACCAGGACAGACGCTCAAGCGCCTGGACCATGCAGACGGTCTCGTCCATCACGATCACCGCGCCGGAACCGAACATCGAGCCAGCCTTGGCGATCGAATCGTAGTCAAGCGTGCAATCCATGATGATCTCGGCGGGCAGCACCGGGGCTGACGAGCCCCCCGGGATCACCGCCTTCAATTTGCGGCCACCGCGCATGCCGCCAGCCATCTCCAGCAGCGTGGCGAATGGCGTGCCCATCGGCACTTCAAAGTTGCCCGGCTTATTAACGTGGCCGGACACCGAGAACAGCTTGGTGCCGCCGTTATTGGGCTTGCCGAGATTGAGGTAAGCCGCGCCGCCATTCTTGATAATGAACGGAACCGAGGCGAAGGTTTCGGTGTTGTTGATCGTGGTCGGCTTGCCATACAGACCGAAATTCGCCGGGAACGGCGGCTTGTAGCGCGGCTGGCCCTTTTTACCCTCGATGGATTCGAGCAGACCGGTCTCTTCGCCACAGATGTAGGCGCCATAACCATGGTGCGCGAATGCATCGAAGTCAAAACCGGAACCGAGAATGTTCTTGCCCAGATAGCCGGCGGCGCGCGCCTCGTCCAGTGCTTCTTCGAAACGCTGGTAAAGCTCGAAGATTTCGCCGTGGATGTAGTTGTAACCCCGCGCGGCGCCCACCGCATAGCCAGCGATGATCATGCCTTCGATCACCGCGTGCGGGTCCAGACGCATCAGATCACGATCCTTGAAAGTGCCGGGCTCGCCTTCGTCGGTGTTGCAGACGATGTATTTTTCCGGCGCCGCCTTGGGCATGAAGCTCCACTTGAGGCCGGCAGGAAAACCCGCGCCACCCCGGCCGCGCAGCACCGAGGCCTTGACTTCGGCGATGACCTGATCCTGTGTCAGCTTTTCGCCGAAGAGTTTTTTCAGCCCTTGGTAACCACCGCGCGCCTCGTAATCCTTGAGGTGCCAGCCGGTGTCGCGTGTCAGGTCGCGCACGTCGGGCTGGTGCCAGCCGGCAGTCAGTGTCGGGTTGATGGTTGCGAGGATGGTCATTTGCACTCCGCCAGCAGTCGGTCGATCTCTTCCGGCGTCATGAAGCAGCGCATGTGGTGGTTATTCACCAGCAGCACCGGCGCGTCGCCGCAGGCGCCCATGC
>JAUXWU010000207.1 GCA_030680085.1 Rhodocyclaceae bacterium | reverse complement strand
CCCAACCCCGCCGAGGGCAATCCGCCGCCGTTCTACAAGGATGGCGTTGCCTTCGACCGCGCACCGGATGCCGACAAGCATGTGCTGGCGCATGTCTTCAAAGTCATCGTCGATCCCTACATGGGCAAGGTCTGCGTATTCCGCGTGCATCAGGGCACGATCAGGAAGGACTCGCAACTGTTCATCGGTGATGGCAAAAAGCCATTCAAGGCCGGCCACCTCTACCAGTTGCAGGGCAAGGATTACGTCGAGGTTGACGTGCTGCTGCCGGGCGATATCGGCGCCGTCGCCAAGATCGAGGAAATCGAATTCGACGCCGTGCTGCACGACTCGCACGACGAAGACCGCATCCATCTCAAGCCGCTCGAATTTCCCAAGCCGATGCAGGGGCTGGCGGTCGAAACACAGAAGAAAGGCGACGAGCAGCGCCTGTTTGAAATCCTCCGCAAGCTGGCAGCCGAAGACCCCTGTTTCCGGGTCGAGCGGCATCCCACCACCCATGAAACCGTCATCTTCGGCCTGGGCGAAATGCACCTGCGCACCAAGCTCGACCGCATGTCCAGCCAATACAAGCTGGAACTGGACACCAAACTGCCGCAGATCCCCTTCCGCGAGACGATCACGAAAAATGCCGAGGGTCATTGCCGCCACAAGAAGCAGTCGGGCGGCGCCGGCCAGTTCGGCGAGGTCTATCTGAGAATCGAGCCGCTCGAACGCGGCGCGGGTTTCGAATTCGTCGACAGCGTCAAGGGCGGCGTGATTCCCGGCGTCTTCATGGCGGCGGTCGAAAAGGGCGTCCGCCTGGCCTTGGCCGACGGCGTGGTGGCCGGTCATCCGGTCGAGGATCTGCGCGTCATCGTCTATGACGGCAAGACCCATCCGGTCGATGGCAAGGACATCGCTTTCACCATGGCCGGCAAGAAGGCCGCCATCGCCGCCATTCGGGCCGCATCTCCAGTTGTGCTGGAGCCCATCGTCAATATCGACGTGGAAGTGCATGAGGCCGAGATGGGCGACATTGCCGGCGACCTGTCTTCGCGGCGCGGCCATGTCACCGGCACGCGGCCCGGCGGCCCGGGGCGCGTCGCCGTGGCCGGCGAAGTGCCGCTCGCCGAAATCAGCGATTACGCATCAAGGCTCAAGTCGCTGACCGGCGGGCGCGGCAGCTACAGCATCGAATTCGCGCGTTATGCCCAGGTGCCGCCGCAGGTGCAGCAGAAGCTCGCGGCTTCGTTTATGCTGCGTGAGGAGGACGAGTAAATGTCGACAACACCCGACCTGCATGATGTGCACCGCCGCCGTCTGCTCATTGGCGGGGCGGCGTTGTGCGCCGGCCTCGCGCTGCCCGGCCGTCCCTTGCGCGCCAGCGCCGCCCGGCCCATTGAATTCGGCATCTTCCCCTATTTGCCGACGGCGAAGCTGCTCGTGGATCACCAACCGTTGCGGCAATATTTAGAGGAAACCTTCAAGCGGCCGGTGGCGCTGTCGACGGCACCCGACTTCCGCAGTTTCCAGAGTCGCGCGCAAAACGGGGATTTCGACCTCATCATCGTCGGGCCGGGGCCGGGCTGGCAACTGCATGTCGACCACAAGTACCCGGTACTCGCCGTCAGCCAGCGGCTGATTCGCGTCTTCGTGATCGTCGCCAAGGGCTCCCCCTTCCAGAGCCCGGGCGATCTGCGCGGCAAGAGCTTCGCCATCACCGATCCGATGACCGTCGCCGCGCAACTGGCCATGACCGCGCTGCGCGAGCACAAGTTGCAGCCTGGGGTCGATGTGCGCATCCGCCGCGAGAAAACCCCGTTCAACGTCGCCAAGGCGATCGAGATGGGCGAAGTCGACGCGGCCAGCTTCGTCAGTTTCGTCTTTGCGAATCTGCCGGACAATCTGCGCGACAAGCTCAGGATCATCCATGTCTCCGCCCCCATGCCTGGGGTTCTCTTCATGGCCCGGCCGGCGCCCGACATGCCCCGGCCCGATGAATTCCAGGCGGCGATGTTGCGCTTCGCCAATGACACCGAAGCCGGTCGCGCCTTCGTCAAGACGCTGGAACACGACGGACTGATCAAACCCGATCTCAAGGCGCTGCGCCTGCTCGATCAGTTCGTTCCCGAGGTCAGGCGGCAAATGACCGGCCCGTAATGGCCCTGTCCGCGCACGCTCTCTTCTGCTCGTTCCGCGTCAAACTGGCGGCGGCAGCCTTGTCGTCGCTCCTGGCCATGCTCGGTCTGATCGGTTGGCAGACCTGGGCCGTGCTCGACGCCGAGCTGCGTCTCACGCTCGAGCGGCGCATCGACCAGACCAATCTGCTGCTCAACACGACCGTGGCGCTGCCGCTCGTTCAGCGCGACTATGCCGCGCTGGGCGATATTGCCAGCGAGTTGTTGAAGCAGAGCAACATGATTGACTACATTGCGATCGATGACCATCTGCGCCGCCGGGTCGCCCAGGCGGGCTGGCCAGCCGCCCAACCCCTGCCGGAACCGGGGATCGACAACGGCATCTACCATGTGCGCAATGGCATCGAGTTCGCCGGACAGACCTTGGGCGAAATTCGCTATGGCGTTCCGCTCGAATTCATCGAACAGGCGCGCGCCCGGCTTGCCGACAGGTTGCTGAGAATTGGCGTGCTCGGCATTCTCTTTGGCTTGCTGTTGCTCGTGCCGCTCGGCTTCTGGGTGACGCGGCGACTGGGCCGGCTCGAAGCCGCGGCGCAACGGCTGGCGGCGGGCCAGCTCGATGTGCGCATCGACATGCCCGGCGGCGACGAGCTGTCGCGGCTGGCCGGCGCTTTCAACCACATGGCCGACTGCCTGGCGAAAATGATCGGCGAACAGCAGCAGGCGGCGCGGGCGCTCGAGCAACTGGCTCGCCACGATGCGCTGACCGGCTTGCCCAACCGCGTCCTGCTCGCCGACCGCCTGGATATGGCATTGGCGCAGGCGCGGCGCGATGGCGGCCGCGTCGGCGTCGCCCTGCTCGATCTCGATGGTTTCAAGCCGGTCAATGACACCTGGGGCCACGACGCCGGTGATCAGATACTGATCGAGGTCGCCAACCGCCTGCGCGCCGCGCTGCGCGAAACCGACACCGTCGCCCGTCTCGGCGGCGACGAATTCGTGCTGGTGCTCACCGGCCTCAAGGAGGAGACCGAAT
>JAUXWU010000198.1 GCA_030680085.1 Rhodocyclaceae bacterium | reverse complement strand
TGGACGAAAATGGATTGTTCAAGCCGGAATATGTGAATGACTTTGGCTTGCCGCTGTCGATATTTCTGGATGTGGTTGAGGGCGGCGAACCGCCGCCACCGCCGCGCCCCAGCACACAGGTCGAATCACTACCCGAGCGCAATGCGCTGGAGATTCGCTGGCCGAACGTGCTGCGCGTCGATACGGTGGTGCGGCCCACACTGGTGATCGATTGGCATGCCGTGGATGCACTGACGCTGGACCCGGCGACAACGCCGGTGGTAGCGGAAATCGCCCCGGCGCTAGGCGGCGCGACCGACATCAGCAAGGCCGTGCGCATCGATCTGGAATTGCTGCCGGAGGAATTCCGCCTCCAGCGCATCAGCTTCAAGGCAGCGGCCAAGGCCTTCGCGGCGATGGAAGGCCGTTTTACCGGCAATCGGGAATATCTGGTGTTCCAGTTAATCCGGCTGGTCGATGCCTTTCTTGCCTCGGACAGGATTGTGATTCCGTCACTGTTTCATCAGGAGCCACTGCGTCGGCGCATCCTGTTTGCGCTGAACATGGACCTAATCGTCCAGCACCTGCTACGTCATGTCGACGAGCAAAACGTGGAGCGATTGGAGCCTGTGTTTGACGAGGAATTCCCGATTGGTTCAACCCGCGGCATGCGTACCTGGTACACCACCAAGCCCTGTCAGCCGACGCAGAAGTCGCAGATCAGCCACATGCTGGCCGACAGCACTTGGGAGCAGCATGCGGCGAACGTGCTGGAGATGAGCGAACGCGTGGCGACTTACGCCAAGAACGACCATCTGGGCTTTCAGTTGCACTATCTCTGGAACGGCGTGCGCCGCCGTTACCTGCCCGACTTCCTGATCCGGCTGGCCAGCGGCAAGACGCTGATTCTGGAAATCAAGGGCGAAGATTCCGCACAGAACCGCGCCAAGCGCGCTGCCCTCGCTATCTGGGTGCAGGCGGTCAATGCGAAAGGCGGCTTCGGCATCTGGTGTTGGGATGTGGCATTTCAACCGGCACAGATTCAGGATATTCTTGCCCGGTACTGAGTTACCGGCAAAACGTCCAAAGTACCAGCGCCGTCCCGCCAGCGCCGACTTTTACAAGCCGCCGCGCTTACATTCAGTTTCGAATTGCATATTGCAGCCTGCTGGGTGTTGAGCTTCAATGGAAGTGAACCGGCACATTGTCGGCAATTCAAAGGCAACCAGAAAGGGAAACATCATGAAAATCTCACACATCGCATTGATCGCCTTGCTTGGCGCCGCCGTTGCCGCGCCTGCCTTGGCTCAGCCCGGGCCGGGGGGAGGGCGTTTCGGCTTCAACAAGGACAATACGCCGGGCTGGACACTGATGACGGCCGAGGAGCACGTCGCTCATCGCGACAAGATGTTTGCCGCCAAGAGCTACGACGAATGCAAGGCTTTCCAGGGCGAGCACCATAAGCTCATGGAAGTCCGCGCCAAGGAAAAAGGTGTCACGCTGCGGACGCCGCGCCAGAACGCCTGTGATCGCATGAAGGCGCGCGGTCTGTTCAAGTAATTCAAGTCGTCGCAAGATCGGCTACGATTTCCCGGCCGGCGTCCGGCCGGGATTTCTTTCATTCCCGACGGTAGTACGATGAGTCTCACGTTGCGGACCGAACTGAGAGGGCATTGAAGACATTGCGCACGCTTGTCACTGTCCTTCTGCTGGTGCTGATTTCCGTTGTCGCACGCGCCGACGATCCCTGGATCACACCCGGCGCCGATGGCCAGCCCGCAGTGCAGCTTTATTTCTTTTGGTCGCTTAACTGCCCGCATTGCATCGTCGCGCATCCGCACGTCGAGGCGATCTCGCAGGCGCGGCCATGGATAAAGCTCAACATGCTGGAGCTGTCGCGCAATCCCGGCAACACGCGCCAGTTCATGAGCCTCGTCGAGAAGAACGGCGCTCGGGATTCCGCCGGCGTGCCGGCCTTCCTCTTCTGCGGCGAGATGCATTTCGGCTGGGAGAGCGACGCGACGACCGGCGCGATGGTGCGCAGCCGCCTCGACGCCTGCCATGCGCTGGTACTGGCTGGCCAACCGGTCGTCACAGCGGTTTCCGTGGCCACCAGCGAAACCATAAAGATTCCATTTTTCGGCACGGTCGATGCGGCAACGCTTTCGCTGCCGGCGCTCACTCTGGTGCTGGCCGGGCTGGATGCCTTCAATCCATGCGCCTTTTTTGTGCTGCTGTTTCTGCTTTCGATGATGACACACCAGAAAAGCCGCGCGCGCATGCTGGCGATCGGCGGCATTTTCGTTACGGTCTCCGGCTTCATGTATTTCGCCTTCATGGCGGTTTGGCTCAACGTCTTTCAGCTTTTCGGCCATCTCGCCTGGGTGACGTTGGCGGCGGGCGTGCTGGCGATCTTTGTCGGTGCGGTGAATGTGAAGGACTTTTTCTGGTTTGAGAAGGGCATCACGCTGTCGATCCCCGCGGCGAAAAAACCGGACATCTTTCGCCGCGCTCGCGCGATCCTTGTTGCCGACCACCTGCCGGCGATGCTTGCTGCGACGGCCTTTCTCGCCGTCGCGGCGAACTTCTACGAACTCTTGTGCACGGCCGGTTTCCCCATGATCTACACGCGTCTATTGACGCTGGCTGACCTCTCGCCCGCCGGGCGTTACACCTATCTGGCGGCCTACAATCTGATCTACGTGCTGCCGCTGGCTGCCATCGTTGTCGTTTTCGCCCGCAGCCTGGGCGCCCGCAAGCTCACCGAACGCGAAGGTCGTCTCCTCAAACTGATGTCAGGCCTGATGATGCTGGAACTGGGAGCGCTGCTCTTGC
The DNA here is from genome assembly GCA_030680085.1 of Rhodocyclaceae bacterium. Taxonomy (GTDB): domain Bacteria; phylum Pseudomonadota; class Gammaproteobacteria; order Burkholderiales; family Rhodocyclaceae; genus Sulfuricystis. The sequence continues at coordinate 26,200 of JAUXWU010000198.1, read as the reverse complement.
TTGCCCCCGAGCGCATCAGCCAGGTCGGTATCGCCTTCGGTTTGTTGGCCGTTGCGGCGTTCGTCACCTGGGTCGTCGCGCGCATGACCAATAAAAATTCTGCATGAGCATCAGCGCTATCCGCTTGCAGTGAGCCAGTAGCCCAGCACATAGCCGCTGGCCAGCAGTCCCAGCACCAGCGCGATGCCAATTTCCAGCGTGCGTTGCGGCACATGTTTTTGCATCCGCGCCCCGGCATACATGCCGACGACGCCCCCCAGGCCGAACAGGACGCCCAGCGCCCAGTCGGGCTGCGTTGTTATGCCCGGCGGCGCGGGCATGAACTGATACAGCGCGACCCCGGCGACCGAGGTGACCAGCGTGCCGAACAGGGTCGCGCCCGCCAGGCCGTGGATTGGCAGCCTGAAGATGGCCACCAGCACTGGTGCCATGATCGCGCCGCCGCCGATGCCATAAGCGCCGCCGATGACGCCGATGACCAGGGCAATCAGAAATACCGGGGTTGCCCGCCACGCGCCATTCAGCCTGGCCGCGGCGTGCGAATGTCGTTTCAGCAACAGACGCAGGGCGAGTCCCAGCAGCACCAGGCCGACAAACAGCTTGAAGGCGCGCGGGTCCAGCAGCCAATGCACGCGCAGCCACCAGCCGGCCAGCAATCCCGGCAAGGTGCCGGCGGCAATCACCCAGGCCAGGCGCCAGTCCATGCGCTGTTCGCGGACGTAACGCCAGACGCCGCCGGGGATGGCGACCAGATTAAAAACGAGATTGGTCGCAGAGACCGATGGCGCGACATAGCCGAGCACGCTCATCTGGAAGGGCAACAGCAGGAACGCACCCGACACGCCAATCATCGAGGTGAAGAACGAAATGGCGAAGGCCACCAGCGGCGGCAGCCAGAAGGGAGCGACAACGCCCGAAACTTCAAATAACATGGCCGCCATGATGCCAGAGAGCTCCAGCGGGGTGTAACGCGATGTAACTATCCGGCGTCCGGTAACGTGTCGATACAACCTGGATGTTGCCAGCGTCAAGTTGGGTGGTGAAATGCCCACCTGAAAAAGGGAGGATCACATATGAGCTTGCTACGCGCAGAAAAACTCACCAAAACCTATCGCAGCGGCGACATCGAGGTGGCGGCGCTCAAGGGCGTCGATTTCAGCATCGAACCGGCCGCCTTCGTCGCCTTCGTCGGCCCGTCCGGCAGCGGCAAGAGCACCCTGCTCAATCTGATCGGTTGCCTCGATCATCCGACCAGCGGGACGCTCAAGGTTCTGGATACCGACATTGCCACGCTGGACCGCCGCGCCGCCGCGCGTTTTCGCGGCGAGCACATCGGCTTCGTGTTTCAGGACTTCAACCTGATTCCCGTGTTGACCGTTTTCGAGAATGTCGAATATCCGCTGCGCATGGTGCAGCGCTGGCCGGTGGCCAAACGGCGCGATCAGGTGCTGCGCCTGCTCGATGCCGTCGGCATGGCCGATCAGGCGCACAAGCGGCCGGACCAGATCTCCGGCGGCCAGAAACAGCGCGTCGCCATCGCCCGCGCCCTGGTCAGCAACCCGGCGCTGGTGCTGGCCGACGAACCCACCGCCAACCTCGACAGCGAGACCGCCCACCGTGTGCTGGAACTGATGAAAAAGATGCGCGACGAATTCAAGACCACCTTTGTCTTTTCCACCCATGACGCCCGGATCATGGGCGAGGCGGAAACGATTTTCACGCTCGATGACGGTCGTTTGCTGCCCGCCACGAACAAGGAGACTGCTCATGTTTGACATCTTCGGCATCGCCAGCCGCAATCTCCTGCGCTATGGCCGCCGCACCCTGCTGACCCTGCTCCTGATCGTCATCGGCATGGTCGCGGTGCTGCTGTTCATCGGCGTCGCCGGTTCCTTCAAGTCCATGATGGTCGGCCAGATCACCGATTCAATACTGGGTCACGCCCAGGTGCATCGCAAGGGCTACGTCGCCTCCATCGACAATCTGCCGCTCAACATGAACATGCGGCCGGGCATGGTCAGCAAGGTGACCGAGGCGCTCGATCAGAACAGCGCGGTGGAAACCTGGTCGCCGCGCGTCAAGTTCGGCGGCATGTTCAGCAACTTCGCCGAAACCACCAGCATCCGCGTCAATGGCATCGACCCGGTGCGCGAGGCGAAAACCGTGCCGCTGCTGCCCAAGCGCATCATCGACGGCCCCACCGATGGCCCGTTTGTCGAAAAGGGCCAGATCGTCATTCCCAAGCTGCTGGCGCGCGGCATGAAGACGCAGGTCGGGGATACGGTGGTGCTGGTGGCGACCAACCGCGACGGCTCGGTGAATGGCAAGACCTTTGTGGTGCGCGGCGTGCTGGAAAGCGCTTCTGGCCCCGGCGGCCGCGACGGCTACATCCACATCGACGACGCCCGGGAAATTCTGCGCATGCAGGAGGGCGAAGTGAGCGAGTTCGTCATCCGCCTCAAGGATTTTTCCAAACTTGCCAAGGCGGAGGCCTCGTTCAAGCAGACGCTCGGCGAGATCACCAACAAGGAAGGCAAGCCGGTGCTGGAAATTCACACCTGGGCCGACCTGTCGCCCTTCGCCCACATCGCGCGCATGATCGACCTGATGACGCTGTTCATCAAGATCGTGCTGGTCTCCATCGTGCTGGTTTCCGTGATGAACGTGATGATCATGGCGGTCTATGAGCGCATCCGCGAGATCGGCACCATCGCCGCCATCGGCACGCCGCCGTCGCGGATCCTCGGGCTGTTCCTCGCCGAGGGCCTGCTGCTCGGCATCGTCGGCACCGTTGGCGGCATTCTGCTCAGCCTCGCGGCGGTCTACGGGGTGAATGTCTGGGAACCGACCTTCGCCTTCGGCCAGCAGCAAAATCTGGTGCTCACGCCGACCATCGCCGTGAAAGATGTCGTGACCATCGCCGCGCTGGTCATCGGCGTCGCCATCATCGCCAGCCTGCAACCGGCCTGGAAAGCCTCGCGCATGGACCCGATCACCGCTCTCCGTCATGTCTGATATGAAAAAACTACTCGCCATTATTCTCTGCTGTATTGCCCTGCCCGCCGTCGCCCTCGACGGCGCGGAGATCCTGAAAAAAGTCGACCGCAACCTCGAACCCGAGTCCTACGAGATGATGCGGAAACTCATCAACATCGAGCCGGACGGCAAGCGGAAGGAGTTCGTGCTGTATTCGGTGAAGAAAGGGAGCGACAAGGTCGTCGCCCTGTTCCTCGCGCCGCAAAGCGACAAGGGCCGCGCCACCTTGCGCCTCGGCGACAACATGTGGCTCTACATCCCCGAGGTCGGCAAGCCGATCCGCATCACCAGCCTGCAATCGGTGACCGGCGGCGTCTTCAACAATGCCGACATTTTGCGACTCGACTACGCGGAGGAATACAAGGTCGAGTCGGTGGAAGACGATCAGGGCCAGCATCTGCTCAAGCTCAAGGCCAAGACCGGCGAGGTCGCCTACGACCGCCTGAAGATGTGGGTGGACAAGAAAGCGCTGCTGCCCGTCACCATCGAGTGCTACGCCGCCAGCGGCATGCTGATCAAGACGCTGCGCTTTAAGGACATCAAGGATTTCGGCGGCGGCATCAAGCGTCCCGCGACCCTGGAGACCGACAGCCCGCTGTACAAGGACTACAAGTCGGTGATGCTGTATGCGCAGATCAAGAAGCGCAGCTTCGCCGACGAGGTGTTCTCGCTCAACTATTTGCCGCGCGTTGAAGATTTACGCAAATGAAATGGGGCTGGCTCATTGCTTGTTTGCTGGCGGGCGCCGTCCAGGCTGAAGAGTTCACTTTCGATACCGCCGAATTCGACAAGAAGCCTTTCGAGTTCGGCGGCTATCTGGAGCTTAAGACTGATCGTGCCTGGCTCAACTCCGACGGCGCCCTGTACAAGCTCAACTTCTACAACCGCGCGCCGCGCGACACGCTGGATCGCACCGCCGCGACGCTCAAGCTCGACGGCAAGTTCACCCGCGACGATTTTGTCTTGCGCTTGCGCGCCGATGCCGAAGTGCGCCGCGACGCGCTGACCCAGGACCGCATCAACCGTTTCGACGAAGCCTATCTGTCCTGGAAACCCGACCCCGGTTTCACGCTCGATGTCGGCAAGCAGGCGCTGAAGTGGGGCAAGGGCTATGCGTGGAATCCCGTCGGCTTTGTCGAACGGCCGAAAGATGCCAATGATGTCGAACTGGCGCGTGAAGGTTTCACAATGGTCGCCGCCGATTTCATCCGCAACTTTGACGGCGATCTCAAGACCATCGCTTTCACGCCGGTTTTGCTGCCGGTCAGTTCACAGATCAACAGCGACTTCGGCAAGCCCGATCACTTGAATGCCGCCGCCAAGCTTTACCTGCTTTATCGGGATACCGATATCGACTTCACCTGGCTGGGGCGCGGCAGCCGCAGCCCGCGTTTTGGCGTGGATTTTTCGCGCAATCTGAGCAGCGCGCTGGAGATTCACGGCGAATGGGCGAAGATCCGCGACTTCGAGCTGCGCAGCGTTGCCCCGAACGGCACCGTCACGACCACCCGCCGCAACGTGACGAGCCATTTGCTCGGCCTGCGCTACCTGAGCGAACAGGACACGACCTACATCCTGGAGTACTACCGCAACGGCACCGGCTATACCGAAAATCAGACGCAGGCTTTTTATCAACTGATCGACAACGGCCTCGCCCAGTTTCAGGCAACCGGAACCGACACGCTGCTGAACAAGGCCCGCCAGATCAACCCAAGTTACGCCCGCGCCAACCCCGGCGAGCGCTATCTGTATCTGCGCGCCAGCCAGAAAGAACCTTTCGATATCGTCTATTTCACCCCGTCGCTCACCCTGATCAGCAATCTCGACGACCGCAGCTACTCGCTGACGCCCGAGCTGCTCTACACCGGCGTCACCAATCTCGACCTGCGTCTGCGCGCCAGTTGGTTGTCGGGCAAGGCGGGCAGCGAATTTGGCGAGAAGCAGAATGCGCGGCGACTGGAACTGGTGGCGCGTTACTACTTCTAAAAGTCGGCGCTGGGTCTACCCAACCCTGCGGTGCAGCTGTGGTTATGGTGTTGCCTTTATTCGTTAAGTGGTTATAATAACTACCATGAATAGCAAGCAAATCATCAAGCAACTCGAAGCCGATGGCTGGTTTCTGGCGCGGGTCAAAGGCTCGCATCACCAGTTCAAGCATTCGGCCAAGCCGGGTTTGGTGACGGTCAAGCATCCTGACAGCGACATTCCCGCCGGTACGCTGAACAGCATCAAGAAACAGGCGGGTTGGAAATAGGAGAAGATCATGCGTTTTCCCGTGGTGTTGCATTCTGATGATGGTGTTCGCTTCGGCGTGACGGTGCCCGATCTTCCCGGCTGCTTCTCGTCGGGCGACACCTTCGACGCGGCGCTGGATTCCGTTCGGGAGGCCATTGACCTGCATCTGGAAGGGATCGTCGAGGACGGCGGCGAGGTGCCAGTTACCAAGACCATTGCCGAGCATCGCGCCAATCCCGATTTTGCCGAGGGGGTGTGGGCGGCAGTCGAGGTGGATGTGTTCCGCTTCGAGGGGCGCGCCGAGAAGATCAACATCACCCTGCCGCGCCGCTTGCTGGCGAAAATCGATACCTACGCCAAAGCGCATGGCGAGTCACGCTCCGGCTTTCTGGCCGAGGCGGCGCGGGTGGCTATGCGGTAGGCTGGTTGTCTTCATCATCGCTCCGTGTGGTCTAACTTTCATGGTCGCTGAAGCCACCTGTGCGGCCGCCATGACTCTTCTGCACTGCGGCCCCTTCCGCCTCTCCCTTGCGCGCCCACTCATCATGGGTATCGTCAACCTGACGCCCGATTCGTTTTCGGGCGACGGGGTGGGTGGCGATGTTGCCACTGCCATCGCCCATGCAGCGGCGCAGCGTGATGCGGGCGCCGACCTGCTCGATCTGGGCGCGGAATCTTCACGTCCCGGCGCGGCGCCCGTGCCGGCTGAAGTCGAGCTTGCCCGCCTGCTGCCGGTTTTGCATGCGGTGCGCGATTGGGGCCTGCCGATCTCGGTCGACACCGCCAAGCCGGAAGTGATGCGCGCCGTGATCGACGCCGGCGCGGCCATGATCAATGACATTACGGCCTTGCAGACGCCCGGCGCGCTGGATGTCGTCGCCGCCAGTGATGCGGCCGTCTGCCTGATGCACATGCAGGGCGAGCCGCGCACCATGCAGGCCAACCCGCACTACAACGATGTGACGCAGGAGGTGCGCGATTTTCTGGCCGCGCGCGTCGCGGCCTGCGCCGCGGCTGGCATTGCCCGCGAGCGGCTGCTGATCGATCCCGGTTTTGGATTCGGCAAGACGGTGGAACACAATTACACGCTGCTGCGCGAACTGCAGCGTCTGGAGGATGTCGGCGTGCCGATTCTGGCGGGCCTGTCGCGCAAGTCCTTGCTCGGTGCCGTGACCGGCCAGCCGAATGGCGCGGCGCGGGTGCATGCCAGCGTGGCGGCAGCGGTATTGGCGGTGGAGCTGGGCGCACGGATCGTGCGCGTGCATGATGTCGCGGCGACCAGGGATGCGCTGGCGGTGTGGTCGGCAATGCATTTGCATTGACGTGACAATGTGATTGCATTACCATCGACAGCGTTCACCCCATTGATCGGAGCACCCCATGTCTGCCACCCTCGAAGTTGAATCCACCCTGACCGACCGCTATCAGACCACGGTGCCGGAAACCGTTCGTCGCGCGCTCAGTCTGGGCAAGCGGGACAAAATCCACTACAGCATTCGTCCTGGCGGTGATGTTGTCCTCACGCGCGCCGAGGCAATCGAAGGCGAAGATCCGCTGCTCGGTCACTTCCTGGGTTTTTTGGCGCGCGACATCGCCAGTCATCCGGAACGCCTCCAGGCCGTCGACGCCCATTTCGTGCAGCGCATTCAGTCGCTGGTCGGCGGAATGGATGTCGATCTCGACGCCGCCTTGTCGGCGGATGATGAATGACCGGAAACAAGTCCGCGTCCTGGGTCGTCAACGGCTGGACGGTTTTCGCTCACCCGCTGTTTCTTGCCCAGGTTGAAGCCCTGATGCGACAGGTCGAGGCGCAGAAGCAAAAGGATCTGGCCGGATACACCCAAAAGAACGCCAGCAAGCGGCTGGCGGCCATCAGCAAGCTGGCGTTCGAGCTTATCCACCAGGACCCGGCGCGGCCGGAATACCGGCAAGGCAACACCCTCGGCGCAGACCGCAAGCATTGGTTCCGCGCCAAGTTCTTTCAGCAGTACCGACTGTTTTTTCGCTATCACGCACCGAGCAAGATGATCGTATTCGCCTGGGTCAACGACGAAGCGTCCAAGCGCGCCTATGCGCGTAGTGACGATGCCTATCGGGTGTTCCAGAAAGTGCTGGAAACCGGGCATCCGCCCGATGACTGGAATCAACTGCTGGCCGAGGCGCGTGCCGAAGGCGACCGTCTGCAGCGCATCGCGGCAGAGTTTAAGGGGACATAAAATGGCAAGACAATATTTTGGAACCGATGGCGTGCGCGGTCGGGTCGGTCAATTTCCCATCACACCAGATTTCGCCTTGCGGCTTGGTTTTGCCGCCGGTGAAACGCTGGTGGCGCACGCGCGGGCGCAGGGACATGCCCGGGATGGCGAGCGTCCCGCCGTGTTGATTGGCAAGGACACGCGCATTTCCGGCTACATGCTGGAAGCCGCACTGGAATCCGGGCTTGCCGCCGCCGGGGTCGATGTGATGTTGTGTGGCCCGTTGCCGACGCCTGCCGTGGCTTATCTGACGCGCGCCCTGCGGCTCGCCGCCGGGGTGGTGATCTCGGCCTCGCACAATCCGTTTGACGATAACGGCATCAAATTTTTCGGCGCGGGCGGTTTCAAGCTGCCGGATGCGGTCGAAGAAGAAATCGAGGCGCGCCTGGCGCAACCGATGGGCTGCCGCGACTCGGCGCAATTGGGCAAGGCGCGCCGGGTCGATGACGCTGCCGGGCGTTACATCGAATTCTGCAAGAGCACCTTTCCGAACGAACTCGATTTGCGCGGGCTCAAGCTGGTGGTCGATTGCGCCCACGGTGCGGCTTATCACGTCGCGCCGAAGGTGTTTCACGAACTGGGCGCCGAGGTTGTGGCAGTCGGGGCGGCGCCGGACGGCCTCAACATCAATGCCGGCGTCGGCGCCACGGCGCCAGCGCATTTGCAGGATCAGGTGCTGGAACATCGCGCCGATCTTGGCATCGCGCTCGACGGCGACGCCGACCGCCTGCTGGTGGTCGATGCCACGGGACGTCTGTTTGACGGCGACGAACTGCTCTATGTCATCGCCCGCCATCAACAGGCGGGCCGGGGACTGAGCGGTTTGGTCGGCACGCTGATGAGCAACCTCGGCTTCGAGCAGGCGCTTGGCCGGCTGGGTATCGGCTTCGCCCGCGCCAAGGTAGGCGACCGCTATGTGCTTGAGTTGATGCAGGAAAAAGGCTGGACGCTCGGCGGCGAAAATTCCGGCCACGTCATCTGTCTGGATCGCCACACCACCGGCGACGGCATCGTCGCTGCCCTGCAAGTGCTGGCGGCGCTGCGTGAACGCAACGAGACGCTGGCCGAAGCCTGCGCCGACCTGAGCATGTTCCCGCAAAAACTGATCAATGTGCGACTGGGGGTGGACTTCGACTGGTGCGCGGACGCCGGCATCAGCGCCGCCAAGGATCAGGCCGAACGCAGCCTCGCCGGGGCCGGGCGCGTGTTGTTGCGTCCTTCGGGAACCGAGCCGCTGTTACGGGTGATGGTTGAAGGCAGCGATGCGGCGCTGGTACTTGCACAGGCGGAGGCGATCGCCGCGTCAGTGCGTGTCGCCGCCGGGTAGACGTGAAACGCCGTCCCCATGCGGGTGGCAGTCCGGCTTGACGCCGTCCCGCCAGCGCCGACTTTTGGCCAAAAAAAGAGAGCCGAAACGGCATGGCCGCTGGGCTCTCTTTCCCGGCCGGAGCTTGCGGGCTCCGGCCTGTATGATGCGCTGATTGGCTAAATCAGCAGCCCGCAGCTTTCTTGAAGGACTTGCTGGTGTTCTTGCCGTCCTTCATGTAGCGGGCGCGGATCTCGTCGCCATTGACGATTATCTTGGTCTTGAATTTGTCGATGGTCAGGTCGTCGGTGATGAGGATGGTGACGGCTTCCTTGGTCTTGCTGTCGGTGACGACTGCCGTGGCCGACTTGCCATCGGGGGCAATGGTGATGGCGCTCGCCGGGCCGAGCAGACGGGCTTCGCCCTGAGCGGCGGCGTTGCCGGCGAAGGCCAGGGTGGAAACTGCCAGAACGGCCGAGCAGAGGATTGCGGACAGTTTGCTTTTCATGTGTAGCTCCTAAGTGGTGGGGTTCAAGGTAGGTTCAAGAATAACCGGCGAGCCGCAAGCCGCCCGCCGGGTCGGAAGATGAGATCAGCACTTTACCTCAAAAGTTGCATAAATATCGGTAGCGTTCTTCAGCGGCGAGCGTCGCTATGTCGGCATGTCACGGAGATGTCACACCGAATTGCTAGATTTCGTCCGCTTTCCTTTTCAATGCATCATCAAAAAAATGGCCAGAAAATGCACGCCCGATTGCACACCCGCTTGAAATTGGCCGGTCTCGAAGAGCATCCGCTCCGCGAGCGTTTGAACAGCGAGTTTCACGCCCATTTACCGACGCCGCTGGCCTGTCCGCTGATCGTTTCGCATCTTGCCTTCAAGCACGAAGGTTTGACCGCGCAGGCTGAACGCGACAATCTCTCGCGCCTGTGCCAGTCCAGCGTCTGTCAGTCGATCGAAAGCTCGGATACGCACCTGACGCTCGACGCCGGCGGTTTTCGCCTGCGTTGGGAGTTGCATACCGAGTTTTCGAGCTACACATTTTCCCGGCCGCTGGTGGTCGGTGAGCCGTTCAACCCGGATTCAACGGCGCTGGAGGCCGTTTTGCCTTCATTCCTGGCGGCGATTCCCGGGCAGTTGATGGTCGCGACGCATGTCGAGCTGCGCTCGACCGCGGAGCTGTCGCCGGAAGCGGTGATTGCCGGTTTCCCGTCGAGCGGACATCAGATGGTGGCCGTTCAGGTGGGCGCGGGCGCGGCGTGGGTATTTACGGACTTCATGTTCGACAACGGTTTTTCGCATTTTCTCGTGCTTGATGCCTCGATGACTGAACGCCAGGCGGGACGGGCGGTTCAGCGCCTGCTGGAAATCGAGACCTATCGCATGATGGCCTTGCTCGGTTTGCCGGTTGCCAAGGAAGTTGGCCGCTGGTTGGGCGGTGCTGAAAAGGAGTTGGCCGAACTGATGGATCACATCGGCCAGGCGCGTTCACCGGAGGACGAGCGCGCGGTGTTGGCCAGTCTGGCGAAGCTGGCCGCGGAGGTCGAACATTCGGTGGCGCGCACTACCTTCCGTTTTGGCGCCGCCCGCGCTTATCACCGTCTGGTCATGCAACGTATCGAGGATTTGCGCGAGCTGCGCATCCCCGGCTTTCCGACGCTCGACGAATTCATGCAGCGGCGTCTGCTGCCGGCGATGGATACCTGCGCTGCCATGGCGCGGCGGCAGGACGACCTGTCAGGCCGCGTGGCGCGCAACAGTCAGTTGCTGCGCACCCGCGTCGATATCGAGATTGAAAGACAAAACCATGAGCTGCTGGCCCAGATGAACAATCGCGCCAGGCTGCAATTGCGTTTGCAGGCAACGGTCGAAGGCCTGTCGGTCGTCGCCATTACCTACTACGGGTCGCAACTTGTGCACTATCTCGTCAAGGGAGGGCAGCATCTGGTCCCCGGTTGGTCGCCCGAGATGGCCACCGCCGTGTCGATTCCGCTGATCGCGCTGCTCGCTTTGTTCGGCATCAGGCGCATGCGCCTGGCGCTCACCGAGGGTGAGCCGCCCCGGTAGGCGTTCTCAGCCGCGCACGAAGTGCCGTGCGTAGCGCGGGGTGATGCGCGACATCGGCAGCAGCAGCGGCAGGTCGGCGGTATTGAAGTCGGCATCCCAGGCCGGCTCGCCGCAGACCCAGGCGCCGGCGCGCAGGTAGCCCTTGAGCAGCGGCGGGATTGCGGCGGTTTGGCCGGTGACCAGGCGTTCAAAGGGCAGGGGCTGGCGCGGGAAGACGCGGTACTCGAGCGGAGCGATGTGCGTGTCCTGCAATTGCACGAACAGATTGGCGGCGTTGTGGCCGCCGTCGCGCATGCTGATCGAGGCGCAGCCGATCAGATGGCGGTAGCCGTGGCGCGCCATGAACTCGGCCAGCTTGCTCCATAGCAGGGCGATCACCGTGCCATTGCGGTAGTCGGGATGAATGCAGGACCGGCCGACCTCGACCATGCTCTCCCGCAGATAGCGCAGGCGGGTGAGATCGAATTCGGTTTCGCTGTAGTAGTTGCCGACCCGGCTGGCGGCCTCGGGCGTCAAAATGCGGTAGGTGCCGACGACCCTGCCGGCTCCGGCGTTCGATGTGTCGCGGACGATCAGATGCTCGCAATACGGATCGTAGATATCGGCATCGACGCCGGCGACACGCACATCAATCCGGGCGCCGAGCTCCTCGACAAAGACGCGGTAGCGCAGGCGCTGGGCCTCCTTGACCTCGTGCGCATTGAGCGCCAGGCCGACCGAATAGTGTTGATGATGATAGATGTCGTGGGTGCGCCATTCCTGGGTGTGCAGCATGCTCTTCTCCTTGTCGGTTTGAGGTGTGTCGGCATTGTCGGAAGAGATGATTACAAAGGCTTTACAGAAAATTTACGGTGATGTTAATTCTGGCTGCGGGGCAGTTCTGGCAGGCCGCCTGGCAGCATTGCATCCAGTGTCACGGCATTCCCTTCGCTCTTGAGCCCGGATTGCGCCGCGGGGCATCTTTCACGAAAGTGTCATTGTCGCGTCATCCTGCCGCCAGACACTGTCCGCCATGAACCGTCGGCCCTCACCGCTCCGCCGATCGGCGTCCCGGCAGCGCCGACTTTTCCCGGCGTAGCTCGCCGCCATGCAGCAGCTGCTCGACAAGCTGACCGTCGACCCCCTGGTGCCGGGAGGCCTGTTGCTGTGCTGGCTGGTGCTGGAGTGGCTGGCCTTGCGCCGCCTGCGCCGCGACAGGCGTGCGGCAGATCAGCGGCGCGCCGAGGCCGCGGCGGCCACCGCCGCCACAGTTTCGTGTTCTGCAAGCCTCACGCAAACACCCGCGCGTCACAATTCCGTCACGCCCCTGTCATCTTGAGTGGCTAGAGTCCCCTCAACTTAATGTGGAGATGTCTAGATGAGTTTGGTCGCGTTACAACGGAATGGTGGGGAAGCGATCTACAGCCAGATCGCGAAGCTGCTCAAGGAAGAAATCGCTTCGTTCCTGACGCCGGGAGAGTGTCTGCCCTCGGAAAATGAACTAGCGCAGCGCTTCGGCGTCAATCGCCACACCATTCGTCGCGCCGTCGAGGACCTGATTGCCGCCGGCCTGCTGGAGCGCCGCCACGGCAAAGGCACTTTCGTGCTCGACGCCCCCGCCGACTACGTGTTGAACAGCGGCACGCGCTTCACCGAAACCTTCGAATCGCTCGGCAAGACCGCCAGCAACCGCATCCTGCGCAAATTGACGATCCCGGCACGCGGGGGCGTTGCGACGCGGCTGCGCCTGACCGAGAACGACCACGTCATCTGGATCGAATCCCTGCGTCTGGCCGACGATCGGCCCATCTGCGTAATTTCCCATTTCCTGCCGCGGAAGGTCTTCCCCGAACTGCTGGATGAATACCACGGGGGATCGCTGCACGAACATCTCGGCAGCCGCTACGGATTGAAACTGCGGCGGATCGAAAGCCTGGTCAGTGGGGCGCTCCCGCAAGGAGACGATGCCTCGCTGCTGGGCATGGCCCAGAACCAGCCCGTGCTGCGGGTCAAAAGCGTCAATGTATTCGAGCGGGATGGTACCCCGCTCGAATACGCCCTGACCCGGTTTCGCGCCGACCGGATCCAACTGCGCATCAATCCTTGAACGTCCAAACGATCAACCTTACGGGAGCAACCGCAATGTATCTGAAACCATTCACCCGCCGCAAATTGTTGGCCTTGACCCTGGCCGCCGCCGCCGTATTGACGCCCTTGAGCGCATTCGCACAAACCCAGCATGACGGCAGCGCGGCCAAGCCGCTGCGCGTGGTGCTGGTGCCCGCCGACGGCGGCACCGAGGACGGCACCAAGAAAGACTTCCAACCTATCTTCAACGCCATCACCCAGGCTACCGGCATCCACTTCGACATCAAGGTAGGCCAAAGCTACGGCGCGGTGGTGGAGGCTATGTGCAACGGCGCGGCCGACATCGCCTGGTATGGCCCGGCAAGCTACCTGCAGGCCAGGGGCCGCGGCTGCGCGGAACTGCTGGCGCTGGCCGTGCGCAATGGCGAGTCGGTTTACTACTCGGGCATCTTCGCCCGCGCCGATAGCGGCATCAACGGCATCGCCGATCTCAAGGGCAAGCGCATCGCGCTGGGCGACGTCAATTCCACCTCCAGCTTCAACGTGCCGGTGGCGATGATGCTCGCGGCCGGCGTGAACCCGGCGCGCGATGCCGGCGCCATCAACATGGCCGGCAGTCACGCCAACGTGCTCAATGCCCTGGGCGAAGGCCTGGTCGACGCGGGCGGTGCTTCCTTCGATTCGTTTGAAAAGGCCGTCAACGCCAAGGCCATCGACCCGGCCAAGGTCAAGGTGGTGGTCAAGAGTGCGCCCATTCCTTACCCGCCGCTGGCCGTCCACCCCAAGGTGGCCGCTGGCGTGAAAGCCAGGCTGCGCGACTCGTTCAACAACGTCGACAAGTTGCCCGGCATCACCAAGGAGCAGATTCGTGGCTACGGCGGCGGCAAGGTCGATGGTTACACCGCCAATGTCAGCGAAAAGGACATGGCCGATGCCGGCAAGCTCTTCGAACTGGTCACCGATCAGGTCAAGACCGACATCATGAAAAAGGCGAGCGCACGCTAGGCGCGGCATTCAGTCCGGTTGTGCGGGGGCATCCCCGCACAACCCTGTCACAGGAGAAATCACCATGATCCGCTTTGAATCCATTTCCAAGACCTGGCCCGATGGCACCCGGGCGCTCTCCAATATTTCGCTTGACGTGCCGAAGGGTCAGTTCTGCGTCATTCTGGGCCCCTCGGGCGCGGGCAAATCCACCCTGCTGCGCGCCGTCAACGGGCTGACGCAGCCGACCCAGGGCAGCGTTGCCATCGATGGCACCGTGCTGACCCCCGCCACGGAGCGCGCACTGCGCAAACGGGTGGCGATGATCCATCAGCATTTCAATCTCACCAATCGCATGAGCGTGGCCGGCAATGTGCTGGCGGGGCTGTTGCCCGTGGTCTCCACCGTGCGCGCGCTGCTGGGCTGGTTCAAGCCCGAGCACCGCGCCAAGGCCTGTCGCCTGCTCGGTCACGTCGGCCTGTCGCCCGAGCACCTCCAGCGCCGCGCCGGCGATCTGTCGGGCGGGCAGCAACAGCGGGTCGGCGTGGCGCGCGCCTTCATGAACGACCCCGAGGTGGTGTTGGCCGACGAGCCGGTCGCCAGTCTCGATCCGAAAATATCCCGCGACATTCTCGCCCTGATCCGCGACGCGGCGAAGGAGCGCAACGCCACCGTGCTGTGCAGTCTGCATCAAGTTGACCTGGCCCGCGAGTTCGCCGACCGCCTCGTCGGCATGCGTGATGGCCGCGTGGTGTTCGACGGCATACCGGCCGAATTCACCGACGCACGCGTTGAAGCCCTGTATCACGGCGTGCGCTGGGAAGACGCGCCAAAAGCAGACAAGCAGCCCGGCATGCCGGCGCTCGAAGTCGCCATCGCTTGAGGCCAACCATGGACAGCAAACCAATTCCGCTCCCCGCGCCTGGAACCCGTCTCGACTGGCGGCTCGATCCACCCTATTCGGCGCGCCATCTCGCCTGGTTGCTGCTGGTGCTTGCCATTATTCTGGTGACGGGCCATCGCGTCGAAATGGATCGCATGGCGATGATGAGCGCGCAGGCCGTCGGCAATCTCATCGGCATCAGCGACGACTCCCAGGTGGTGCGCGGTCTCTCGCGCGTCGGTCAATCCATGTGGCCACCGGTGATCGGCGACCAGGAAGAAGTGGCCCGCCTGCCCGAACTCGATAGAAACAAACTGCCGCTCTTTTCCCATATCGAAGTGCAGCAACGCACCGAGCAGCGTCTCAATCCGCAGACGCTGCAACTGGAGCAGGAAACCGAGACGATCGAGGTTCTGGTCAAGCCCGTCGGCTATCTGTGGACGGTGGCGGTCAAGATGGTCGAGACGCTGGAAATCGCGCTCTGGGGCACCGTGATCTCGGTGCTGCTGTCGATACCGCTGGCCTACTACGCGGCGCGCAATTACAGCCCCAATCGCTATACCTACACCTTCACGCGCGGCGTCATCAGCCTGCTGCGCTCGGCGCCGGAACTGATCGTCGCGCTGTTTCTGGTGCTGGCCTACGGCTTCGGCCCGATTGCCGGCGTGCTGGCATTGGGACTGCACGCCGCCGGCTTCCTGGGCAAGTTCTACGCCGAGGACATCGAGAACGCCGACAAAAAGCCGCAGGAGGCGCTCGAGGCCATCGGCGCGGGCAAGCTCAAGACCCTCTGGTATGGCGTGATGCCGCAGGTCGCGCCGCAATACATCGCCTACACCCTGTACATCCTCGACCGCAACGTGCGCATGGCCACGGTGATCGGCCTGGTCGGCGCGGGGGGCATCGGCCAGGAACTCAAGGGGCGCTTCGACATGTTCCAGTACGGCCACGTCGCGACCATCCTGCTGGCGATTTTCCTCGCTGTGTTTCTGCTCGACCAGTTCTCGGCGCGCCTGCGCGCCCGCTTGATGTGAGGGCGGTTTTGATGAATCTCGAACGCAAAGACTGGATTCGGGCGCTGACCGCCCATCCAGCCACCGAGCTCAACACACTGGCCGATCAGTTGACAGCCGACTGCGACGTGAAGTTCAAGAGCCTGCCCCAGGCGGGCCTGGGTCTGCTGACACTGACCGATGGGGCCTTTCATGAACCCTATTTTCTGGGTGAATTTCCGCTGTCATCGTGCAGCATCGAACTCTCCTTGTCCGACGGACGGCGCGCGGCGGGGGGCGCCCAAGTGATGGCGGACGATGCCGAACTCGCTCGCTCGCTGGCCATCCTCGACGCCATCCTGGCCGCCGAATTCCCCGGCTGGGAACGCGTGTCCGAGCACGTGCAATCTGGGGCTCTTCAGCGCAGCGAGGATGATCACCGCCGTCGCGCCGTGCTCGCCGCCACCCGCGTCGACTTCGCCTTGCTGGGCAATGCCGGGGAGGATGACGATGCAGACTGAAAGCATCTGGCGGGCCGATGTCCAGCAGCGTGTATTTCGCGAACTGGTCGAGGCGTTTTCGCGTCCGGGCGAGGTGCGTGATTTGACGCGCTGGATCGACGGCGCCACTGCGCAACGCGCCGTGCTCGCGACCCTGATGGACGGGGAAGCCACGCTGACCGATCCCCACGAACAAATCGCCGCAGCGGATTGGCCCCTGCTCCAAGCCCGGCGGGGCACGCCGGAGAGTGCCCGTTACATCGCCGCCGTCGGGCACCGGGTGCCTGATTTCCAGCCGGCCATGGGTAGTCTGGAAAGCCCGGAATTCGGCGCGACCTTGCTGATCGAGGTCGCCGCGGTAGGCAACGGCGCCTTGTCGATGGATCTCGACGGCCCGGGAGTTAGCGGTCGGCGTGAATTGCGCCTGGATGGTCTGCATCCCGACTGGCTGGCACGGCGGATGGATTGGGTTTCCGGTTTTCCGCTCGGCGTCGACCTTCTTCTGTTCGATGCGAAACGCATCGTCGCGTTGCCACGCACGACGCGCGTGGCGATTACGGCAGGAGCTGTCTGACATGAGTTACGTTGCCATCAAGGGCGGCGGCCGCGCCATCGCCGCCGCCGCCGCCGTCACCGAATACCTGCGCACCGAAGAAGGACTGGTCGGCACTGCCGCCGAGCCCCTCGAAATAAATGCCATTCTGCATCAACTGCGCCATCTGGTGGATCGCGTCATTTCCGAGGGCGGGGTCTATCACCCGCAATTCGCTGCGCTCGCCATCAAGCAAAGTCTCGGCGACACGCTGGAAGCCGCTTTCGCGCTGCGCGCCTGGCGCTCGACGCGACCGCGCCTGTCGGCGACGCCGCCGCTCGATACCTCACGGATGCGCCTGATTCGCCGCATCTCGTCCGCCTTCAAGGAAATTCCCGGCGGCCAGATGCTCGGCCCCACCCCCGATTACGCCCTGCGCCTGCTGCGCCTGGAGTTGCTGGACGAATCGCCGGAAGCCTTTCGGGCCGTGGCGCGTGACTGGCTCGAAAACTGTCCCGAGGCGCGGCTGCCCGACAGCTTTCCCAAGGTGCTCGATGCCCTGCGCGCGGAAGGACTGCTGCCGCCGGTCAGTGCCGCGCGTAGCCAGACAGCCTTCGACATCACCCGCGAGCCGCTCGTCTTCCCGGTGCCGCGCTCGGCGGCGCTGGCCACCATGGCGCGGGCGGAAACCGGCTCGCTGCTGGCCATCGCCTACTCCAACATGCGCGGTTACGGCGATGTGCACCCCACGGTGGCCGAACTGCGGGTCGGCTACCTGCCGGTGCTGCTGCCGCATCCGGTCACCGGCGAACTCACCGAAGCCGGCGAGGTGCTGATGACCGAGTGCGAGGTCGTGGCGATGTACGAAGCCGACAAAGCCAACGATAGCGGCGGCAAGCCCATGTTCACCGTCGGCTACGGCGCCTGCTTCGGCCACAACGAGGTCAAGGCCATCTCCATGGCGATTCTCGATCGCGCGCTGCAGAAGGGCATGAAGGACGGCGCGGCGAATCCTTCCGAAGACCCGGAGTTCGTGCTGCTGCATGTCGATGGCGTCGATTCCATGGGCTTCGCGTCGCACTACAAGATGCCGCACTACGTCACCTTCCAGTCCGACCTGGACCGCCTGCGCACCACGCAGAGCAAGAATCGGGAGATCGCATGAACGCGACACCTTTGACCCAAGGCGGCAACGCCTACAACTTCGGCTTCCTCGACGAATATGCCAAGAAGGAAGTACGCCGGGCCGTCCTCAAGGCGATCGCCATCCCGGGCTACCAGGTGCCCTACGCCTCGCGCGAAATGCCCATGGGGCGCGGCTTTGGCACCGGCGGCCTGCAACTGACCCTGGCCCTGATCGGCCCCGATGAAGTCATGAAAGTCATCGATCAGGGTTCGGACGACTCGGTCAACGCCGTCAACCTGCGCCAGTTCATCGAGATGACCTGTCCCGGCGTTTCCACGACCACGAAAACGACTGGGTGCACCCTCATCCAGTCGCGCCACCGCATCCCGGAGCTACCGCTGACCGCGCAGCAGATCATCGTGCTGCAAGTGCCATACCCCGACCCGCTGGTGGTGGTCGAGCCGTCCGAGGACAAGCGCAAGACGATGCACGGCGAGGCCGATTACTCGCGCCTGCTGGTGAAGCTCTACGAGGACATCGTCAAGTTCGACGAGATCACCATCTCGCATCGCTATCCGACGCGCATCAACGGCCACTACGTCATCGACCCCTCGCCGATACCGCGCTGGGACGTGCCCAAGCTCGACGATTCGGCAGCCCTGATCCTGTTCGGCGCCGGGCGCGAGAAGAAGATTTACGCCGTGCCGCCGCATACCCGAGCGGAGCCGCTGGCGTTCAGCGACGTGCCCTTCCGTGTCGAGGATTTCCGCGACGGCGCCGGGCAGCGCCGCGCCTGCGCCCGCTGCGGCAGTGTCGATTCCTTCCTCGACGAGTTCGTGGCCGATTCGGGCAGCAAGACGTATCAGTGCTCGGACAGCGACTGGTGCGACGGCGTGGAGGCCAGTGCATGAACAAGATTCTCGAAGTCCGCGGCTTGAGCAAAACCTACGGCCCGGGCTGCCCGCAATGTGTGGAATCCACCGGCCCGGAAGCGGACACCAACCTTTGTCCTCACTGCGGCAGCGTGGTGGCCATTCATGACGTTTCCTTCGACCTGTTCGAGGGCGAGATTCTCGGCGTCATGGGCGAATCGGGCAGCGGCAAATCGACCGTGGTGAAGGCCATCTATTTTGACCAGGCGCCATCGAGCGGCGAAGCGATTTTCTACGACAGCGACAAGCAGCACGAATTGTTCGCCCTGAACGCCGCCCGGCAGCGCTGGCTGCGCAACCATCGCTTCGGCATGGTCTACCAGAACCCGCATCTGGGCCTGAATTTCAACATCAGCGCTGGCGGCAACATCGCCGAGCGCCTGCTGATGAGCGATGTGATGGACTACGGCGCCATCCGCGCACGGGCCAAGGCGCTGCTGGCGCGCACGGAAGTGCTGCTCTCCCGCGTCGACGATCTGCCGAAGCACTTCTCCGGCGGCATGCAGCAACGCGTGCAAATCGCCAAGGCGCTCGCTACCCGGCCGCCCCTGCTGTTCCTCGACGAGGTGAGCACCGGGCTCGATCTCTCGGTGCAGGCGCGCATCCTCGACCTGATCCTCGAAATCCAGCAGGAGCTGAAGACCGCCATGGTCGTCGTTACCCACGACCTCGGCGTGATCCGGCTGCTGACGGGTCGTGCCATCGTCATGAAATACGGCCGCGTCATCGAGACGGGGCTGACCGATCAAATTCTCGAAGACCCCCAGCACGCTTACACCCAGCGGCTGGTGGCATCCGCCCTGTGAGGGAAAATTTTATGATCCCCATTCTCCAGGTCGAGGGCTACGGCAAGCATTTCCAGCTGCACGAGCAGAACAAGCTGATCCCGTCCTCGCTCAACGTCAGCTTCACGGTACGCAGCGGCGAACTCACGGCATTGATCGGTCCCACCGGCGCCGGCAAGTCATCGGTGCTGAAGGGCATCTACCGCACCTACCTGCCGAGCGCCGGCCGCATTCTCTATCACGATGCGCTGGGGCACGAACTGGATATGGTTCTGGCCAGCGAGCACCAGATATTGGAACTGCGGCGCCGCGAAATCGGCTTCGTCACTCAGTTCCTGCATTGCCTGCCGCGCCAGGCGACGCTCGATGTCGTTGCGCAACCCCTGTTGGGCCTTGGCGTTTCACGCGAGGAGGCGAGACAGCGCGCAGCCGATCTGCTCTCCGCCATGCAACTGCCGGAGCGTTTGTGGAGCGTCTCGCCGGCCACCTTCTCCGGCGGCGAACGTCAGCGGGTGAACCTCGCCAGGGGCTTCATCGCCAAGCCGCGTCTCCTGTTGCTCGACGAGCCGACGGCCAGCCTCGATCCTGCGACCGCCGAATGCGTGATCGGTCTCATCGAGGGCTTGAAGGCCGAGGGCACGGCCATGCTCGCCATTTTCCACCACCCCGAAACCACCCGCCGGCTGGCCGACCAGGTTGTCGAACTTACGTCGCCGCCCGCCGTGGAAACACTCCTCAAGGAAGAAATAATGGCCCCCACGCTCGCTTTGCTCGCTGCCCCCACAGGGGGCGTTGCCTCCCTCGGGGCGGCCCTTCGGGAGGCACCATGAACCGGCTCTATCTCACGGGCGCCCGCGTGGTGCTCCCGAACAACGTGCTAGAAGACGGTGCCGTGCTAATCGAGGACGGCGTCATCGCCGCCATCAATCCCGGGTCAGGCAACGGTGCGCAAAGCATCGACCTGCGTGGCAAGACGCTGATCCCCGGCATGGTCGACCTGCATTGCGATGCCCTGGAAAAGGAAGTCGAGCCGCGCCCAAACGTGCATTTCCCGCTCGATTTCGCCTGCGCCCAAGCCGACAAGCGCAATGCGGCTGCTGGCGTCACGACGGTATTTCACGCACTCTCTTTCGCCAACGAAGAACTCGGCATGCGCAACAACGTCTTCGCCGCTTCGGTAGCGCGAGCGGTCCACGCCTGGAATCCGCATGGCCTGGTCGATAACCGGGTGCACTGCCGCTACGAGGTGACCGACCCGAGCGCCCCCGCAATCCTGCTCGAACTGATGGCCGCTGACGAAATGCACCTGCTTTCGGTGATGGATCATTCTCCCGGCCAGGGACAGTTCAGGGACATTGCTGCCTTCCGCGACTACCTGTCCCGCACCTACAAGAAGTCGGAAGCCGAACTGGACACGCTGGTTCAAAACAAGCTGGCTCAGGCCGCAGGTGCCATGACGCGTATCCGCTTGCTGATCGAGGCTGCGAAGGCCAAAGGCATCCCCATCGCCAGCCACGATGACGATACGCCGGAGAAAGTAGAAACCCTCCATGCCCTGGGGGTCGGCATCTCGGAATTTCCCATCAATCTGGAATCGGCCCGCGCGGCGCGCGACCGCAACATGAGCACCGTTTTCGGCGCGCCCAACATCCTGCGCGGCAAGAGCCAGTCCGGCGCGATGCGGGCGCTGGATGCGGTAAAGGCGGGCGTGGCCGATTGCCTGTGCGCCGACTATCACCCGGCCGCTCTGATCGTGGCGGTGTTCCGCCTGCCGGAACTGGCGGGCATCACGCTGGCCGACGCGGTGCGGCTGGTCAGCGCGAATCCGGCCAGGGCGGCGGGTCTCACGGATCGCGGCGAGATTGCCGTGGGAAAACGCGCCGATTTGGTGGCCGTCGCCCACATCAACGGCCTGACTCAGGCGAGCGCCGTTTTCTCTGCGGGCAAGCTCGTCTATTCGGCGCATTTCGATCATGGCTGAAGGCAGGCTGTTCTACGTCATCGGCCCTTCCGGCAGCGGCAAGGACAGCCTGATGCGCTACGGGCGCGAGCGCCTTGCGGGTGATCACGGCGTGGTGTTCGCCCACCGCTACATCACCCGTCCGGTGGAACTCCAGGGGGAGAATCACGTCGCCCTGACCCATGGTGAATTCGATGCCCGCCTGGCCGCCGGCCTCTTCGCCATGCACTGGGATAGCCACGGCCACCGTTACGGCATAGGTTGCGAGATCAACTTCTGGTTGGCGAAAGGCTGCCGGGTAGTGGTGAACGGCTCGCGGGCGTATCTGGAACAGGCGCGCTGCCGTTATTCGGAACTCGAAGCGGTTTGGGTGGAGGCGTCTCCCGAGGTATTGGAAGTTCGGCTTAAGGCACGGGGGAGGGAGAGCGACGAGCAAATCGCCGCCCGTGTGGCGCGGGCGGCGCAATTCCGCCCGGGCGGCAACAACGTGCGGGTGATTCGCAACGATGGTCCCCTCGAAGAGGCTGGAGAACAATTGGCTGCCTTGATCGGCGGCAAGCTCAGGGCGACA
The DNA here is from genome assembly GCA_030680085.1 of Rhodocyclaceae bacterium. Classification (GTDB taxonomy): domain Bacteria; phylum Pseudomonadota; class Gammaproteobacteria; order Burkholderiales; family Rhodocyclaceae; genus Sulfuricystis. The sequence goes on along the minus strand of JAUXWU010000198.1, from coordinate 3,968 downwards.
TCGTGCGCCTGACTTTTCTCGGCACCGGTTCCACCAGCGCGCCGCCGCTTTATGGCTGTGCATGCGCGGTATGCACGGATGCGCGCTTCAATCCCGGCTTGCGCCGGCGCCCGGCATCCGCGCTGGTGGAGGCCGGCGCTACGCGGCTGCTTGTCGATGCCGGTTTGATGAATCTTGCGGAGCGCTTTTCATCAGGCGATTTTCCGACAATACTGCTGACCCACTTTCACCCCGACCATGTGCAGGGGCTGTTCCATTTGCGCTGGGGATTGGGGAAGCGGATTCCAACTTATTGCCCGCCGGACCCGGAGGGCTGCGCCGATCTGTACAAAAACCCGGGGCTGCTGGATTTCAGGCCGATGCGGAAATTCGAGCCTTTGCACGAGGGAGCGGTAACCATCACGCCGGTGCCCCTGATCCACTCGAAAGTCACGCTGGGCTACTGTCTTGAACACCAGGGCGGCAGGATCGCCTATCTCACCGACACGGCCGGCTTGCCGCCCAGGACCGAGGCGTTCCTGCGCGACTGGCAGCCTTCGGCATTGGTGATCGACTGTTCCCATCCGCCCCAATCGCCCCAGAGCGTCGCCCCGAAAAACCACAACGATCTCACCCTGGCCCTGACGGTCATCGCGGCTATCCAGCCGGAGCGCGCCTGGCTGACCCATATCGGCCATGAACTGGACGCCTGGCTGAAAGATAACGGGCGCTCGTTGCCGGCGCAGGTATTCGTTGCCAAGGACGGCGACGTCATCGACCTTTCCTCCGGCATGCCGGCGCGGTAAGCACAGTGCTCGAACAAGCGTATCTGGCTATCGGCGGGTCGGTGGCGATGCATGTGACGTGGAACCTGCTGGTTCGATACCAGGGCGCCCAAACCCAGTTGCTGTGGTGGGCGTTGGCGTTCCATTGCGCGACGCTCGGCCTGTGGGGACTTTACGCGCTGGCGAGCGAGGCGCTCTGGAGCCGGGAACTGCTGGTTTTTCTGCTGGTGTCGGCCAGCGGCAACACGCTCTACTTTCTTGCGCTCAATCGTGCCTATGCGCACGCGCCGGTGGCGCTGGTTTACCCCCTCGTGCGCAGTTCGCCGCTGCTGATCGGCTTGTGGAGCGTGCTGTTCTTCGGCGAATCCCTGGGTTTGTCCGCCTGGGGCGCGATGCTGATCAGCGTTGCGGGGCTCCTGCTGCTGGCCGGCACGGCGTGGCGCAAGGACGGCTTCGCGGCCCTGCCGCTGGCGCTGGTCGCGGCGCTGGCGACCAGTGCCTATTCCCTGAGCGACAAGGCGGCGACGGCTTACCTACCCACTTTCGGCAGCCTGGTCGGCTTCGTGACCGTCGGTTACACGGCTTCGTTCGTCGCGTTGACCCTGCAAATGCGCTTGGAGCACGGTGCGTGGCTACCGCAACGCGCGCCCCGGCTGCCTTACCTGTTGATTGCGGGGGGCAGCATCGGCCTGGCGTACGCCCTGGTGATCCATGCCATGCGCGATCTGCCCGCCGCCGTGGTGGTGACTTTTACCAACGCGGGCATTGTCATTGCCGGCATCCTGTCCATCGCCCTGTTCCGCGAGCGCGCCCACTGGCGCATGCGGCTGGCGGGCATCCTGGTGATATGCCTCGGGCTGGCCCTGCTGGCGGTAACCAGGTGAATCCATTCCAATCAAGATCGCCCTCGGCCACGCCATCGAAGATTCCGCGGGCCGTCGCTTCGCCTATCTGACCGCACTGTCGGCCGTCGCCGCGATGGCCGACTCCACCTCGCGCGGCCGCGGGCGCGGCGATCGGGACGGCGGCTCTCTCGATGGTGCGATCACCGCTTGCGGCAGGCGCCGCGGCGGCGGCGCCTGGTGGTGGATCAGCTCCATGCGGCCGTCGAGATGCTCGACGATCGCGGTGCAACTGTCGACCCAGTCGCCGCAGTTGAGGTAGGTGATGCCGTCCGCCGCGCGGATGGTGGCGCTGTGGATGTGGCCGCAGATCACGCCGTCGACACCGCGTTCGCGCGCGGCGTGGATCACCGCGTCCTCGAAGTTGAAGACGAAACTGACGGCGGACTTGACCTTGCGTTTGGCATAGCCGGCGAGCGACCAGTAGCCGGGGCGATTGAAGCGGCGGCGCAGCCACGACAACCAGGCATTGATCCGCACCAGCCCGTTGTAGGCGATGTCGCCGAGCAGCGCGACCCAGCGGTGGTGGCGCGTCACCTGGTCGAATTCGTCGCCGTGGATCAGCAGGTAACGCCGACCGTCGGCGGCGGTGTGGATGTATTCGCCCACCACCTGGATGCCGCCGAAGTTCATGTCGAGGTATTCGCGCAGCGCCTCGTCGTGGTTGCCCGGGATGAGAAATATCTTCTCGCCGTGACGGGCGCGGCGCAACAACTTCTGCACCACGGTGTTCTGTGCCGCGGACCACTGGATGCCGCGGTTCATGACCCAGAAATCGACGATGTCGCCGACCAGGAACAGGTATTCGGCCTCGTGGTCGCGGAGAAAATCGAGCAGGCGTTCGGCCTGGCAGCCGCGCGTGCCGAGGTGGATGTCAGAGAGGAAGATGGCGCGAACTTTCCGTGTCATCGTTATCGGCGGCGGCTAGTCCGGGGCAATGGCAAACAGGTCCTTGGCCCCTTGCCGCCGTGCATGTATCAGCACGAGGTCTTCGAGCACGCCGGCGAAGGCGTCGTGGATCGCGTCCCAGCCGAGCCGCGACACGCGCGCCGGGGCGCGCAGGCGCAGGCGGGCGAGCAGGCCAGGGTCGACGGCGAGCGAAATGGCCGCACGGATGAACCGCTGCTCGTCGCCGGGGAGCGCCAGCAGGCCGTTCTTGCCGTCATCGATCAGATCAAGGGCGGCGGCGCTGGCGTAGGCGACGACGCCGAGTCCGCTGGCCATGGCCTCGAGCGTGACGTTGCCGTAGGTCTCGGTGAGACTGGGGAGCAGGAAGATGTCGGCCGAGGCGTAGTGCGCGGCGAGATCCTCGCCGTGGCGCATGCCGGCGAAGATGTGCTCGGGATGCCGTGCCGCCAGCGCCGACTTTTGCGGGCCGTCGCCAACGAATAGCAGCCGGGAATTCGGGTACGTCCGGCGCAGTGCGTCGAAGGCAAAGACGGCGAGGTCCAGATTCTTTTCCGCCGCCAGGCGACCGACCGTGGCGACGACCAGTGTGTTCTCGTCCGCGCCCCATTGCTGGCGCAACGCCGCGGAGCGGCGCCGCGGATTGAAAAGCTTGGTGTCGACGCCGCGCGCCATCACCCGCAAGTTCCGAAAGTCGGCGCTGGCGAGACGGCGCGCGATCTCCTGCGTCGGCACCAGCGTGACCTGGCTGCGATTGTGGAAGCGGCGCAGGTAGCGCTCGATCGGGCCGCGCAGCCAGCCGATGCCGTAGTGGGCGCTGTAGGCGTCGAAATTGGTATGAAAGCTCGAACTGACCGGCAGATCGAGCCGCCGCGCCGCGGCTAGCGCCGACCAGCCCAGCGGCCCCTCGGTGGCGACATGGACGATGTCCGGCCGCTGTTCGCGCCAGGACTTGAGCAGCGCGCCGTGCGCCGGCAGGCCGAAACGCAGACCGGGATAGCGCGGCAGCGGCAGGCTGCCCACCAGCAGCTCGCGCAGGTTGGCCGCCGCCGCCGGCTGTTCCCCCCGCTGCTGGCGCGGACGCACCAGGTGCAGGGCGTGGCCGCGCTGGCGCAGGCCGTCGGCGAGCCGCCCCAGCGTCATGGCGACGCCGTTGATTTCGGGCGGGTAGGTCTCGGTGACAAGGGCGACGCGCATGATCGCGCATGTTGCGGGTGCCGTGCGACACGACGATGACGGCGAGATTAAAGTTTTATTGGGTCTTCGTGAAAGAGTGTGGGTGATTTTCATCATAAAACCGCTGGAATGCCTTGCTGTAAGCTGGTTTTCGCGGATTGACAGTGCTGCGGAAACTGGCATGATTTTGCAATGGCTACTTTACGCAAAATCAAGCGTC
>JAUXWU010000190.1 GCA_030680085.1 Rhodocyclaceae bacterium | reverse complement strand
ATTCGTGAATGCCGTGCGCCCGCAAGCGCTGGCGGATCGCCTGGACGAACTGATAGGCCAGCACGGAGATAAACAGATGACCGTCGGAGCGTTCCTCCTTCGAATGGAAGATCGGACGCAAACCCAGTTCGCCCTTCAGGCTGCGGAACACCGCCTCAAGGTCGGTCAGCATCATGTAGGTACGCCACAACTGCTCGGCATTCCATGAGAGTTCATTGCTGCCGATGTAGCCGAGGCCGCCGGTGACAAGGTAATGTTCAGCCACGGCCGTAGATGTCTTCCAGGCGCACGATGTCGTCTTCGCCGAGGTAGTCGCCCGACTGCACCTCGATCATCACGCAGTCGATGACGCCGGGATTGGAGAGGCGATGCGGCGTGCCGGCGGGAATGTAGGACGATTCGTCGGTCTTCACCAGAATCACGCGTTCGCCGTTGGTGACCTGGGCCGTGCCGGAAACGACCACCCAGTGCTCGCTGCGATGATGGTGCATCTGTAGCGAAAGCGAAGCGCCGGGTTTGACGACGATGCGCTTGATCTTGAAGCGCGGCCCCTCTTCAAGGATGGTGTAGCTGCCCCAGGGACGAAACACGGTGCGATGCAGCTTCACCGTTGCGTGGCCCTGGCGCTTGAGCTGGCCGACGATTTGCCTGACTTCCTGGGCCTGGTCGCGGTGCGCCACCAGCAGGGCGTCGGGGGTGTCGATGATCAGGAGGTCGCGGATGCCGATGGCGGCGACGATGCGGTCGGGGGCGTTGATGTAGCAGTTGTTGGCATCGACCAGCAGGGCCTCGCCGAGGATGCGGTTGCCATCGTCATCGGCCGTCACGGTGTCGGCCAGCGCCGACCAGGATCCGATGTCGCTCCAGTCGAAGGCCGCCGGAACCACGGCGACGCGCCCGGCCCGTTCCATGACGGCGTAATCAATGGAGATGTCGGCGACGCGCGCAAAGGTGGCGGCATCGAGCGTGACCGGCAGTTGCGCGCTGTCGGTGGCGGCCCAGCAATCGCTCACTGCATTAATCACCTCGGGCGCATACACGCTCATGGCATTGAGAATGTCGCCGACCCGGAAACAGAACATGCCGGAATTCCAGAAATGGTGGCCGGAGGCCGCGTACTCCCGCGCCTGCTCGATGGGCGGCTTCTCGATGAAACGGGCCACCGCCCGCGCCGGGGGGGCAGCGTCCAGGGCCGGCCCCGCCTCGATGTAGCCGAAGCCGGTTTCGGGCGTGGTCGGCGGGATGCCGAAGGTGACCAGCCAGCCCTGCTCGGCCAGGCTGCGGGCGCAGTCGACCGCGGCGGCGAAAGCCGCCGTGTCGGCGATCAGGTGGTCGGCCGACAGCACCAGCATCACGGTCTCGTCGCCATATTGCTCGCGCAGGGCCAGCGCCGCCGCTGCAATCGCCGGCGCGGTGTTGCGTCCCGCCGGTTCGAGCAGGTAGTCAAGCTGTAGCGACGTAAGCTGCGCTGGCGAATCGCAGTCGATACCGGCGTATTCGTCGCGGGTCAGGAAATAATGGTCGCGGTTGGTCACCGTCAGCACCGGCCCATCGCCCACGGCCGCCGCGCGCAGCAGGGTTTTTTGCAGCAGACTCTGCCCGTCCGGCAGTTTGATGAAAGGCTTGGGGTGACCGGCCCGCGACACCGGCCAAAGCCGTGTGCCGGCGCCGCCGGAGAGAATGATGGGGATCAGCATGGGAACCTCGCTTTCGGGCTGCAATCCTAACCGATGGCCTGGTAATAAAGGTTTTGCGGATGGTTAGCCTGGGCGAAAAAGAACCAGCGCTCGGCCAGCAGACCCAGGTACTGCACCACGAAGGCGAGAATCAGGAGTTCGACCGGCGCGCTACCGGATAGCCCGGTGGCGAGCAGCAGTACCGGAACAACGAAGGCCAGCAGCAGGAAAATCCACTTGATCGAACGCAGGAAAGCGGCGCTCTTGCCGTGGAAGAATTCGCGGGTATTGAACGAACCGCCCATGAAGCCCTGAGTGGTCTGCACGATCTTCGGATGCTTGATGCCGATGGCGCTTTGCAGCGTCGATTTCGGCTTCAAGCGGGCGTTGCGGATCAGCGAGGCAACCCGGCTGACCAGGCCGAGCAGGGTGATGATCACGGCCCAGCCGGCGAAGAAGCGCACCAGCTCGGGGGCGGCAATGGCGGCGAAGAGCGTGGCGAGCGTGAAGCCCGAAGCGCCGCCGAGCAGGATGTAGTTGATTACCGTCAGCGAGGAATGCCACTCCCGCAGAAAGCGCAGGCAAGCGTAGATCATGGCGGTGCAGCCATACAGCATAAATGCCAGCAGCCAGGCGAGGGTGCCGATCACCACCGTGAGGTCGATGGCGATGCCGCCGGGCAGCGTCGCCAGCACCGGCTTGATGTCAAATAAATGCACCAGGCCGTAGAGGAACACCATGCCCATGAAGGCCGGCAGCACGATCACCTCGCGCGACAGCCAGGAGGTGCGCCACTGGGTCGCCGAGCGCCATGCCCGCTCCGGCCGGCCGAGGTGAAAGAACGACGCGATCAGGCCGCCGATCAGGAACAGCAGCGCGATGCCGCTGCCATGCGCATAGAAGGCGTGGCTGTCCTGCCGCGGTAGCAGATCGAACAGGGCGTAGGACTGGGCGGTGAACAGCGCCAGAAAGAGACCCTGGCCGACGCCGATGAGCGTGGTTAGAAAAATGACGGAAAAGGCGGGGTGCATGACTGAATTTACCAGGAGGTGACGTCGTCGAGCGAGGGCTCGGACTTGCCGGGCTTGGGCAGGAGGCCATCGACCTTGAGGGGATTGTCGGCGCGCTCGATTTCGTCTGCGCGCAGGCGCAGCTTGGTCTTGCGCCGCGGCAGGTAGTGGTTGGCCGGGCTGGCGCCCCACTCCGGCATCAACTGGTAGCCGCCGGCTTCGCGAATGGCATGGCTGACTTCGGACTCGGGGTCGTGGATATCGCCATAGAGGCGCGCACTGGTCGGGCAGGCGCGCACACAGGCCGGCCGGCGCTCCTCCGCCGTCATTTGCGGATCGTAAAGCCGATCCACGCAGAGGGTGCATTTCTTCATGACCTTCTGCGCCTCGTCGAATTCGCGCATGCCGTAGGGACAGGCCCACGAGCAGTACTTGCAGCCGATGCACTTGTCGTAATCGACAAGCACGATGCCGTCCTCCTTGCGCTTGTAGGAAGCGCCCGTCGGACACACCGGAACGCAGGGCGGATCTTCGCAATGCAGGCATGACTTCGGGAAATGCACGGTCTCTGTATTGGGGAACTCGCCGACCTCGAAAGTCTGCACTCGGTTGAAGAAGGTGCCGGTCGGGTCCTTGCCGTAGGGGTTCTGGTCGACCAGCGGACCGGCTGCACCCGAGGTGTTCCATTCCTTGCAACTGGTGACGCAGGCCTGGCAGCCGACGCAGACGTTGAGGTCGATGACCAACGCAAGTTGGGTCATTTGTTTTTCCCCGCGAAGTAGTTCCACACCGATTTGCGTTCGGACTGGCCCGGATAAGGCTTCAAGGGCGCGAACTGCGGCCATGTCCGCGCCGTCTCGCCAGCGCCGACTTTTGCGGGCGTCGTCCCGCCCGCATCAGCTTTATAGATGCGCACCCGCACGTCGTACCACGCGGCCTGACCGGTGATCGGGTCGGAGTTGGATACTCTTCCGCCAGCACCCGGCAACTCTTCCGAGATCAAATGGTTGAGCAGGAAACCCTGCTGCGACTCGTTGGCATCGGGCGTCAGGTTCCAGGCACCGGCCGCCTTGCCAATGGCGTTCCAGGTCCACACCGTGCCCGGCTCGACGGCTTCGGAATGCTTGGCCATGCAGCGGACCTTGCCCCACTGCGATTCGACCCAGATCCAGTCGCCATCATCGATGCCGGCGATCCGCGCGGTCTGCGTGTTGACGTAAAGATAGTTGTGGGCATGAATCTGGCGCAGCCAGGCGTTTTGCGAATCCCACGAGTGGTACATCGCCATCGGCCGCTGCGTCACGGCGCACAGTGGGTATTTGTGCTTGTCGGTGGCTTGCGCTTCCAGGGTGTCGTAGTAGAAGGGCAGCGGGTCGAAATAGGTGGCGACACGCGCCTTCAGGTGCTCGGGCGGCTTGCGCGTGAGACCCTTGCCCTGGGCGGCGGCGCGGAACTTCTGCAGCACCTCGGAATAGATGTGGATGAGGATCGGCTCGGCGTAACGGGTAATGCGGTTGCGCTGCGACCATTCCAGGTAGCCCTTGTTCCAGTTGCGCATGTACTGGTAGCTCTTGGGCAGCTCGTAATGGAAAACGCAGTCGTTCTTGGCGTACATCTCCCACTGGTTGGGATTGGGCTCGCCGCGCATGAATTTCTCGCCGCCGCGTCCGCGCCAGCCGGACAGGAAACCAATGCCAGAGCCCGGCTCGGTTTCATAGTTGACGATGAAGTCGGGGTAGTCGCGGTATTTGCGCGTGCCGTCCTTGTTCACGAATACCGGCAGCTTGAGGCGCGCGCCAAGTTCGATCAGCACTTCCTGGAACGGTTTGCACTCGCCCAGGGGCGGCACCACGGGGATGCGCACGGCATCCATCGGGCCGTCGAATTCCGAAATCGGCCGATCGAGCATCGACATGACGTCGTGCCGTTCGAGATAGGTGGTATCCGGCAGAATCAGGTCGGCGAAGGCCGTCATCTCGGACTGGAACGCATCGCAGACGACGAGGAAGGGAATCTTGTACTCGCCATCCTCACCCTTGTCATTCAACATCTTGCGCACCTCGACGGCGTTCATGGTCGAGTTCCATGCCATGTTGGACATGAAGATCAGCAGGGTGTCGATGCTGTACGGATCGCCGCGCCAGGCGTTGGTGATGACGTTTTGCATCAGGCCGTGCACCGACAACGGGTACTCCCAGGAGAAGCCCTTGTCGATGCGCACCGGTTTGCCCTCTTCATCGACGAACAGATCGTCCGGGTCGGCGGGCCAGCCCAGCGCCAGGCCATCGAGCGGGTGATTGGGCTTGATGGCCAGCGGCGTGTTCGGCGTGCGGGCGCAAGGCGGAATCGGCCGCGGAAACGGCACCTTGTGGCGGAAACCGCCCGGGCGGTCGATGGTGCCGAGCAGCGACATCAGGATGGCCAGCGCACGGATGGTCTGGAAGCCGTTGGAGTGCGCCGCCAGGCCGCGCATGGCGTGGAAGGACACGGGGTTACCGGTCACCGTGTCGTGCTCGACGCCCCAGGAATCGGTCCAGGAGATGGGAAGTTCGATCTTCTGATCGCGGGCGGTGACGCCCATTTCGCGCGCCAGGCGGCGGATGGTGTCGGCGGGAATGCCGGTCACGCCAGCGGCCCACTCGGGGGTGTAATCCTTGACGCGCTCCTGCAGCAACTGGAAGGCCGGCTTGACGGGGGTGCCGTCCTTCAGCGTGAACGCGCCGCGCAGAAAGGGGTCGGTTCCCTGGGTGTGCGTGACGACCGGCTGGTTGGTGGCGCGGTCCCACCACAGCTTGTTCTGCGGGTCGTAGCAGGCCTCTTCCTCCGGCACCTCGGCGCGCAGGAACATGCCGAATTCGTCGCTGGCCTCATCGACATTGATCAACTGGCCGGCGTTGGAGTAACGGACCAGGAATTCGCGGTCGTAAAGGCCGAGCGCGATGATCTCGTGGATGATCGCCAGCAGCAACGCGCCATCGGTGCCGGGGCGGATGGGCACCCACTCGTCGGCGATGGCCGAGTAGCCGGTGCGCACCGGGTTGATCGAAATGAAGCGGCCGCCGTCGCGCTTGAACTTGGCGATGGCGATCTTGAGCGGGTTCGAGTGATGGTCCTCGGCGGTGCCGATCATGACGAACAGTTTCGAGCGATCCAGATCGGGCCCGCCGAACTCCCAGAAGGATCCACCAATGGTGTAGATCATGCCGGCCGCCATGTTGACCGAACAGAGCCCGCCATGCGCCGCGTAATTGGGCGTGCCAAACTGGCGGGCGAACAGACCGGTGAGCGCCTGCATCTGGTCGCGGCCGGTGAATAACGCGAACTTTTTCGGGTCGGTGGCGCGGATCCTGGCCAGGCGCTCGGTCAGAATGGTGAAGGTCTCTTCCCAACTGATCGGCTCGAATTCCCCCGCGCCACGCTCAGAACCGGCCTTGCGCCGCAGCGGTTGCGTCAAGCGCGCCGGCGAGTATTGTTTCATGATGCCCGAACTGCCCTTGGCGCAGATCACGCCCTTGTTGAGCGGATGGTTCGTGTTGCCATCGATGTAGCGGATCTGCCCGTCGCGCAGATGCACGCGGATGCCGCAACGGCAGGCGCACATGTAGCAGGTGGTGTTCTTGATCTCGGTGACCGGAGCGGGGGGGGTGGTGAGGGAAGCTGGCATGGGCGGCTGAAAACGGCAGGTTGGGAACGGATGATGCTACAGGAATGGGCAATCCGGCGGAACGTTGAAGCCAGGAACACATGTCATGGCGAGATTGAAATAACGCAACCCATCCCCACCATCACGTTACTCAATACTCCCATAAGAAAGAAAGGACACCCCATGTTTCATCCCGTCAGTATTCCCTTTGGTTGCAAGATGCTGTTCAACGAGATCAAGCTCAAGCCGGGCGTCACGCTCGAAGAGGTCGATATGGCGCTGGGCGAGATGTGCAACGTCGTCAAGAATACCTACGGCGGCAAGAAGGGTGGCTTCATCGCCGGCCAGGTTTACAAGTTCGCCGGCTTCGTCTCGGACGAAGGTTCGGTCGGCGCCACCGGCTCGGCGGAAGACCATATCGCCATCGTCACCTTCTGGAATTCCTTCGAGGAACACGAGAAAAGCCATGCCGACGCGGCGTTCAACGAGAAATTCTCGGCGCTGGCCAAGATGTGCAGCGAAACGCG
>JAUXWU010000189.1 GCA_030680085.1 Rhodocyclaceae bacterium | reverse complement strand
TTTCGTGCAGGAAGCCACCCTCAAGGCCGAGGCCGAAACCGGCGAGCGCAAGGGCCACTACCTGAACGTCACCGCGCCGACCCCGGAAATGATGTATCAACGTGCCGAGTACGCAAAAGAAATTGGCGCACCGATCATCATGCACGACTACATCACCGGCGGCTTCTGCGCCAACACGGGCCTGGCCAATTGGTGTCGTGAAAATGGCATGCTGCTGCACCTCCACCGTGCCATGCACGCCGTGGTCGACCGCAACCCGCACCACGGCATCCACTTCCGCGTCCTCACCAAGATTGCCCGCCTGTCGGGCGGCGACCACCTGCACACCGGCACCGTCGTCGGCAAGCTCGAAGGTGACCGTCAGTCGACCCTGGGCTGGATCGACCTGCTGCGCGAATCTTTCGTCCCGGAAGACCGCAGCCGCGGCATCTTCTTCGACCAGGACTGGGGTTCGATGCCTGGTGCCTTCGCTGTGGCCTCTGGTGGCATCCACGTCTGGCACATGCCTGCGCTGGTCAGCATTTTCGGCGACGACTCGGTGCTGCAATTTGGTGGCGGCACACTTGGCCACCCCTGGGGCAACGCCGCCGGTGCCTGCGCCAACCGCGTCGCACTGGAAGCCTGCTTGCAGGCCAGGAACGAAGGTCGTCAGCTCGAGAAGGAAGGCAAGGACATCCTGACCGCCGCCGCTTCGCACTCGCCCGAACTCAGGATCGCCATGGAAACATGGAAGGAAATCAAGTTCGAGTTCGACACCGTCGACAAACTGGACATCGCGAACAAGTAACCATTCGAGAGGAAGACAGAAATGGCCGTACAAGCTTACAAATCCGCAAAAAAGTTCGAGACCTTCTCCTACCTGCCGCAGATGACCCCGGATCAGGTGCGTCGTCAGATCGCCTACGCCATCAGCCAGGGCTGGAACCCGTCGGTCGAGCACGCTGAAAAGGGCGTCACCGCCCTTGTCAACTTTTGGTACATGTGGAAACTGCCGATGTTCGGCGAGCAGTCCGTCGATGCCGTGCTGGCTGAAGTCGAAGCCTGCCATCGCGAGTTTCCCGATCACATGGTGCGTTTCGTCGCTTACGACAACTACGCGCAAAGCCAGGGCATGGCGTTCGTCGTCTATCGCTGATGCCGGCGGGAGGGGGCAACCCCTCCCGGCTTTTCCCACAGTGAACCAAGCTTGGGTGCGCAGCAGTGCGTCCAGGCCAGAATTGATCGAGGTATGTGATGACAAAAGCGATGACTGCGGCGATAACCGCGGCGATGGCCCAAGCCGCTGACTCCTTTGCCGGCGCGACCCTGTCGGGACGAGAGATCGCCATGCAGCGCCGCCAGGCCATGGCCAGGCTCGGAAAAGTCGGCGCTGGCAGGACGGCGGCGAGTTCGACCGCGGCGGCGCAGTTGCGCCAGGCCATGCAGCGGACACCTGTCGCCTCTGCGGTGCCAGCCCAAACATCCCACAGCCAGATGGCCACCACCATGACCAGCACGGTCAAGCCAGCCCGCGCGCGCCGCGAAGCCCTGAGCCGTCTGGGCAAGGCCGCCTTGCCGGCGAGTGCGCAACAACAGTCCCAGCGCAATGCCTCACGACAAGCCGCTGTTGCGACGAATGTTGCACCAACGACCATGATCACCTCATGTGAGGTTGCAGCGACTCAACCTGCAACCGCACAGAATGCCTCCGTGTCCCGCGCCGCGGCCGACACGTTTCAAACCAGGCCGGTCGCCCAGGCCACCGGGCGCGCCATGGCACAAGCCCGCCGCGCGGTACTCGCCCAAGAGGGCAAGACCGGCCTCAAGCGCGTCGCGCAAGCCACCCGCATCGCCACCATGATGCCCGACCAGAACTGGCAAGCTGCCATCAGCCAGGGCGCCACCGGGCGCCAGATCGCCATGCAGCGCCGCCTGGTGCAATCGCTGGCGGGTCGCGTCGGTGCTGATTCGTCGGTACCCGCGCGTGCCAGCGGCCGCGTGCGGCCGACGGCCAACAAAACGGAAGCGGTGGCAAAAACCGACGCAGGACAAATTCAAAACGCTCAGCGCGTCACCGGCATAACGGGCGAGCGCGGCAAGAAGGTAACCGGCACCGAGCACATCGGCACGGGACAGGGCGACAGCCCGGGCACAACTCGGTCGCCGCGTGGGCCGCTCACGGCCGCTGCATTGCCAGCCAACAAGGACAAGGCACACAGCGCCTGCGGCTCCCTTACCGGCACCCAAGTCGGGCGCTCCTCCAAGGTCACCGGCGACGAGATCGGGGCCGATCGCAAGCTGACCGGCACGGCCTATACCGCGCCGGCCGATGCCGGCCAGGCTCCCGGCAAGGTAGCCATCACCCATACAGCCAAGGGCAAGGCGGTGACGGGCACCCCCGTCGGCCGCGACACGAAGGTCACGGGTGACGACCGCGGCAACTGCCAGCGCGTCTCCGGCACCGAGTATCTGTCCGCCGAGCAGTTTCAAACCGAATGCAAAACCACCTTGCCGGCGGCGACGCCCAAGGTCAGCGTGATGTCGTCGCAAGGCAGCCAGCCCGTCTCCGGTAGCGCCGTGGGCCGTTCGTCAAAAGTGACCGGCGACGAGCCCGGTTCCTGCCGCTCGGTCACGGGCAGCCAGTATTACAACAGCAGCGACTTTGCCGCCCTGTGCGCAACCCCCAGCCCGCGTCGCGCAGTTTCGGCGATGCCGTCGGCCGGGCAACGCGAAGCCGGGAGCGTCTTCCCAAAATCAGCAGGTGACGCGGCACACGAGGCCAACCACGTCACCGCGACACATCCCGCCTCATCTCATCCCGCACCTCATCCCTTTGGCCTTGACCGGCGGCCTGCCGCAAACTTCACCACAAATGCAGCAACCGTGACCACGGCAGTCATTCCCGCCTACGCTGTCACTGGCGACCGGCCTGGAGCTGGCGGTTCGGCGCTGACCGGCGACGAGCGCGGCGCCTCTCTGCCAGTGAGCGGCACGCCCTACGTCGGCAGCGATAACGCCGCCGTGCAGTGCCCACCATCGAGCGGCCGCTTCCTGTCGCGGGCGCGCAGTTGGCAAGACACTGACAGCATTGACAGCCAGGAGCCACCCATCGATTTCAGCATCCACACCCCGGCGCGCGAAGCGCAGGATCGCGGTGGCAGCGCGATCACCGGTGGCAACCACGGCAGCCAGCGCATCACCGGACCGGCCGACAAGGCCGGCGGGCTGATCACCGGCACGCCGGACTTCCGTCACCAGCGCGCCACAGCGCCTGCGGCTCCCACAGCGCCTGCGGCTCCCACCGTGGCGGAACTCGCCGCCGCCCAGCGTCTGACTGGCGAAGGCAGCCAGTCGGGCACGCGCGTCACCGGCGATGCCTGGCAGGAGCAGCGGCGCGTGACCGGTACCGAAGGCGCCTCGGCCCTGGCGCGCAACCCCTCCATGCGCGGCCAGCCGCGCGGTGCAGGGATGGGCGTCGGCGCCCAGCAGTTCCGCGAGGTCGAACGTCCGCCCGTGCCTGAAAGCCGCATTACCGGCTCCTCCGGCAGCACCAGCAAGGGCGCGATGGTCACCGGCTCCGGCGGCGCGCGCGCCTGATACCCGGGGATAAGGGGCGAAGACAGCCATCATGGTCAATACGCGCAAACGACTGGCCGCCATGCGTCAGGCTGGATACGGCACGACAGACGCGGGGGCGGACATCGCCAATCCCGCCTGCGTGATCGGTCCCGGCCAGCGCTGCGCGCATGCGCTGGTCGATGCCGAATTGAACCGTCGCCTCGACGAATACGAGGCGCGTGTGCGCGCCCGTTTCGCCGCCATCGTTCCCGTGTTGCGGCAGATTTCCGCGCAGGAACACGCCGAGGATTTCGTCTGGCGCGCCCAGGAACTGGCCCGCGAGCGCCTCGGTTACGAACTGCCGCCCGCGCTGCTGGAACATGCCTGGGTGACCGGACTCGACATGAGCGCCCTCCATGCCGACGCCATCTTCAAGAGCTTTGCCGAATGCGTCAGCCGGGCCGATGCGGACCAAGCGCCGTGGCGCGAGTGCATGCGGCTCGACGCCGACTTTTTCCGCGCCTGCGGCTATCACACCATCGATATCACGCCGTGTGCCGACGGCCGGTTGCAGGGGCTGCTGCCCTTCGTCCTGCGGCTGGCGCCCAGCGACGTGGTGAGCGTCAAGGCCTACGCCGGCGCCGTGCTCGACGTCGAAACCGACATGGCCGACTGGACGCAGCGCGAGCTGGAGCGCCTCTCTGGCGGCATGACCGGCTGCGAGTCGGCCAATTATCTGAAGATCGCCGTCTATCACTACAGCAGTTCCTGTCCGACCGACCAGGGTTGCGCCGCGCATGGCAGCAGCGACGTCAAGGCGGTGTCCTGTGCGCTCGGGCGGTTGGAGGAACTGCGCGCGGCCATCGAAAACACCTTCGGCGCCGGCGCCGCGCCCGACGTGCTGCTGATCGGCGTGGATACCGATATCGATGCGATCCGCATTCATGCCCCCGATGCGCATGGCAGCATCTCCGCCGCGCGCTACATCGACAACGCCTCGCTCTACCGCGAAACGCTCGGCCTCGATGCAGAAACGGGGCGCGCGCGCATCGCCGCGGCAGTCACGGCCAGCGGCAGCGCACCCGGCATGCAGACGCTGATCGCGCATCTGCTGGAAGCCAACCTTTCCCAGATCGAATATGTGATCCAGCATCACGCAGGGCGCTATGCGGTGATCGGCCACGACGAAAACTTCATCGTCGCCGGCGAAGCCGTCAGCGAGATGCAGTTGCGCAACATGTATTACTTTGCCCACCTCGACACGATCGAGGAAGGCGCGCCTGACATGGATGTCGGCGTCAAGATTTTTACCGGGCTCAACCTGCGACGCGGGCTCGCGGTGCCGGTGCTGGTGCACTTCCGCTACAACTCGCGGGTGCCGGGCACGCGGGATCGCGCGGCGGCGCGTTGCCGCCGCGTCAAGGCCGCCATCGCGGCGCGTTACCCCGACCTCACGGCGCACGGCATGATTCACTGCGTCATGGCGGTCACCGACAGCCAGGGCACGGAACGCGCGGCATTTATCGCCGCTGACACTGTGGTGGATGGACATTGATATGAAGATAATGCGTGTCGAGAAAACCCTGGTCTCCACCAACCGCATCGATGCCTTCGGCCATCGCCCGTTGCTGGTGGTCCAGGAAAAGGCGGGTGGCCCGCGCAGCGTGGCGGTGGACCCCGTCGGCTGTGTGCCGGGCGACTGGGTGTTGTGCGTCGGCTCGTCCGCCGCGCGCGACGCGGCGGGTGCCAAGGACTTCCCGTCCGATCTGACCATTGTCGGCATCATCGATCGTTGGGGTGATGGGGATGGAGGTCAAGCCTGATGGAAATCATGCGCGTCGTCGACGATCTGGTATGCACCCGCCGCGCGCCCGGCTTGCAGGCGAATTCACTGCGCGTGCTGACGAATCAGGAGGGCGCTTTCGCGGTGGCGACCGATCCGGTGGGCGTGCCGCCCGGCAAATGGGTATTCACGACCAGCGGCAGCGCGGCGCGGCTGGCGATGCCGGATGCGACGACACTCACCGATCTGACGATCTGCGGAATCATCGACAATTGGACGAATGAGCCGAATGGTCCGAATGGTACGAATGCGGCGGAAAAGGTATGACGGCAACGAGTTTTGCGGCAAGGGGTTGGGCTTGGGGATGCGATCTCCCGGCGGTTTGAATGGTCGTGGTTTTTTAACGATGCGTTTCTTAATTTTGTTTTGACAAAAGGAGTAGTGAAATGGCTGAACATATGGGTGTTGCCCTGGGCATGATCGAAACGCGCGGTCTGGTTCCCGCGATCGAGGCGGCGGATGCGATGACCAAGGCGGCTGAAGTGCGCCTGATCGGTCGTCAGTTCGTCGGCGGCGGTTACGTCACGGTGCTGGTGCGCGGCGAGACCGGTGCGGTGAATGCGGCGGTGCGCGCCGGTGCG
>JAUXWU010000185.1 GCA_030680085.1 Rhodocyclaceae bacterium | reverse complement strand
CCTCAAGGCCGACTACGTCCTCGCCAACCCGCCGTTCAACGACTCGGACTGGCGGGGCGACCTGCTGAAGGACGACCGCCGCTGGGCCTACGGCGTGCCGCCGACCGGCAACGCCAACTTCGCCTGGGTGCAGCACTTCATCCACCACCTGGCACCGCACGGCATGGCCGGCTTCGTCCTCGCCAACGGCAGCATGAGTTCCAACCAGTCCGGCGAAGGCGACATCCGCCGCGCCATGATCGAGGCCGACCTGGTGGACTGCATGGTCGCGCTGCCCGGCCAGCTCTTCTACAGCACACAGATTCCCGTCTGCCTCTGGTTCATCGCCAAAAATAAAAGCGCCGACGCCAAACGCGGCTTCCGTGACCGCCGCAAACACACCATCTTCATCGACGCGCGGAAAATGGGCACCCTCATCGACCGCGTCCACCGCGAGCTGACCGATGCCGACCTACAGAAAATCACCGCCACCTACCACGCCTGGCGCGGCGATCGCCTTTCCCCCTCTCCCCTCGCGGGAGAGGGCCGGGGAGAGGGGGCAGCACCATACGCCGACATCCCCGGCTTCTGCAAATCCGCCACCACCGCAGAAATCGCCATCCACGGCCACGTCCTCACCCCCGGCCGCTATGTCGGCGCCGAGGAAGTCGAAGACGACGGTGACCCCTTCGAGGAAAAGATGCCGCGTCTCGTCGCCGAACTGCACGCGCAATTCGCCGAGTCCGCGAAACTGGAGCAGGCCATCAAAGCAAACCTGAGGGGGCTGGGTTATGGCGGGTGAATGGCCAGTCGTTACCCTTCAAGATGTGTGCGAAACCATCACGGATGGAGCGCACCTTTCTCCCAAGGATTGCGACGGCGGACTGCCGATGGATTCCGTCAAAGACATGGCGCGATGGGGAATAGACGTGAAGTCTTCGCGCACGATTTCACATGAAGATTTTGACGACTTGGTGCGAAATGGGTGTCAGCCCCAAATCGGAGACGTGCTCATAGCAAAGGACGGGGCGACTTGCTTAGACACTGTTTGCGAATTTACCCAGCCCGATAAGATCGTCCTGCTGTCATCTGTCGCGATCCTACGACCGTCGAAGCGGTTGCACTCCGGCTATCTCCGTTACTACCTCGATTGCGCTGATACTCGGGCGATGCTGAAAGCTGGCTATGTGTCTGGCAGTGCGATTCCGCGTGTTGTTCTCAAGGACTTTCGCCGCGCCCCAATTCCACTCCCACCCCTCGCCGAGCAAAAAGCCATCGCGGCGGTGCTTGGGGCGCTGGACGACAAGATCGAGTTGAACCGGCGGATGAACGCGACGCTGGAAGCGATGGCGCGGGCGCTGTTCCAGAGCTGGTTCGTCGATTTCGACCCCGTCCGGGCCAAACTCGACGGTCGCAAACCCACCGGCCTCGGCGATGCCACAGCAACCCTTTTCCCCGCGACTTTCCAGGACTCTCCCCTCGGTCATATTCCGGAAGGATGGGGAACCGGCTCGATCCTCCGGCAAGCCGATTTACTGAGTGGCGGTACGCCCAAGACCGATGTTCCTGCTTACTGGAATGGCGACGTCCCTTGGGCCAGCGCGAAAGACGTTTCGCAGTGCGGTGAAGCCTTTCTCGTGTCCACGGAGCGAACCATCACGCAGCGGGGAGTTGAGGAGAGTTCCACAAAGATCATCCCAGAATTCGCGACAGTCGTTGTCGCGCGTGGCGCGACAACCGGGAGGCTCACTATGTTTGGTCATTCGATGGCGATGAACCAGACCTGCTATGGGCTGCGCTCAAAGGTTGGTGCTCCGTTCGCGCTTTACTGCAACGCTCGCTACTTCATTGAACGACTGGTGCAAGGCGGTCACGGCTCCATCTTTGACACCATCACAACAAGCACCTTCGAAGCGACCAACGTTCTTCTCGCACAGAAGGAAGTCCTAGTCGCCTTCGATGAACAAGTGACACCCCTGTTCCAGCAAGTCCATGCCAACCTCCACCAATCCCGCACCCTCGCCACCCTGCGCAACGCGCTATTGCCAAAACTGCTGAGCGGGGAATTGAGCGTTTCACAGTGCGAGCCAGCTCCCCTATAATCCGCCCACCATGCAAGCACTGTCGCCACCCAATATCGAATCGGAATTGAGTTACGCCTACCTGCATGCCGTGGCATCGAAGGCGGGTATGGCGTGTAGTGCGGGCAGTCGTCATGAAGACAACAACGGCATTGATGCCACGTTGACGGCGTGGGGGCCGTTCAGCAACGGTGGTTATCTCACCGAGGTGGACATCAAGGTGCAACTCAAGGCCACCATAGCCATTCCGGCTGATGACGGGGCGTATCTCTCCTACTTTCTGAGCGGAGTGAACCGCTACAACGACTTGAGAACGCCAACCGTGAATGCGGCCAGAATCCTCGTGGTGCTGTTTTTGCCACCGAACGCACAAGAATGGCTGAACCATTCGGCGGATGAGCTTGCCTTGCGCAAGTGCGCCTACTGGCAAAGTCTTCGTGAGGCGCCAGCCACAACCAACGGGAGCGGAGCAACGGTTTACCTGCCAAGGGCACAAATGTTCACCCCGCAGGCGCTCACCGACCTCGCCGCGCGCCTTTCCCGCCTGGACTTTCCGCTCTATCCTGCTTTATGAACTTCGAGCCCATCATTGCACCGACTGATCTGCGGGACTATGCGAAGGCCCAAGGGTGGATGTTGCTTAAGGAAGCGGCCAAGGATCGGCTTTATGTGATGAGCCATCCTCGCTTTGGTGGCCGGCAGATCGTCTTCCCCATGGACACGACCGCGCCGGACTATGCCGAAGCCATCTCGCTCATGGTCGAGAAGATTGCGGCGATGGAACAGCGAGCGCCGGACGCTGTCTTCAAGAGTTTGATGGAGGTCGGCGATGATGCGGTTGCGTTCCGAGTCACATCACACCGGCCTGAGGAACGCTACCTGCCGCTTTCATTCGCGGCTGAGATGGTTGCTGGCGTACAGCAACTGCTGCTGGCTTCGGCTTGTACAGTACTGAAACCCAAAGCGCACCACCCGCGCCTCAGTCGAAGCGAAGCGCAACAGTTCCTTGAAACCGCGCGCTTTCGCCATACCCAGCCAGGGAGCTTTGTGCTGAACGTATCGTGTCCTGTGCAGGCTATGGATGTTCAGGCGCCACTGCTTCCAGATGAATTTGAAGCTCCATTTGTGCGGCGAGCAACGCTGACATTGCAGCGCTCGCTTCGAGAGTTGGTCTCGGCCATTGAAACGGATTCACTGGATGGACTTATAGAGTCACTCAAGAAGAGCGAGGCGCCTCTGCTGTCATCGAACTTCTGCGAGGCGCTGACTCGTTTCGAAGATGAATCACTGAAAAACTCGGTGGATATCGGAATTACTTGGGCGGCGTCTATTCCTCGCCCGGCCAATGAACCTGCGGTTTCAGTCGTTCGAGTTCAGCATGATTACTTCTCCCGGATCGAAGAGGTGAGAAGAGAGCTTCGTTCGGATGAGAGGCATGTGGAAGATGTTTTTATTGGAACAGTTGAGCGGCTTGACGGCGAAATGGGTGAAGATGGTCGCCGCTCTGGCGAAGTAATTCTCTCGCTATTGCTGCCGGAAGGTGAGCAGGTGAGGTCACGCACCAGCCTCAACGCCGAACAATATGCCAAGGCAGACCAAGCCCACATGACTGAAGGCACTTATGTGAAGGTGGCTGGCAAGTTACACCCGGGGCGGCAACCGAGACAGTTAAGTGAACTTCGAGCCTTTGATTTAATTCAACGGTAACGGGAGGCGTCCCTATGGCAGAAGCGGCTGAGGCTATCCCGGCGCTGGACGATATTTTTGGGTTGCATGCCAGGATTTCTAATTCGAGCCCCCTGAATTTAGCTGCCAGCTCCCCGATTTCTCCTGCCAGATTCTCTGATTCGAGGGAAGCCGTAGCGTGAGTGACGATCCCTTTCCCCAATCAGAATTCATCCTCTACCAGACGGAGGATGGCCGCACGCGCATCCAGTGCCGCTTTGAGCACGAAAACATCTGGCTATCGCAGGCGCTCATCGCAGCGCTGTTTCAGATCACCGTGCCGACTGTGAACGAGCACCTGAAAGGTATTTACGCCGACGGTGAACTGGCGACGGGGGCAACTATTCGGAAATTCCGAATAGTTCAAATCCCAGCCGCAAGGGAGGCGAAACCATGAAACACCCGCAACAGCTTGACTCATGACTTGACTTACAGTTTACTTATCGCATGGCCTATCAACCCCAATTCACCATTACGCCCAGCCTGCTTTCGCAGGTGGAAGCTATTGCCGCGTTGCGGGAGCGGATTCTGGGGGCGGCGGTTGAGTTGACGTGGATTCCGGCGCTGCAAAAGGACACCCGCACGCGCAATGTCCACGCTTCAACCGCGATCGAGGGCAATCCGCTCACGCTGGAGCAGGTGCAGGCGCTGGAGGAAGGACGCGAACTGGCGACCACCGGCGAGCGCGCCAGACGCGAGGTGGTCAATTATTTCGCCGGGCTGCGCTATGTGGAAAAACGCGCTTTGCTGAAGCGCATTGGCCATGGCCATATCCTTGAACTGCACCGCATCCTTGCCGGCGAGGTGATGGATCAGGGCGAGGCGGGGCGTTACCGGACGATTGCGGTGCGGGTGGGCCATTTTGTGCCGCCGCCTCCGCTGGAGGTATCCGGCCTGATGTTCGAGTTGCTCGAATGGTGGAACAAGGCGTCGGTGAAACTTTCGCCGGTCTTGAGCTCGGCCATCCTGCATCACCGCTTCGAGACCATCCATCCCTTTGCCGACGGCAACGGGCGAACGGGCCGGGCGCTTGCCTTGTGGGAACTGTATCGGCGCGGCTTCGACACGCACCACATTTTTTCCGTTGACGAATACTACTGGGAAGACCGGCCGCGCTATTACAAGGAACTGGATGCGGTGCAGAAGGCGGGCGAGGATTTAACCGGCTGGTTGGAGTATTGCGCGGAAGGACTGCGGCAGACACTGGAGCGGGCATGGCTGCGGGTGCAGACGCTTAGCGTGAACGCGCCGATGAAGCTGGTGCTGCGACCCAAACAGGAGCAGTTGCTCAATTTGCTGCGCGACCACCACAGCCTGGCTCCGGCGGAAATCTGGGCCACGCTTGGCATCTCGCGCCAAGGCGCGATGGATATTCTTAATCCGTTGCTGGAAGCGGGCTTGGTCGAGAAGCTGGGCGGCAAAAAAACCGGACGCTACGCGCTCAAGAAGCCATAAACCCAGATTGTCCATTAGAGGCAGGTCGTGGCGTTCCCCCCTTTGAAAAAGGGGGGGCTAGGGGGGATTTGCCGGTGGCGATGAGCAGGCATTCAAAGGCATCGATGCCCACACGTCCTTTGAGGAAATTCGCGGCGTGCTGGGGGCTTCCGCCGCCGGCATCCTGTCGCGGGAGTGCTATCGCAATCTGGGGATACGTCAGTCGATCTTTCCGGTGGAGCAGCGCGATGTGCTCTACGATCTGTTCGAGAAATACCGTGCCTGGCTCACCGAGGCAAAGTTATATGACCTCAACCTGATCGCCCAGGAATGGCAAGCACTGGTGGCCCCGCGTTATGACTTTATCGTCATTGACGAGGTGCAGGACATCACCCCGATACAACTGTCGCTGGTCCTGAAGGCCCTGAAAAAACCCGGGCATTTTCTGCTTTGCGGCGATTCGAACCAGATTGTTCATCCCAACTTCTTTTCCTGGGCGCAGGTGAAAAGCCTCTTCTGGCGCGATCCGGCACTGGCTGAACGTCAATCGCTTTCGATTCTGACGGCCAACTTCAGAAATGGCCTGGAAGCGACCCGCGTCGCCAACACCCTGCTCAAGATCAAGCAAAGGCGGTTCGGTTCCATCGACCGGGAGAGCAACTTTCTGGTGCAATCCATCGGCGGCGAGCCAGGACAGGTGGTACTCCTGGCGGATCAAGAGGCCGCCAAGAAGGAACTCGATCAGAAAATCCGCCAGTCCACCCAGTTTGCCGTTCTGGTGATGCGCGACGAGGACAAGGCCGTGGCGAAACGGCATTTCGCCACGCCGCTGTTGTTCTCCATTCACGAGGCCAAGGGGCTGGAGTACGAGAACATCGTGCTCTACCGCTTCATTTCGGATCATCGCGCCGAATTTGCCGACATCGCCAACGGTGTCGACAAGGCTGAACTCGCCGCGGACACGCTCGACTATCGCCGTGCGAAGGACAAGCAGGACAAATCGCTGGAGATCTACAAGTTCTACGTCAACGCGCTCTATGTGGCGCTGACCCGGGCAGTGAAGAACCTCTACCTCATCGAATCCGATACCGGACACCCTCTCTTCAATCTGCTGGATCTCACACCGGTCGGCCAAGTCAGGGTCGAAGCCAAACAAGCCACGTTGCAAGAATGGCAGAAGGAAGCGCGCAAACTCGAACTACAGGGCAAGCAGGAGCAGGCCGAAGCGATCCGCCGCGATATTCTGAAAGAAGTACCCGTCCCCTGGCCGGTATTCGACGCAGCGAAGACCCGCGAGCTGCTCGTCAAAGTATTCCGTGATCAGACGCCCGGCGGCAAGCTCAGGCAGCAGCTCCATGACATTGCCGCCTGCCATGATGAGCCGATGCTGGCCGCGAGCCTGGCGCGGGAGGCGAAATTCGAAACGGCGAAGAATTTTGCACAGCAACGCATGACGCTGGGACGCAAGACCTACATGCCTTACTTTGCCCGCAACTTCAAGGACATCCTGCGCCAATGCGACCAACACGGGCTTGAGCATCGCCTGCCCATGAATCAGACGCCGCTCATGGCGGCGGCCGCTGCGGGCAACGTGGCACTGATGGAGGTTCTGCTGGAACGGGGTGCAAACCGCGAGACCGTTGACCATTACGGATTCAACGCCCTGCACTGGGCCATGCGCGAAGCCTTCCGTGACCAGAAGTTTGCGCACGGCCCCTTTGCCGCACTCTACGAAGCGCTGGCGCCGGCAAGCATCGACATCAATGTCGGGGACAGGTTCGTCCGCATCGACCGGCATCTGAGCGAATACTTCCTGTTTCAGACGCTGTGGCTGCTGTTCAAATCACGCTTCGCCCACCCCGGATACCTGCTTCATGCCGCCTTCGAAACCAAGGTGATCACTGACGCCTGGCAGCACCTGCCGACCAATTCAACCCGAGACTTTCCGTGCGGCGCCGTCAGGGGGATGAAGAAGTCTGGACGCCCGTCTATCTGGCGCTCAACCTGCCGTTCATCAATGAATTCGTCAGGCCGATTTTATGGCCGCAAGTCAACGACTATCTGATCCAGGCAGGACTACCTGTATGCGCCCCGCCGATCATCGCGGAAAAAGACATCGCACTGCAGGAGGCGAGAGTGTGAAACGAGAACTGTTCGGGCTGTGGCGACTTCACGTTATCCAGCGCCAGCAGGCCAAGGCCTGCGTGGCAACCCCCAGTTTTCCATGGTGGTGTCAGCATTAAATCGGTCAAGTTCAGCGTGTAAATCCATGTGCAAGTCGGTGCTGGCGGAACGGCGTCAAAAAACGTTCCGCCCGTTACCCGTCGACGCGGTGACGCAGTGCGGCGAAGCGGTAGGCCGCCATGTCCTCGCGCTTGGCGACCGCCAGCACGAGGTGTTGATGGCGGTCAATTTCCGTAGAAA
>JAUXWU010000183.1 GCA_030680085.1 Rhodocyclaceae bacterium | reverse complement strand
AAATGTCCCCGCCAGTTTTAAAGTGGGTGATTTTTATCACCAGCGGACATTTCTACTTGGGAGAAACCGGACATTACTACTTGGCGCTAACAAGCGCTATCCTGCGTAAAATGTCCGGCCTTTCCTACCCCTTCCGGCCAGCGCTCCAAGGCGCAGCCCTCGCGGCCATGCACACTCACGTTTCCATCGTCATCCCCATTTACAACGAGATCGAGAACGCCGACGCACTCGTCGCCCGCCTCGAAACTACGCTCGCCGACATCGACTTCGAGGCCATTCTCGTCGACGACGGGTCAAAGGACGGCACCGGCGTGCGCCTGGCCGAACTCGCCGCCATGCGGCCTTGGCTCAAACCGATCTACCTGGCAC
The DNA here is from genome assembly GCA_030680085.1 of Rhodocyclaceae bacterium. Classification (GTDB taxonomy): domain Bacteria; phylum Pseudomonadota; class Gammaproteobacteria; order Burkholderiales; family Rhodocyclaceae; genus Sulfuricystis. The sequence continues at coordinate 21,094 of JAUXWU010000183.1, read as the reverse complement.
GCAACTACGGCCAATCCACCGCGATGCAGGCCGGCTTCGATGCCGCCGCGGGCGAGGTGATCGTCACCCTCGACGGTGATCTGCAAAACGACCCGGCCGACATCCCGCGTCTGCTGACCATGCTCGAAAACGAGCCGGACATCGACATCCTCTCCGGCTGGCGTAAGGACCGGCAGGACGCGGCCCTCAAACGCAAGCTGCCCTCGCGCATCGCCAACGGCCTGATCTCGAAAGTCACCGGCGTCCCGCTGCACGACTACGGCTGCTCGCTCAAGGTCTATCGCCGCGCGGCGCTCGCCAACGTGCGGCTCTATGGCGAGCTGCACCGCTTCGTGCCCGCGCTTGCCCACCAGTTCGGCGCCAAGGTCAAGGAAGTGGTGGTGACGCACCATGCGCGCCAGCACGGCACTTCCAAATACGGCATCGACCGCACCCTGCGCGTCATTCTCGACCTCTTGCTCGTGCAGTTCCTGCTGCGCTACCTGCAGCGGCCGATCCAGTTCTTCGGTGGCATCGGCGCCGCGCTGATGTTGGTCGGCGGAGCCATTCTCGCCTACCTCATTGCGCTCAAGCTGGGGGGTGCGGACATCGGCGGCCGCCCGCTGCTGTTGGGCGGGGGGCTGCTGTTGCTGATGGGCGTGCAACTGGTCGGCATGGGCCTCCTGGGCGAAATCCTCGTGCGCATCTACCACGAGCCGCACGGCCGCTCGCAGTATCTCGTTCGCCAGGCGCCCCGGCCCCGCCCACCCGCGCAGTGAGCAAACGCCCCGCGCTCCGACTGGCCGTCCGGCTGCTCGTTTCGCTCGTCCTGCTCGGCCTGATCGCCTGGGCCGTCGATGGCGCCGCCTTGCTGCGCCGTCTCGCCAGCGCCGACTTTCGCTGGTTCGGTTTGGCCGTCGTCCTCGGCATACTCGCGAACGTCGTCTCGGCCTGGCGCTGGCTGATCATTTCCCGCCATCTCGGCCTTGTCGCCAGCGCCGCCGCCATCTTGCCCGCCTATGGCCGGGGCGTGGCGCTCAACACCGTGCTGCCCGGCGCGACGCTGGGCGGCGACGCCTACCGCGCCGTGATCTTGCAAAAGCTCGGCAATCCCCTGCTCAAGTCGGCCGCTTCGGTGGCCCTCGATCGTCTCTCCGGCCTCTGGGCGCTGTTTGTCATCTCGTGGGTTGCCTGGCTTGCGCTCGCCGTCGTTCCGCAACCCGGCCTGGCCCCGGCGACGCTCCATGCCCACCTTGTCGGCATCGCGCTGGCGGTTTGCGCGCCCTTTGCCGCGCACGCGCTGGGCACCCGGCTGAATCTCGCCCAAGAGCGGCTGCCGGCCCGCCTGCTACGCCTGCTGTCCGAAACCGCCCGTCTCGCGCAGCTCACCTTCGTCAGCTCGGCAATCGTCCAGATCGCCACCATCGCCGCCCTGTGGGCAGCTTTGCATGCCGTCACGCCCGACGTCCCGATGCTCTACCTCATCGCCATTGCCGCGCCGGTTTTCCTCGCCACCGCCTTGCCGGTCTCGGTCGGCGGCTACGGCACGCGCGAGGCCGCCCTGGCCACCTACTATGTGCTGGCTGGCCTGCCGGCCGATGTCGCAGTGGCCGGCGCCCTGTTGCACGGCCTGGCCGTCACGCTGCAAGGCGTCTTGTGGGCGCCGCTTTTCCTCCTGAAACACCGTGGATAGATCCGGCTCCCCTCTCCCCAACCCCTCTCCAGCAAGGGGAGAGGGGCTTTATCTTGGCCTGGCGCTGCTGGCCCTGCTGGCCTGGCGTTTTTTCGCCGCACAGGACGCCGGCCTGAATCTATCCATCGACGAGGCCCAGTATTTTCTCTGGTCGCAGGCACCGGCCTGGGGCTATTTCTCCAAGCCGCCGCTGATCGCCTGGACCATTGCCGCCGCCGTCGGGCTGTGCGGCGACAGCGAAAGCTGTATTCGCCTGCCCGCCCTGTTGCTGTTTGCCGCCAGCGCCCTGCTGGTGGCGGCGATTGCGCGCCGGCTGTTCGATGAAGAAAGCGCCCTGTGGGCCGGCATCGCCTTCGCCACGCTGATTCTCACCAGCTTTTATTCCTTGGTAATGACCACCGATGCGATCCTGCTGTTCCTGTGGTCGCTGGCGCTGCTGCTGTTTCTGCGCACCCTCGACGCGGATCGCTGGCGCGACTGGCTCGCCCTTGCCGCGGCCGTCGGCCTCGGCCTGCTGGCCAAATACACCATGGGCCTGTTTCTCGTCTGCGCGCTGGCCGTGCTCTGGATCGACCACCGGCCGCGGCTGGCCAGCCCGAAGCCCTGGATCGCCGCGCTGCTCGCGCTGGCTTTCCTGATCCCGAACCTGCTCTGGAATCTCGACCACCAGTTCGCCACGCTGCGCCACACCGCCGAAATCTCGCAACTTGACCGCCAGTTGTTCAACCCCGGTTCGCTGCTCAGTTTCGTCCTGGCCCAGTTCGGCATCATGGGGCCGCTGCTGTTTCCCGCGCTGCTGCTGGCCGCCGTCGATCGCCCGGCCTGGCTCGGCGATTCCCGGCAGCGTCTGCTCGCCATGTTTTCGCTGCCGGTCATCGGGCTGTTCGTCGTCCTCGCGCTGCTGGCCCGTTCGCATGCCAACTGGGCCGCCCCCGCCTATGTCGCCGCCACCCTGTTCGCCGTGTCGCTGCTGTTGCGTCGCGGCTACCGGCGCTGGCTGGTCGCCGCCATCGTCCTGAATCTGCTACTCGCCGCAACGCTTTATCACTGGCACCGGCTGGCCCCCGCCGTTGGCATCGAATTGCAGAAGGGCACCGACCCATTTCATCCACTGCGCGGCTGGGACAAGGCAGGCGCGCAACTGGCCGGGCTGTTGCGCAGCAGCGATTGCCGCGCCATCATCGCCGCCGAGCGCGCCACACTGGTGCAACTCGCCTATTACGCCCGCCGTAGCCTGGCGACACCCGTCACGCCATTGGCCTACAACCCCGCCGGGAACATCCGCAACCATTTCGAACTGACCGCCGACATCGCGCGGCGTAATTTTGATTGCGCCATCCTGGTCGGCGAATTCGCTCCGCAACGCTTGCAGAAGGAATTCGCGGCAGTGGAAACACTCCCGCCCCTGACCGTACCCCGGGCCGACGGGACAGGCGCCCTGCCCGCCTATCGGGTGCAGGGCTTCCGTGGCTATGACGGCGGGCGGTAGAACACCCAGCGCGCCAGCAGTGCGGCGCAGAAATACACCACAAATCCGGCGAAAATGACATCCGAAAGGAAATGGCCGCCCTGCGCCATGCGCACCAGGCCCACATGGGCGCCCCAGATAACACCCGCCACCAGCCAGAACCGCCGCCGCCTGGGGAAAACCCAGGCCAGCGCCAGCAATGAAAAGGCCCCGCCGGCATGTCCGCTGACAAAGGAACAGTTGTCATCGCACTGATCGGTGATCGTCCATGCCGGGGTAAAGCGCTTGTCACCGCCGAACTCGACGATCTGGTTGGGCCGCGCCCGACCCCAATTATCCTTGAGGACCGAAATCGCCACACCCGAAGTCAAAACCAGCACTGCCAGCAGAAACAGCGCGGGCCGCCGCAATCCCGAGAAGCGCGGCCACAGACTCGCCAGCACCGCTAGCAGCACCAGAACCAGCCACAGTTGCGCCAGCCTTGGCGAGCCGTGGTAGATCAACCGCACCCATGCCGCATCGGCGAGAAAAAATCCCTCCCCGGGCCGATAAAAGAGCGCGCTGGCCGCCAGATCGATACCCGGCGCGGCAATGAAAAGCACCACCGCCGCTGCGAAACAGAGCAGCGCCCATCCGGAGTGCTGAATTTTTTTAAACAGATTTGACAATTTCAATTGCCAGATGACGGCGCGGACATTTTTCAGGCTATGGAGTAACGCCAACTCACAAAAGCCGCACCGATTGGCCCTGTGCCGCGAGTAACGCAACGGCCTTTTTGTCGAAGGAAACGAAGGTTTCCCCACCGAGCCAGTTCCCCTCGTAGGCAATAACGCCATCGGCAAAATCTCCGCCCGCCGCAAGCACCGACAAACCCGCCTCCACAGCGGGCCGGTTCACTTCCACGTTTGCGGCGGCCAGAAGCGCGCGGATCGCGGCGGCGACCTCGGCGGACTGGAAAGCGTAGACCTTGCGCAGCACCCACACAAATTCGCACAGACACGGCAGCGCGACAGCGATCAATTCGGCATCGGTCAAGGCGCGGGCGGCGACACGCGCTTGCGCCGGGTCGTCACACACAACGGCACGAACCAGGACGTTGGTATCAACAACAAGTTTCATTCCTGGCCAGCCCATGCCGCCGCGCTCGCCGCATTGATTTCTTCAATCGTGGCAACTTTAGACGTCTTGCCCGCGAGCAAACCAACGAAGTCGGCGATCGTTCCGGCAGGCCGTGCTGCTTTGAGTACGCCCCGGCCATCGGGCAGCAAATCCAGCTCGATCTTTTCCCCCGGCCGGATGCCGAGGTGCTGCAACACGTCTTTTCTAAACGTCACCTGCCCCCGTGCGGTAACGGTCAAAGTGGTCATGGTGATGTCCTCGCTTCGCTTGATTGTCGCTTTGCATAGTAATGCAGAAACACCTTACCGTAAATGCTCACCGCACAAACCCGCACAAGCGGAACCGTCATCCCCGCCAGCGCGGGAATGACGGGATACCCGTTTTCCGAGCTTAATTACCCGGCGCCGAATAGGTGCCGCCGGCCACCTTCGCCAGCATCTCGGCGGTGGTATCCGGGTGGCTGGAGATGCCCATGAACTGGAACATGCCCAGTTCCGGCCAGGCCAGCGCGGTGCGATAGCGGCCGAACAGGGCGTGGGCCTTGTTGTCGACCACGAAGATCTCCCACGGCAGGGCGGCAATATGGTCGGGGCCAATTTTCTTCGCCCACCAGCCTTCGCCATTTTCGGCATCGTTGGTCGCCACGCCGAACACCGCGAGCTTCCTGTCCGCGATCACGATCTCATACACCTTGGCCGTCTTGGCGACGCCCTTGGTGAGATTATCGCGGATCGTTTTCACCGCCTCGTCGAAGTTCGCATACGTCTTCAAATCGGTTTTGTCGGCAAAGCGCTCCATGCCCGCCATGTAGCGGTAAGTCGGCAGATTTTCGGTCTTGACGTCGCCGCCAAAAGTCTTGCCCGCACCCAGCGCCTTGTGCAGCTTCGCCGTGGTCGCCCTCACTGCAGACTCAGCCTTGGCATAGTCCTGACGCAAATAGGCGCGCTGCCAGTATTCGAGGTTAAGGTAAGACACCGCCCCGTCAGCCTTGACGCCGACTCGAATCGGCAAGCCGACCACGGCGGTGCCACCGAGCTGCGTCAGCGCCGCCGAAAAGTCCGGCTCGGTCACCACAATCACGCCATACTGCGGCAAACCGGCCGGCAGGTGCTGGCCAATCACTGTAAAACCGCCCGCAGTCAACTTCTTTTCAGTCGCCGCCATCGCGGCCTTCAGATCACCCCCCGCCACCTTGTCGGCAGCGACATAAGGCTGAAGTGCGTGGGCTAGAAACGAAAGGGCTGCAAGTGCTACACCGGCAATGATTCTTTTCATCAAATCCCCCTGATTCCTTATATTGAGGCGGAAGCAAAAGGGCAGCACCCGCTGCCCTTTTGTTTTGGATAAGACAATGCTTCGGTATTACATCTTCCCACCGTCAGCGATGCCGATGGCGTCCTGCTTCATCTTCAGGGTTTCGGTACCGGGTGCGGCATTAAGAAGAGCCGGCAACCCAGTCACGGACGGGCCGGTCACCGAATTGCTGAAAGCGTGCATATAGGAGACCGTCAACTCAGCCTTGTTGGCGAGCGTCCAAGTCGCCCCCAGAGTCAGGTGCTGCTCGACAACGCCTGGGGCAAGAATATTAAAGGTCACGTCATTCAAGGTATCGCCACGAGCCGGCGACTTGCCGTAGTTGTAGCCGGCACGCATGGTCAGGTTGCCGCTATAGGCGTGTTCAACACCCAGCTTGAACACCGTCTGGTCGCGCCACTTGAATCCGGAGCCATTGGTCGAGCCCAGAGGATCTGTGGGGGGCGCCAACAAGCTGTTCGAGACGCCATTGGCAATCGAATTAACGCGAGAGTAGTTAATCTGCTGGATATCAGCGGCAATCGTCAGCGTCGGCGTCGCCTTCACTGCAATTCCAATGCTGTAGTTCTCAGGAATATCAAAGTCACCGCCTTCGGCGAATAACCCCTTGTACTTGTCGAAGGCACTCATGTGCATCCGGCTCGAATAGGCGGCTCCCACGCTAACGGTATCGGACAGTTTGCCGAGCCAGCCAATGCGCACGCCCCAACCGGTAGAATCATCGTAGCCCTTGTTGGTAACATTATTTGGGTTGCTAGAGAACCCCGTAAACGCCTGTAGGCCGTCGACCTTGAAGCGCTGGTAGCCGAATAGCGGCGAGATGCCGATAGAATGGTTGGCATTCAGCTTGTAGGAAAATGTGGGCGCAATAATGAGTTGCATCAGGTCCACCCCCAGCTTGCCGCAGCCAAACAGCATGTTGGCAGCAGCAGCGCCGCATAGCGCCGGATTGAAGTTAGTGCCAGCAATACCGTTGCTATCGTTGTAATCGCTATTCATGCCGCCGTTACCATAGACAGTCACGCCGACTGACATGCTCGAATTCAGCATCTTGTTGTAGCCGAATTCTGGAACAAGAAACAGGTTGCTATCGCTCTCGACGCTGTCGTTATAGATACCGCCAAAGCCAGCGCTCCCCTGGCGCGAAACCGACCGCTTGGGCATGAACAGATCGGCGCCAAAGTCGATGCGGTTGCCGACCCATACCATGCTGGCCGGGTTGTTGGCACCACCGAAGGTGTCCACGGCCATGGCCGTGGCGGCACCACCCATGCCCTTGGCCTTCATGCCGTAGCCGTGCGAGAAATAACCGTTGGTGGCAAAAGCCGAGGTGGACAGGCCGACAATGGCGAGCAGTGCTGCGATTTTATTGAGTTTCATGGTTCCCCCTTAATGGGCTAGATTCAAACGGTTAGCGAATTATGCTGACAAACGACAACAAGACGACAACACTCTAGGCTTTACTGCGGCGGGTGACAACGATTCTGCTGCCATCCCCCGCCTTTTCAAACCCGCCGCGTTGCCGCGATACGACAAATCAAATGAACAGCGTCACATCGGCCACCTGGGCAACCGGCAGGAAAGAGGCGGCGCCGACGTAGTCAAGGTCGCCGATGAAATCGTCGTGGCTGAAGCCGAACAGTTCGACGGTCATCTGGCAGACGGAGAACTTGACGCCGACTTCTTGCGAGAGTTCGCGCAGTTCTTCAAGGCCGGCGACGCCGTTGTTCTTGATGGTTTGCTGCATCAGGGCAGTGGCGAGATTCTCGAAGCCGGGGACGCCGGCCTGGATGATGTTGGGGATGTTCCAGTTCAGGCCCCTGAACCAGTCGGGGCCGAAGGGCATTTTCATCGGCATGCCGGGGTTGCCCAGCGGGCTGATCTTGAGATCGGAAATATCCTTCTTGACCAGTTGCAGGCCATAAAAGGTGAAGAAGATGGTGACATCCCAGCCCAGCGCGGCGGCGGTGGAGGCGAGAATGAAGGGGGGGTAACCCCAGTCCAGCGTGCCCTTGGTGGCGATGATGGCCAGCGAGGGGGTCTTCGCTTCTTCGCGCGCTTGCAGCAGGGCTTCGAGTTTTTGCGGCAGCAGCGCGTCGAGCCGCTGGTTGATCAGCTCGTCGATGTTGGTGATGTCGGTCATGCTTTTCTCCTGAATCGCACGGGGGTTACAGAATGGGTTACAGAAGGGGACTTTAGAAAAGTCTGAATAACTAATATGCCAGACGCAAAAAAAGGCACCGCTGGGCGGCGCCTTTTCGCGAGCTTATTTGCGCTTGATGTAGAACTCGAACTCTTTGTTGTTCTCGGCGCTGGAGAGCAGCTCGTTACCGGTTTGCTTGGCGAAGGCGGCGAAGTCCTTCACGGAGCCGGGGTCGGTGGCGAGGATGCGCAGCACCTGGCCGCTGGTCAGTTCGCCGAGCGCTTTCTTGGCACGCAGAATCGGCAGCGGGCAGTTCAGGCCACGGGCATCAAGCTCTTTATCAAAGTTCATTGTGAATCCTCCGGTAAGTAATGAGTGGTTGAAGGCTTGGTTAACAATTCCTGATTCGGAATCATATGCCTCTTTTACTGCTGCGGCAATCGTGAAAACTTATAATGCGGCAGCGTCGCCGGAATCTTACGATATTCTTGCGCCCCGGCGCTTTTTATCACGCGGAATTTTGTCCCGCCCAATATCTTCAGGAAACCCGCCATGTCCAGTTCAATACCCGATTTCACCGCCAGCGAGCGACGCCTCGTCAGCCAGACCTTGCAGGAGCGCCATGGCCAGCCGGTGCCGGTGGAAAGCGCCGAGGTCGAATTACTGCTCGACACGCTCGACAGCGTGACGACGGCCTGTCCCAGTCTGACATGGGTTGCGGACGGCGCGAATTTTGTCATCTCCAAGACTGGCGACAAGCATCACAGTCGCTTTCGCTGCCAGTTTTATTACATCGAAGCCGAGCAATTCGGCACCGGCAAGGACGATTACGGCAGCCTGGGCGATTGCGTGATCACCCTGTTGCAGGTGCAGTCCGACCATGAACGCAAGCGCAAGAGCGTGCGCTCGGGCATGAACGCGGTTGATTTTGGCAAGGCCAACGATGGCGAGGAATATTACCCGCCCATCATCATATGAAAATCTGCATCGTTTCGGACAGCCACGATCACGGCCCGCTCCTGGCGACGGCTATCGAGATTGCCCAGGCCGAGGGCGCGGAAGCCGTAATCCACTGCGGCGACCTGATCGGCACCAACACGCTCAAGGCGTCGCTGAAACTCGGCCTGCCGATTCATGCCGTGCATGGCAACAACCTCGGCGACCCGGTGACCATCGCCCGGCTGGCCTGCCATTCGGAAGGGCTGCTGCATTATCACGGCAACGATGCCAGCATCGAGCTGGGCGGGCGGCGCGTCTTTGTCACCCATTATCCGCACATCGGCCGCGCCTTTGCCTGCACCGGCGATTACGATCTGGTGTGCTGCGGCCATAGCCATGTGCCGGCGCTGCAGGAAGAACCCAATGTCAAGGGTGGCCGCACTTGGCTGGTCAACCCCGGCACCGTCGCCGGACTCGGCGCCCCGGAAGCTACCTGGATCATGGGCGATCTGGCCGCCCTGCACTTCGAGATACGTACCCTGCCGCGCTAAATTTCATGGCGAGGCCACCCCTGATAATGAAGAGCAACGGCGGCTCTTGGGAGCGATTACGTGTGCGTGCTGTCGGCCAAGAAGAGACGCTCAGCACCGAATTGCGAATGAGTGCTCCAGACTGAATGTTGCCATTGGTCATCCGATGGCAGTTGCTGTAAATCATGGGGAAGTACTGGTTCAAACCCTTGGTCACGAGCGTCGGCTTGATGAAGTACACCTGCCAATGTGGTCAGCGGGATTGCTAACTCTGGTTAGCGCCCATCCTAATCACTTCACCATCTTGGCGAAAAGGGTAGCCAGATTCGACGAGGTCAATCCATCGCCGTACAGTTCATTGACCTGCCACAAGCCGCTATTGCGAATCTTTTCTTTCGTCGATGACATTCCGAGCCACTCGGTAGACGCCCCGCAGTCCCTGCATAGCGATACAGTCGAGATCATCTGCGTTTCCAGCGTGAGCCGTGCTGCTTTCTCCGGTTCCGCAAAGACTACAAACTCGAATCGCTCCTGAATATAGGCTGACACTTGGCATTCCACTTCGTCTTGCTTCCGGAAATCAACCAGCGGCCCCAACTCCAGCTTCGCCGACGTTCGTTTGTAATGTTTTGCCAGCCTGCCAATGTCTCTTCATGGCCGCGAAGAGCCAACGAGATCAGTTCTGCAATTCGTTCAGCAGTTCCGGGTGCCGATCAAGCAGCCGAAACAGATTTGTCACCGCAGGCAGCGGACGGGCCTTGCCCCTCTCGTACCGCGAAAAGGCATTCGGACCGCCACCGGTGATTCGCGCGGCTTCGCGTTGGGTCAGTTTCAACTTCTTGCGGATTCTCGCCAGTTCAGCGGACTCTTGGGCGTCGATCTCGGCGGCAATGCGTTTGATGGCGTCGGCGAACCGAGCACCTTCTCCCGAGTCGAATTCAACCTCGCGACAATGAGGACAATGCCAACCGGCAACCTTCGGCACCACTGTTGCGTGACCTTTGTATTCATACGGCACAGCCTTGACGGCATGCCGCAGAATTCCCTGTCCGCAGTTCAGGCATTCACGGCGCATCTCATTTCTCCTTATCCAGGCCCATGGCCTGAGCACCAACCAAAGCGGTAGCAGTAAAAGCATCTGCGCCGCGTTGTCGCACGGCGGGCTTCACAGCAGCTAAATCGTAGTGTGGTCTACGCTTTTCCATCGGCGCGACATTAACCCATAAGGTTAGTTAGCGCAAGCTGAATATTCGGAGTTCGATGACCACTGTGAATGTCGGTTTTTGAAGGAACACCTGCCGCTCGAAGCTGGTTTGCCGACCCAGGCGCTACGTCTGCTCCAGGGGCGAAAACAGGCATTGCAAGATTGCTCTGAAAGTCGGCGCTGGCGGGACGGCGTTAGCCGTCAGGCCGCCAACAGGGGGACGACGCTAACTCTCCCGCTCATAAAACACCACTCCCACGCGCTCGATATGCTTCCTTAGCTCGGCGTGATCCAGTGTATCGAACAAGGATAGATCAATGCTGTAGGGCAGCAGCAGATCGTCCAGTGCATCCGCGATCCTCGCGCGCAAATCGGGCGTGAGTGTCGCGCCGTAAAGCGTCAGGTCTATATCCGATCCGGTCTTGAAGTTGCCTTTGGCGCGCGAGCCATACAACACGGCCTTTTCAATCGATGGGAAGCGCGCAAAAACGCCCTGGATTTTTTCGACCGTGGTTTCGGTCAGACCATATTTCATGCGTCGCTGTCTTGCTGGTCGCGAAGCAGGGCAAACTTTTTTGCCATGCTTGCAAAGGCCGGATAAAACCGCTCCAGGATGTCATTCGCAATGGCTTGGGCGGTTTCCAGGTCGTAGGTGTGCGAGGTGAGATTGCGCGCCGCGATCATTTTCATCCAGTCCTCGCCTTGCTCGATCAGACCGTTCTTGAACGCGGCGCGGGCTGCGTCTTTCGATCCGATCAAACCCGTGATGCCTTTGTCTTCCAGGTAATCCTTCAAGACATTCCAAGCCAGTTCATGGGTGAATTCAAAACTCTGAATCAAACCTTGTTGTTCGAGTTTGGATAACGTGCGCGTCTACGCCAGCTCAACAGCCTCTACCAGCGTCTGAAAGGCTTTCAGGTAGTTGTTGAAGCGTTGCTGCCAACGAATATCTTGCATGGGCGGTTTCTCCTTTAAAACAATGCCCGGATATTTAACAGCACTTCCGCGCCTTCAGGCGTATAGCCGATACGCCGCGCTTTCCTCGCGCCAGGCCGCTTCGTCGATTTTCGCGAGGGCATCCAGATCGGTGATAGTCGCGCCGAGATCGTCGACCCATTCGCGCAGCAGCGGACTGCCATTGATGAGGTCGATGGCGAGACGGTCGTGTTCGTATTCGTAGGGGAAGTCGCGCCAGAGCGGGTAGTCGGGCTGGAGTCGACGCAGCGCCTTGAAGGCGAGCGCCATCAGGCGCCAGGGGCGGAAGGCGGCGTGGTTGTAGTGGGCCGGATCTTCGACATGAATCTGGATGCCCTGGCAGAGCAGGCCGGCGTGCTTGTGTAAGGTCGGCTCGAACCAGCAGGGGCGCAGTTTGCAGCCGGCGAGCCAGTCGGGTGCGAACTTCTCCATCTCTTTCAGCAAGGCAGCCGCATCGATATCGGGCGCGCCGAAGAGTTCGAGCGGTCGGGTGGTGCCGCGCCCTTCCGACAGTGTCGTGCCTTCGAGCATCACGGTGCCGGCATAGCAGCGCGCCATCGAGAGGTTGGGTGCATTCGGGCTGGGGTTGATCCAGCTGCGCTCATTGAGCGGCCAGCCATGGCCTGGGGCGACATCCGGCGCCCAGCCCTGCATGGAGATGACCTCGCAGTCGACATCGAGCTTCAGCGTGGCGATGAACCAGCGCGCCAGTTCGCCCATGGTCAGCCCATGGCGCATCGGCAGGGGGCCGGCGCCGACAAAGCTTTCCCAGCCGGCACGCAGCGTCAATCCTTCGACGGGACGACCGACCGGGTTCGGCCGATCAAGAATCCATACCGTTTTGCCATGGCGCGCGGCGGCTTCGAGTACGTAGCGCAGCGTGGTGATGAAGGTGTAGATGCGACAGCCGAGGTCCTGCAAATCGACGAGCAGCACGTCGAACGTATCCAGCATTGCGTCGGTCGGGCGCCGCGCCGCGCCGTAGAGGCTGAAGACGGGGATGCCGTGTTGCGGATCGATGAAATCTGGCGATTCGATCATGTTGTCCTGCTTGTCGCCGCGCAGGCCGTGCTGCGGGCCGAAGGCGGCGGTAAGCCGAATTTCTGGCAGGGCGGCCCGGTCACCCAATGCGTCGAGGCTGTGCGTCAGGTCGCGCGTGGTCGAGGCGGGGTGGGCGAGCAGGGCGATCCGCCGACCGGCCAGCGGCCGGCGTAGCGCGGGCTCTTCAAGCAGACGATCCAGACCGAATTTCATGGCCAGTGCGAGGGGCGAAAGCCCGTGGAGCCGAGATGCAGCACAAATCCGGCGTGGTGATGGAAATCCGCTTTCCCTGCCGGATGGGCAAGCGCCCAGTAGCCGAGGCCGCCGTTGCTCGCCTCAAGCACGACCGCCAGCGCGAGGTGCAGCTTGTCGGCCAACGGCAGGGCAGCCGCCGACAGCATGACATCCAGTTGCAGCAGGTTTTCCGCGCGGCTGACCTGGATACTCGGCGCCGGGCAACTGACGGTGTCAGGTGCTGGCTGACGGTAGTCGAGAAAGTCGTAGGCGGCCCACTGACCCGAGGGTGAAAAATTGAACTCGCGATAACGGGTGCTGCGGGCCTGGCCGATGAAGATTTCGCAGCAGCTATGTCGCCACAGGGCGTCGGCGGGGGCGGGGGCATGCGGCGTGGGGACGCGCAGGTCGAGGTTCAGGCCGCGGATGGCATAGCTGATGGCCAGCCCGCCAGCGGCGGAGCGGGCGAGCGTGACGTCGATGCGTTCATGAAAGCGCTCCGGATTGGCCGAATGGCTGGCGAGCGTGGCATGTACCGAATGCGCCATGTGCGTTTCAGCCGGCGATAATTTTCTGGCTCTGTTCGCCCAGGCCGTCGACGCCAAGACGCACGACGTCGCCGGGCTTGAGAAACTGTGGTGGCTGCATGCCCATGCCGACCCCGCTGGGCGTGCCGGTGCAGATCACATCGCCGGGCAGCAGCGTCATGAATCCGGAGATGTAGCTGATCAGGTGCGCGCAGGAGAAAATCATCTGTGCGGTGTTGCTGTCCTGGCGGCGTTCGCCGTTCACATCCATCCAGACGCGCAGGGCCTGCGGGTCGCGAATCTCATCGCGGGTGACGAGCCAGGGGCCGATCGGCGCGAAGGTGTCGCAGCCCTTGCCCTTGTCCCAACTGCCGCCGCGGTTCTTCTGGTAGTCGCGTTCGGAAACGTCGTGGAAGGTGACGTAGCCGGCGAGATACGACAGTGCCCTGTCCGCGCTGACGTAGCGTGCTTCGCGGCCGATGACCAGGCCCAGTTCGGCCTCCCAGTCGGTATTGACGGAACCGCGCGGCAGCTTGATGTTGTCGAACGGCCCGTTGATCGCGGTGGTGGCTTTCATGAACAGCACCGGTTCCGTCGGGATCGCCGCGCCGGTTTCGATGGCATGGTCGCGGTAATTGAGGCCGACGCCGACGATCTTGCTGATGCCGGTGAAGGGCACGCCCAGGCGGGGCTTGCCCTTGACCAGCGGCAACTTGGCCGCGTCAATGGCTCGCAAGCGTTTCTGTCCGGCGGGAGAAAGTTCTTCCCAGCCGATGGTGGTGCAGTGCGCGGAGAGATCGCGCAGTTTGCCCTGCGCGTCGATGAGGCCGGGTTTTTCGCGGCCTTTGCTGCCGTAGCGGACGAGTTTCAAGATGAACTTCCTCGTGGTGGTTTATTTTTTACCCAGTCCGCCAAGCAGGGCGGCGACGGGACGCAACGGTCGCCGTGGCGCCAGCGCCGACTTTTCAGCGAGTTTGTCCGCGCTGCTTTCGGTCATTTCCCGCGCGTCGTAGGGTTTTGAAAAGTCAAAACCATCGGCGGCGATCATCTGTGCTCTGGGCGCTCGGGTTGTCCTGGGTATCCTGGGCGCCATGGGTGTCATGGGGACTGCGGGCAAATGACTGGCGGGCGCCGGCAGTCGGTCCAGCGGGGTTTTTGGCCCGTGGCCTACCCTGGGTTCACGCTTGTGACCATGGCCGCGTTCGCTGTGCTCATGTTCATGCGGCGGAGCGACCGAGCCCGGCTCGAAGCCGGGCACGACGACCTGCTCGATCTTGAACTTGGTGAGCCTTTCGATTTCGGTCAGGCGGGGCTTTTCCTCGGGGGCGACCAGTGAAATGGCCTCGCCGGTCTTGCCGGCGCGGCCGGTGCGGCCGATGCGATGAATGTAGTCCTCGGCGACGCGCGGCAGTTCATAGTTGATGACGAGCGGCAGGTCGTCGATGTCGAGGCCGCGCGCGGCGACGTCGGTGGCGACCAGCACGCGCGACGCGCCGGATTTGAAGGCTTCGAGCGCCTTGGTGCGTTCCTGCTGGGTCTTGTCGCCGTGGATGGCGGTGGCGTTGATGCCCATGCGTTCCAGCCAGAGCGCCAGCCGGCTGGTGCCGAACTTGGTGCCGACAAAGACCAGCGCCTGGGCCGTGGGCGAGACTTCCAGAAGTTGCTTCAGCAGATAGCGCTTGCGATCGGTGGCGACCGGATACATGCGGTGGGTGATGGTCTCGGAGACCATGTTGCGCCGGGCGACCTCGATGAGTTGCGGGGACTTCAGCATCACGTCGGCGAGCCGCTTGATCTCGTCGGAGAAGGTGGCCGAGAACAACAGGCTCTGACGTGTTTTCGGCAGCAGCGCGAGGATGCGCTTGATGTCGGGGATGAAGCCCATGTCGAGCATGCGGTCGGCTTCATCCAGAACGAGAAACTCGACCGAATTGAAGCTGACGGTTTTCTGCTCGACGTGGTCGAGCAGTCGTCCCGGCGTGGCGACGACGATTTCGCGGCCCTCTTTCAGTTCGGCGATCTGCGCCCGCATATCGACGCCGCCGTAGATGCAGACCGAACGCAGCGCGAGGTGCTTGCCATAGGTTTTGGCCGATTCGTGCACCTGCATGGCCAGTTCACGGGTTGGCGTGAGGATCAGCGCGCGCACCGGGTGGCGGGCGGGCGAGGGCGAGCTGCTGGCATGCCGCGCCAGCTTGTGCAGCAACGGCAGGATGAATCCTGCTGTCTTGCCGGTGCCGGTCTGGGCGCCGCCCATGACATCGTGGCCGGCCAGGATGATCGGAATGGCCTGTTCCTGGATCGGCGTCGGATCGGTATAGCCGACATCATGCACGGCTTTGAGCAGTTCGGGCGCTAGCCCGAGATCGGTGAATTTCAAAATGGACTCCGGTTCTTTCCTGTCGCGCGCCCATAGCCATGAAAACAAGGCGACGCCGGCTCAGGCGGGGCAAAGATGAAATCGGGAATGGCACAATGCCGAAAATCGCGCCCAACCGGCAGGACGCGGGGGGATTCTAAGGCAAATCCGTTCAGGCTGTTTTGCCGCGTCCGGTGGAGGTGGGCGAGGTGGGGGACGTAGGCGATGGCTGCTCGACAGCGCTGCGCTTTGCGTCTTCCTTCTTCGCCGGCGGCGCCTCGGCCGGGTTGGCTTTTTCAGCCGGCTTCTCGTCAACCGGGGTCGCCCTGCTCTTTTTTCCCGCCAGATTGGGCCGGGGAAGTGACGGTTCGATGATTTCGAGATTGTTTTCGCGCATGTAGGCGTCCATGTCGCGCCAGCCGGTAAAGATGGCGGCCTTCTGCGCTTTTGGATTCAGAGTGAAGCAATCCTCCAGTGCGCGCCCGCTGTGGCGGCAGGCGCTGCCGACGGCCCGACCTTCCGCTTCCCTGGCGGCGGCGATCCGGGCCGGATCCTCGATGCCGAGCTGCTCGCAGCCGGCGAGCAGGATGGCGAAAAGCGGCAGGAAAAATGTCGAACGCACGGCTATATGCATGGAATGGTGTCGGACGTGAATTGCGCTGACTGGAGTTTACGGCAAAGCAG
This sequence comes from Rhodocyclaceae bacterium, assembly GCA_030680085.1. Taxonomy (GTDB): domain Bacteria; phylum Pseudomonadota; class Gammaproteobacteria; order Burkholderiales; family Rhodocyclaceae; genus Sulfuricystis. The sequence continues at coordinate 4,885 of JAUXWU010000183.1, read as the reverse complement.
CGGGTTTCTTTACCCGGGGTCGCGATAAACTAGCCGACCATTTTGCGTGAGCGATGCCCGATGAAACGTTTTGCAGCCTCCCTGTTGCTGGTCGTTGCCACCGCTGCGCTGGCCGCGCCGGCCCCGCCGGTGCCGCCGGTGCCGCAGGAAATCGTCTTGCGTCATGGCCTGTCGGGCGCGCCGCTCGATGCGCTGGCGACCCTGGTGCTGCGTTTCAACGACCAGGAAGCGAAGCTCAAATCGGGGGGCGGGCGCATTAGTCTTGAGGATGTCCAGGGCATCAGCGGCAGTGAGCGGGCACGCCTGCCGCATCTGGCGCTGTTCGACCAGGATGACGCGTTGACAATGTTCGACACGCGACCGCGCTTTCGGCCTTTGCATCAGGTGATGGCGGTGGGCAGGGAGCGTTTCGATGCCAGGCTGTTTTATCCCCAGATGATTGATGCGGTGGATGATCTGGCCGGAAAAATGCAGGCCTTGCCGCTGGCGCTCTCCTTGCCTGCGCTCTTTTTCAACAAGGCGGCTTTCGCCCGGGCTGGGCTGAATTCCGCTGTGCCGCCCAAGACCTGGTGGGAACTCCAGGAGGCCGCTGGCGCGCTCCGCGAAGCCGGCTTCAAGTGTCCGCTGACCAGTTCGCGCTTCGCCTGGGTGCATGTGGAAAACGTGGCGGCCCAGCATGGCGAGCCGCTGGTGGTGAAAAACGGCAAACTGGATCAACTGGCGCTCAACAACATGGTGAATGTGAAGCACCTCGCCTTGCTGACCAGTTGGCAAAAGAGCTTGTATTTCATTTACTCCGGCCCTGGCAGCGAGGGTGACGAGCGCTTCGCCAAGGGCGAATGCGCCATGCTGACGGGGGAATCCTCGCTGTATGCGCGGCTGGCGAAAAATCCGGAGTTTCCCCTCGGCATCGCCGCGCTGCCCCACTATGACGACGTGTATGGCGTGCGCGCGACGAACGTGTTGCCGGATGGCGCCGCCTTGTGGGTGCTGGCGGCCGACAAAAAACCGGAACAGCAGGTGATTGCGCGTTTCATCAGTTTCCTGCTGAAGCCGGAAATCCAGCGCGAATGGGTGCGCGCCACCGGCTTCCTGCCGATGTCGTCCGCCGCGGTGCAGGCCCTGCGCGAGTCCGGCGCCAATCCCGTCTTGCTTGACCGTGCCGACCAACGTCTGTCGATGGCCAAGCGCGATGCCGCGCGCACCCGGAGCGGTTTCGGCAAGAGCCGGATCCGCGCCATCCTCAACGAGGAAGTCGAGTTCGTCTGGGGCAACCAGAAGCCGGCCAAGGAGGCGCTCGACACCGCCGTGCGCCGCGCCGCCCCGGTTCTCGCCGCCCCGGCCGTCCCCCTGCGTTGAGCACCTATCCTCGAATCATCGCCCACCGTTGCGGTGGCGCCCTGGCCCCGGAAAATTCGCTGGCCGGACTCGCCATTGCCGCGCGCCTGGGTTGCCGGGCGGTCGAGTTCGATGTCATGCTCACCGCCGATGGCGTGCCGATCCTGATGCATGACGAGACACTGCGGCGCACCACCACCGGTCATGGTCGCGTGGCGGCCATGACGCTGGCCGAGATTCGCCGTTTCGATGCCGGCGGACCGCATCACGCCGCGTTCGCCGTCGCGCCAGCGCCGACTTTTAGCGAGGCGCTTGCGGCATGCCAACGGCTGGGTCTGTGGCCGAACATCGAGATCAAACCGGCCGCAGGTCACGATGAGGCTACCGGGGAGACGGTGGGCCGTTGGTTGGCCGAGCACTGGAACGGCACCGGGGTGATCTCCAGCTTTTCCGAAAAGTCGGCGCTGGCGGCACGGCGCGTGCTGCCGCAATTCCCGCAGGCGCTGCTGGTGGAGCGCTTGCCGGCCGATTGGCGCACTCAACTCGACCGCCGGGGCGCCAGCGCGGTGCATCTGGCGGCGGACCACCTGACGCCGCTACAGGCCGCCGCCCTCAATGACGTCGGCGTAACCTGGGCGGCCTACACCGTCAACGACCGCGTCGCCGGGGAGCGTCTGTTCGCCCTCGGTGCAGCGGCGCTGTTCACGGACCGGCCGGACCTGTGGTTGCCGGATGAGATGCAGGCGGCCGGTGCTTAAAAATTCCCTGCGCGAGAGGCTTGCTCGCCTGATTAATTCTGCTAGAATCCGCGCCCTTGATGTCGATGAAGTCCACGTGGAGTGGTAGTTCAGTTGGTTAGAATACCGGCCTGTCACGCCGGGGGTCGCGGGTTCGAGTCCCGTCCACTCCGCCACAAAATAAATGCAAAGCAGGGTGTCCGGGCGATCGGGCACCCTGTTCTTGTTTTGAGCCCTGGAGTATTCGTATGCCGATAATCACGCTGCCCGATGGTTCGCAACGCACCTATCCCCAGCCGCCGACCGTGGCCGAAGTGGCCGCGTCGATCGGCGCCGGGCTGGCCAAGGCAGCGCTCGCCGGCAACCTCATTGGGCAAGATGGTGGCAAGCTCGTCGATACCGCTTACCGCATCGAGCAGGACGCCGGCCTCGCCATCATCACCGACAAGGACCCCGTCGGCCTGGAAATCATCCGTCATTCAACCGCGCACCTCTTGGCCTATGCGGTCAAGGAACTGTTTCCCGAAGCGCAGGTGACCATCGGCCCGGTGGTCGAAAACGGCTTTTATTACGATTTCGCCTACAAGCGCCCGTTCACGCCCGAAGATCTGGCCGCGATTGAAAAGCGCATGGCCGAGCTGGCGAAAAAGGATTTCCCCGTCACCCGCGAAGTTTTGCCGCGCGACCAGGCGATCGAGTTCTTCAAGTCGCTTGGCGAGCATTACAAGGCGGAGTTGATCGCGGCGATTCCCGCCGATCAGGAAGTCTCGCTCTATCGCGAAGGCGATTTCGTCGACCTGTGTCGCGGCCCACACGTGCCTTCGACGGGCAAGCTCAAGCATTTCAAGCTGATGAAGGTGGCCGGCGCCTACTGGCGCGGCGATCCGAAAAACGAGCAATTGCAGCGCATTTACGGCACGGCCTGGGCGAAGAAAGAGGAACTCGACGCCCACCTGCACATGCTCGAAGAAGCGGAAAAACGTGACCACCGCAAGCTCGGGCAGCTTCTGGATCTGTTCCATTTTCAGGAAGAGGCGCCGGGTTCCGTGTTCTGGCATCCCCATGGCTGGCGGCTGTTCCAGGACTTGATCGGTTACATGCGCGACCGGCAGGAGGCCGCTGGCTATGTCGAGGTCAACACGCCGGATGTGATGGATCGTGCCTTGTGGGAGTTGTCCGGTCACTGGTTCAACTACCGCGAACACATGTTCACGACACAGACCGAAGACGAACGCGTCTTTGCCCTGAAGCCGATGAACTGCCCGGGCGGCATGCTGCTCTACAAGCAGGGCATCAAGAGCTACCGCGATCTGCCGCTGCGCATGGCCGAATTTGGCAAGGTGCATCGGTACGAGCCATCCGGAGCACTGCATGGCCTGTTGCGGGTGCGCCATTTCACCCAGGACGACGCCCACATCTTCTGTACCGAGGAACAGATGGAGGAAGAGTGCAAGAGCGTGGTGGCGCTGATCCTCGACATCTACAAGGACTTCGGTTTCGAGCGCGTGCGCATCAAGCTGTCCACGCGGCCGGAAAAGCGCATTGGCGCGGATGAAACCTGGGACAAGCTGGAGAGCGCGCTGTCCAACGCGCTCGACCACATGGGCATCGCGTATGAGTTGTTCCCCGGCGAGGGCGCCTTCTACGGCCCCAAGCTGGAGTTCGTGTTGCGCGACGCGATCGGCCGCGACTGGCAGTGCGGCACCTTGCAGGTGGACATGAACCTGCCGGAACGCTTCGACATTCACTATGTCGCCGCCGACAACACCCACAAACGCCCGGTCATGCTGCACCGTGCGCTATTTGGCTCCCTGGAGCGCTTTGCCGGAATTTTGCTCGAGAATTATGCCGGCGCCCTGCCGCTGTGGTTGTCGCCGGTGCAGGCGGTGGTGATGAATATCTCCGAAGCCCAGGCCGACTATGCCGAAAGTGTGGCGAAAAAGTTGCGCGCGGCCGGTTTGCGCGTCGAATGCGATTTGCGCGGCGAGAAGATTAACTATAAAATCCGAGAACATAGCCTGCTTAAGCGCCCCTATCTGGTGGTTGTCGGCGATAAGGAAAAGGCCGCCGGGCTAGTCGCTTTACGTGCCCGGGGCAATCAGGATCTCGGGCAGATGCCTACCGATGCGTTGATTGAACGTTTGCTGCAGGAACGTGGCAGCAAAGCGTAACAGTCTGTTTTTTTTAAATTTTCAGGAGATTTGAGCCATAGCCCAAGATAAGACGCAGCGCGTCAATGCAGAAATCACGGCCCCCGAAATTCGTTTAGTCGGGGTGGATAGCGAGCAACTCGGCATCCGGTCTGTTCGCGAGGCGCTGCAAATGGCGGAAGAGGCTGGAGTTGATCTGGTCGAAATCGCGCCGATGGCAACACCGCCAGTCTGCCGCTTGATGGACATTGGCAAGTTCAAATACCAGGAAGCCAAACGCGCGGCGGAGGCGAAGAAAAAGCAGAAAATCGTCGAGGTCAAGGAAATCAAATTTCGTCCGGGCACGGATGAGAACGACTACCAGATCAAGATGCGCAATATCATCAAGTTTCTTGGTGAAGGCGACAAGGCAAAGATCACCCTGCGCTTTCGCGGTCGCGAGATGGCGCACCAGGAAATCGGCATGCGCGTGCTGGAGCGGATCAGGACCGACCTCGATCAACTGGCACTCGTCGAGCAGTTCCCGAAGATGGAAGGCCGACAGTTGGTGATGGTGCTGGCGCAGTCGAAGAAGCAAGTAAAGCCGTAAGGGCACTTCTATAAATCCCCAAAATATGTTATGCTTAAAGCATGCAAACCAGCCTATTTGACCTTGAGAAC
>JAUXWU010000162.1 GCA_030680085.1 Rhodocyclaceae bacterium | reverse complement strand
CTGGCCAAGGAAACCGGCATCTTCCCGGTATTCGAGGCCGAGCACGGCGAGATAAAGTCGGTGCTGGCGATACGGCGCCCGCTGCCGGTCGAGGAGTACCTGAAGCCGCAGAAGCGCTACGCGCACCTGTTCGGCCAGCAGCCCAAAGTGGAGGTGATCGCCCATATCCAGGCGCTGGCCGACAGGAACATCCGCAAGTACCGGCTGCAGGCCAGGAGTAATTGAAATGGACAAGCCATTCGCCATCACCCTCGACCCCGGCTCATCGCTGGCCAACCGCACCGGCTCGTGGCGCACGCTGCGTCCCGTCTACGTCGACCGTCTGCCGCCCTGCAACGCCACCTGCCCGGCGGGCGAAAATATCCAGGGCTGGCTGTTCCATGCCGAGAGCGGCAATTATGAAAAAGCCTGGCGCGCGCTGGTCGAGAACAATCCCCTGCCCGCCATCATGGGCCGCGTCTGCTACCACCCCTGCGAGGGCGCCTGCAACCGCGCAGAGCTTGACTCGGCGGTCGGCATCAACTCGGTCGAACGTTTCCTCGGCGACGAGGCCAACAAGCAGGGCTGGCAATTTTCCCCGCCCGCCGCCGCCACCGGCAAGCGCGTACTGGTCGTCGGTTCCGGCCCGGCCGGATTGTCCGCCGCCTATCACCTGACGCGCCTGGGCCACCAGGCGGTGATCTACGAAGCCGCGCCGCTCGCCGGCGGCATGCTGCGTTTCGGCATTCCCAAGTACCGCCTGCCGCGCGAAGTGCTCGACGCCGAAATCAAGCGGCTCACCGACTTCGGCGTTGAAATCCATCTGCAAACCAAGGTCACCGATGTGCAACAAGCCCTGGCGGACGGCTTCGACGCCGTGTTCCTCGGCGTCGGCGCGCACATCGCCAAGCGCGCCTACATCCCCGCCGGCGACGCCTGCAAGGTGCTCGACGCCGTCGCTGTGCTGCGCGGCATGGAAGGAGAATCCACGCCGCTGCTCGGCCGCAAGGTGGTCGTCTACGGCGGCGGCAACACCGCCCTCGACGTGGCGCGCACCGCGAAACGCCTCGGCGCGGAAGAGGCGATCATCGTCTATCGCCGCACCCGCGGACAGATGCCGGCGCACCCCTTCGAGGTCGAAGAGGCGCTGCAGGAGGGCATCTCCATCAAATGGCTGACGACCATCAAGGAAGCCGGCATGAGTGAAGACGGCGGCGACATCATGGTCGAAAAGATGGCGCTCGACGACAAGGGCTTCCCGCAGCCGACTGGCGAGTTTGAACGCATCGCCGCCGACTCGGTGGTGCTGGCGCTGGGCCAGGACGCCGATCTCTCGCTGCTGGAAAACGTGCCAGGGCTGGTCGTGAGCAAGGGGCTGATCGAGGTCGACGCCGCCATGATGACCGGCCACCCGGGCGTCTTCGCCGGTGGCGACATGGCAGGCCTGGAGCGCACCGTGACGGTAGCCGTGGGCCACGGCAAACTGGCCGCGCGCGCCATCGACGCCTGGCTCCGTGGCGAAAAATCTTCGCCGCCGCCCCGCCACGAGTTGGCCACCTTCGAGCGCATGAACCCCTGGTACTACTCCGACGCGCCCAAAACCCTGCGGCCGGTGCTCGACATCATCCGCCGCCAGTCCACCTTCGATGAAGTTCTGGGCGGGCTGGACGAAACCAACGCACTGTTCGAGGCACGCCGCTGCATGTCCTGCGGCAACTGCTTCGAGTGCGACAACTGCTACGGCGTCTGCCCCG
>JAUXWU010000092.1 GCA_030680085.1 Rhodocyclaceae bacterium | reverse complement strand
GAGCCCGGGCGGGCCGAACAGCAGCACATGGTCGAGCGCTTCCTGGCGGCGGCGGGCGGCTTCGATGAAGATTTCGAACTGGCCGCGAATCTTCTGCTGGCCGACGTAATCGGCCAGCCGCTTCGGCCGCAGGGCGCGTTCGAGCACATCTTCCTGCGGGGAGGTGCTGGCGGCAGTAATCAGCCGCTCGGCAAGCTGGTCGGTTTCGATCATGCTTTTGCCGCTGACCAGTTGCTAATCAGGGTTAGAGCAAGAGCGAGGATGACCGGGCCGAGGAAGATGCCGACGAAGCCGAAGGCCAGCACGCCGCCGAAGACGCCGAGGGCGATGAGCAGGATCGGCAAGCTGGCGGTGCGGCTGATGAGAATGGGTTTGAGGAAATTATCGACGCTGCTGATGACGGCGACGCCCCAGATCAGCATGAAAATCGCCATGCCGGTTTCGCCCTGGCTGTACAGCCACCAGGCGGCGCCACCCCAGATCAGCGGCGGGCCGACCGGCACCATCGAGAGGAAAAAGACGGCGCCGGCGAGCAGTAGCGGGGCCGGCACGCCGGCGATGAGAAAGCCGATCAGCGCCAGCAGCGCCTGCGCCGCCGCCGTGCCGACGATACCGATCATGACGCCCATGATGGTGCTGCGCGCCAGCACCAGCATGCGCGCGCCGAGTTCGCCGCCGACCTTTTCGGTCAGGTGGGCCAGGTGTGCGGTCAGCGCGCGGCCGTCGCGGTAGAAAAAGAAGGCGATGAACACGACCAGCGTGAGTTGGAGCAGGCCCTGGCCAATCAGTGCCGCCGCCGAAGTCAGCAGCTTGCGGGATGGCTCGAACAATTGCTTGCCGAGGTTGGTCAGTTCGGCCTGGCTGCCCGCCAGCTTGCGCCAGTAGGTATCGAGCGGCTCGCCGACCAGCGGGAGGCCGGCCAGCCAGGGCGGCGGCGCGTGGTCGCTCGATTCGAACCAGGGGCGCAAGAGCGTCAGCAACTGCGCCACGCCGTCGGCGACGGTGGCCGCCAGATAGGCCATCGGCAGCAACACGGCCACGGCGAGAATCAGGGTGGTCAGCAAGGCAGCGAGCGTGGTGCGCCCCTTGACGCGCGTCTCGACCCAGGCGAACAGGGGCCAGGTCGACAGACAGAGGATTGCGGCGAACATCAGCGCCGCCAGAAACGGCGATAAAACCCAGAATGCGCCGATGAGAATCAGCGCAACGAGGGCGATGCGAATAGTGGCGCGGACGGATTCGTTCATGGGTTTTATGCCTTGGCCAGCAATTTTAAGGCCTGGCGGATGCCATCGGAGACACCGATGCCGGTCGGTAACGATTTGGTGGCGCCCAGCGCTTCGCGGTCGCTGTAGCCGAGTGCCAGGAGCGCGTTGAGAATGTCGCTCAGGGTGTCATGGGCATCGGGTATCGCCGTCCCGCCAGCGCCGACTTTTGCGCCGCCGCCACCCACCGACAGTTTGCCCTTGAGTTCGAGCAACAGTCGCTCGGCGGTTTTCTTGCCGATGCCGGGAATTTTTACCAGTCGCGCGGTTTCCTGCAGGGCGACGGCCTGGGCGAGCTCACTCACCGACAGGCCGGACAGCACCGCCAGCGCCATGCGCGCGCCGATGCCGGAAATTTTCAGCAGTTGGCGGAACAGCGTGCGTTCTTCATGGGTGAGAAAACCGAACAGCAGGTGGGCATCCTCGCGCACGACGAGATGGGTGACGAGCGCGACGTTTTCGCCGTTCGCCGGCAGGTTGTAAAACGTGCTCATCGGCACATCGACCTCGTAACCGACGCCGCCGACATCGATGAGGATTTGCGGCGGGTTTTTTTCCAGCAGGGCGCCGGCGATTCTGCCAATCATATGAGCCTCCCGTTGCGCACGCGGAAGCCGTGCGTTGCGATGTTACCCAAGCCCTGTCCGCCGTGGGCGTGGCAGATCGCGCAGGCCAGCGCGTCGGCGGCGTCGGCCGAAGGTTCCCCCGGCAGTTGCAGCAGACGGGTGACCATGTGGCAGACCTGTTCCTTGGCCGCCTTGCCGTGGCCGACCACCGCCTGCTTGACCTGTAGCGCCGTGTATTCGGCCACCGGCAGATTGGCCAGCACCAGGGCGGCAATTGCCGCGCCGCGCGCCTGACCGAGCAGCAGGGTGGATTGCGGATTGACGTTGACGAAAACTTTTTCAACCGCCGCTTCGTCTGGCCGGTGTGCGGTGATGACTTCGCCAATGCCGTCGAGCAGGGTCTTGAGACGGAGCGGCAGGCTGTCACTGGCGTTACTCTTGATGCAGCCGCTCGTCACATAGGCGAGCTTCTGCCCGGTCTTGTCGATGATGCCAAATCCGGTAATGCGCAGGCCGGGGTCGATGCCCAGGATACGCACCTATTCGTCCATCACCGCAGTGGTGTACACCGCCTGCACGTCGTCGAGGCCGTCCAGTGCATCCAGCAGCTTCTGCATCTTCAGCGCATCTTCTCCGGCGAATTCGGTTTCGTTCAGCGGTTTCATCGTTACCTCGGCAAATTCGGCTATGAAGCCAGTGCTTTCGAGCGCCTCCTTGACGGCGAGAAAGTCGCCCGGCGCGGTGATGACCTCGATCGAAGCATCGTCGTTGGTCGCCACGTCGTCGGCACCCGCGTCGATGGCGGCGTCCATCAGTTTCGCCTCGTCCGTGCCCGGCGCGAAGAGCAACTGTCCGCAGTGCTTGAACATGAAGGCGACGCTGCCGTCGGTGCCCATGTTGCCGCCGTGCTTGGCAAACGCATGGCGCACCTCGGCGACGGTGCGCACCTTGTTGTCGGTGAGGCAATCGACCATCACGGCGGCGCCATTGATGCCATAGCCTTCGTAGCGGATTTCCTCGTAGCTCACGCCCTCAAGTTCGCCGGTGCCTTTCTTGATAGCGTTCTCGATCTTGTCCTTGGGCATGTTCACCGCCTTGGCCTTGTCGACCGCCATGCGCAGGCGCGGGTTGAAGCCGGGATCGCCCCCGCCCATCTTGGCGGCGACGGTGAGTTCCTTGGCGATGCGCGAAAAGGCCGCGCCGCGCTTCTCGTCCTGGCGGCCTTTACGATGCTGGATGTTGGCCCATTTGGAATGTCCGGCCATGGTGAATCCCTTTGCGTTGCTAGAATCGAACGATTTTATCACTCCGTCCCTACCTGCCAGTGACCGCAATGACCCAATCCTTGCCCATCGCCAAGCACGCCGAAACTGAACTCGTTCTGCTGCCCGCCCTGGCCAACCGCCACGGCCTCATCACCGGCGCCACCGGCACCGGCAAGACCGTGACACCGCAGCGGCTGCGTGCAGGGTTGCCGCCGGCGTATGATTACCGGCGATTGACTCCGTCGAGGGAAGCGCTTGGGTCATGTAATGAGTTGAGATTGGAGTGAGCGATGACGACTAAAAAAGGCGTCACGATCGGGAAGGTTCGCAGCGTTCTATATGGCACCGCGCGCGTTTTAGGCGACATCAATGCTATTCGGCGAGGAACCATTGCCCAACGTATCACGAGTCGCATACTAGGGAAATTATCGGGAAGAACGATTGGCGAATTTATGAGGACTATCTTTGGCCGCAGGTAATCTCGTTGAATCTGGCGAGGCCCCGGCGGCGCTCATCGACAAGGTGGAGCAGGTGGTGCGGCTAATTCGGTCTAAAGGCATTGGCATTTATTTCGTCACGCAGAACCCGCTCGACGTGCCGGACAAGGTGCTCGGCCAGTTGGGCAACCGCGTGCAGCACGCCCTGCGCGCCTTCACGCCGCGCGACCAGAAAGCGGTCAAGGCGGCGGCCGAGACGATGCGCGCCAATCCCGCCTTCAGCGCCGCGACCGTGATTACCGAGCTGGGCGTGGGCGAGGCGCTGGTGTCCTTCCTCGACGAGAAGGGCCGGCCGCAGGTGGTCGAGCGCGCCTTCGTGCTGCCGCCGGCTTCGCGCCTTGGCCCGCTGACGCCCGCCGAACGGCAGGTGGCAATCAACGCCTCCTTGTTGTTTGGCCACTATGAGAAGACGGTCGACCGCGAATCGGCCCATGAAAAGCTGGCCGCGCGTACTGTGGCCGAACCACAGAAAGTCGGCGCTGGCGGGACGGCGACTGCGGCGGCGGGCGGCATGTTCGGCGGCCTGATGCGCGCCGTGACCAGCAGCGTGGTGCGCAGCATCGGTTCGCAGGTCGGGCGCGAAATCGCGCGCGGCCTGCTCGGCTCGCTGCTGGGCGGTGGCAGACGGCGGTGATGTTTGGCGGCAGCCACCGTGCGGGGATTGCGCTGGCGAGTCGGTGGGGGTAGCTGAAAAGAAGATGGACAAGACCAAGGCTTGCAGTTCTGTCAAACTCAAATCAGCCTGATCTTTCCCGTGCCAAAACATGATGGTATATTTTCCGCTGCCCTTATTCGAAGAAACTTGCGATGCGTCTTCAATCCCTGATGTGTGTTCTGCTGCTGCTGCTCATCGTCGCCACCGCTCAGGCCGCCGACCTGCCGCAAATCGTCGTCAGTGCGCCGGGGCCGCGCAATATGTCCTACCTGCCGATCGACCTGATCCCGGTCATCGGCGCTGACAAGGAAGAGGGGGTCCGCCTCACCATCTTGCACACCGGCGGCGGTGGCGTGGCGCTCAACAACCTGGTGACCCGGAATGCCGATTTTGCCGTGGCCGGCGTGCCGGCGGCGCTGTCGCTCAAGGCCAACGGCGGCGAGGTGGTGGTGATCGCCCCGGTCAACGATGCGCCGTTATTCGTGTTGATGGTGCGTTCAGGACTCAAGGACAAGGTCAAGCGCATCGCCGACCTCAAGGGCCGGGTGATCGGCGTGAATACCGGCACCAGGACCGCCAAAACCACGTCGCAGCAACTGGGCGAACTGCTGCTGAAATCGGCCGGCGTGCCGATCGATGCGGTGCGCATCGTGCCCGCCGGGCAAAGCTGGGTTGAGCAATCTTCGCTGATGATTTCCGGCGCGGCCGACGCGGTGGTGGGTGACGAGCCCTTCGCCTCAAGGCTGCAAAAGGATGGCAAGGTCTTTTTTCTCGCCCATCTGGCGCAGCCGGAAACGGTCAAGGACATCAAGGGTGTGAACTTTCTCCATGCCGCGCTAGTGTCACGGCCCGACGTGATTGCCAACGACCCGGCCAATGTCGGCAAGATGGTGCGCATGGTGAAGAAGAGCCTGGCCTGGATTGCCAGCCACACGCCCGAACAGGTGGTTGACGCCCTGGGCGTAAAGGATGCCGACGAACGCGACGCGATGATCCTTGCCCTGAAACGGTATCCCAAGGCATTCAGCCGTGACGGCAAGTTCTCCACCGCGCAACTGAATGAAACCGATGCCTTTTTTCAGAGCGGCCTGGAGCCGGGGGCGCCGGGATGGGGTCTGAGCATCGAATCCATGCTGGTTGACCGCTGGACCGGCCGCCGCAAGTGAGTCGGACGTGAGTTGGGCATGATGCAGCGCCATTCAATCGCACGACAGGCCGCACTCCGGCTGCTGGTCAGCCTGGGGCTGATGGTTCTGCTGGTCGCCATCGGTTCGATCGCCATCTACCGCGTTGCGCTGGACAAGGCGGCCGACGAACGCGCCGAAAATCTGGCCAACTTCTACAAAAACCGTCTGGAACAGATCGAGCGCGACTGGGAAATCCAGAGCCGCGATTTCAAGGTCCGTATCGAATACACGCGGGCATTGGAGGGCAGGGGCGCCGCCACCGTCAACTTGCAGGCCTTCATGACCATCCAGGGTGCGGACCGGCGTTTCCAGCACCTGATGATCCAGACCCGTGATGGCGAAAAGCTGTTCGATTTCGGCAAGGAAATCAGTCTCGCCGCCATTCCGGGCAGTGCGGATGCGCCAATTGACCACTACATGGATCCACAGACTCATGCGCTCTACCGTATCTTCGAACACCCGATCTGGCTGGGCGAAGGTCGCGGCATGGGTCGTTTCGCCATGTTCTTCCGTATCGACAACGGGCTGCTGCAGCAAATCGGCGCCCCCGGCATCACCCTCAGCGCCTTGCATGGCGGCCACGTCATCGCCAGTTCCGGCGGGCAGGAGGCGCTGGAACGGCTGCGGCGAGGTGGTGCGCATAAGGCCAGCGATCTGATCTGGCTTGACGGCCGCGACAGCAATGGCGAGGCCACGCCGATTTATTTGCGTATCGAAGCGCCCATCACCACGCTGTTCTCAACCGCCGAACTGGTGGTCGGCATGAGCGTCATTCCACTCCTCGATGGCCTGGTGCTGTGGTTTGTCATCGGCCTGTGGCTGATGCGGCAGACGCGCCGTATCACCGACCTGGGCGGTGCGGTCAGCGAATATGCGACCAACCAGCAGACCTCGCCAGCGCTCGACGCACACCTGCAGCGCGCCCGGAATGGTCAGTCTGACGAAGTGGCCGAGGTGGCGGATGCCATGGGCGCCATGCTGGTTGTCGTCAACCAGAGCAAGCTTGAGGCCGAGAAGGCCAACAGCGCCAAGAGCGAATTCCTGGCCAACATGAGCCACGAAATCCGCACCCCGATGAACGCCATCATCGGGCTGTCCGATCTCGCCCTCGGGCTGCCGGGTACCAGCCCCAAGCTGCGCGATTACCTGACCAAGATACACAGCTCGTCGAATGCCCTGCTGTCGATCATCAACGACATCCTCGACTACTCCAAGGTCGAGGCGGGCCGACTGGAACTGGATGCCATCGAGTTTCGGGTCGAGGACATGCTGTCGAACATCGGTGACCTCTTCAATGTGCGTGCCGAGCAGAAGGGGCTTGAGATCGTCTTCGAAGTGCCGGTCGATGTGCCGCCGGTGCTGATCGGCGATCCGCTACGCCTGAGTCTGATATTGAACAACTTGGTTGGCAACGCGGTGAAATTCACCGAGACGGGCGTAATCCACGTCAAACTGGCCCGGCTCGAACAGCGCGACGATGCCGTGATCATCCAGTTCTCGGTGCGGGACACCGGTATCGGCATGACCGGGGAACAGGCGAGCCACCTGTTCCAGCCTTTTACCCAGGCCGACGGTTCGATCACCCGTCGCTATGGCGGCACCGGGCTGGGGCTTTCCATCAGCAACCGCCTGGTGGAGTTGATGGGCGGTGAAATCGAAGTAGTCAGCCTCCCCGGCAAGGGCAGTTGTTTCGGCTTCACCGTTCCCCTGCGGGAGGCGCGCAATAGCCGCATCGAGCGTTCGCCCGCCGATTTGCGCGGTATGCGGGTGCTGGTGGTCGACGATCTTGAGATTGCGCGGTGGAGTCTGTGCGAAATTCTCCGTGCCTGGGGATTTTCGGTGGCCGAATCCGGCGACGGCAAAGAAGCCCTCGAATTGATCAACCAGGCGGCCGGGCAGGGTAATCCCTTCGAGATCATCCTGACCGACTGGCAGATGCCGGAAATGGACGGCATCGACCTGGCCCGCGAGGTGTACGCCGAGGTGGCAGAGCACACGCTGGCGAAGATGCCGGTGATCATCATGGTCACGGCCTTCAGTCGCGATCACCTGCAGCAAGCGGCGCGCGGCGTCGAATTCGACGCGGTGCTGACCAAGCCGGTGAACGCATCAGGATTGTTTGACGCCATCATGCGGGTGCAGGGCGGTTTCCTGATCGAGGCGACGGCGCAACCGTACAGCGACCTGTTCGAACAGGCCGCGCCGATTCGTGGCGCCCATATCCTGCTGGTCGAGGATAACGAGATCAATCAGACCGTGGCGCAGGACCTGCTCGAACGCATGGGCTTCTTGGTCAGCATTGCCGACAACGGCTTGCAGGCGCTGGAACGGCTGCAAGCGGAAACCTTTGATGCCGTGTTGATGGACCTGCAGATGCCGGTGATGGACGGCCTTGAGGCTGCAAGCCGGATTCGGCAACAGCCGCGCCTCGCCGGGTTGCCGGTAATCGCAATGACGGCGGCGGTGTTGCCGTGCGACCGCGAGGCCTGTGCGGCGGTCGGGATGAACGACCATGTCGCCAAGCCCATCGTGCCGCAAAATCTGCTGACGGCGTTGCTGAAGTGGATCATGGTCGTTCCTGTTGCGCCAAACTCCGTCTGCTACCAGTGCGACAGGCAACGGGCGAGCGTTTTGTTCAGCCAATTGCGCGAGCTGGTCGATAACTACGATTTCGTGCCCCATGAACGGGTGGCCGAACTGCGCGACTGTATTGTCTGCCCGCCGATGCGCAAGCAACTGGAACGGTTCGGCCACTGTATCGAGGCCACCGACTATGACGGCGCCAGGGCGTTGCTGGACGAGATGGTCTGTAGCGAAGGGTGCATCCAACCGAGGAATGCAGAATCATGAACACCCAGCCTGTTGTTTTGATCGTCGACGATAACCCCGGCAACATTCAGGTGCTGGCCGAGGCCTTGCGCAGCGACTACCGCATCAAGGTGGCGGGCGGCGGCCAGATGGCGCTCGACATCATCGCCAAGCAAGGTCCGCCAGACCTGATCCTGCTCGACGTGATGATGCCGCAACCCGATGGCTATGAGGTGTGCCGTCGCCTCAAGCAAGACTCGGCCTGCAAAAACGTGCCGGTGATCTTCGTTACTGCCCGGAGCGACACGCAGGATGAGGCGCTGGGGCTGCGTCTTGGCGCGGTCGATTACATCGTCAAGCCGTTCCGCCTGCCGATCGTATTGGCGCGGGTGCGCAACCACATCGCGCTCAAGCTCAAGGCCGATTTGCTGGAGATGCACGCGCTGCTCGACGGCCTGACCAATATCCACAATCGCCGCCGTTTCGACGAGAGCTTCGCCAGCGAATGGAAACGCGCACTACGCGGGTCCACGCCGCTGTCGCTGATCATGCTCGATATCGACTACTTCAAGCCCTACAACGACAACTACGGTCACGGCGCCGGCGATGACTGTCTGCGCAAGGTGGCCGCGACGCTGGCCGCTGCGGCCGAGCGCCCGGGTGATCTGGTGGCGCGCTACGGTGGTGAAGAGTTTGTGGTGTTGCTGCCGGAGACCGACGAGGAAGGCGCCGCCCGGATAGCCGAGCATCTGCGCAGCCAGGTCGAGGCATTACAGCTACCGCATGGCCATTCCGCCGCCGCCGCCTGGCTGACTGTCAGTGCCGGTGTGTCCTGTATCGTTCCGCAGCCCGATTCACAGCCAGATTGCCAGCCCGCCACACTGCTCGAGCAGACGGACAGCATGCTTTATCGTTGCAAACAGTCTGGCCGCAATCGCGTTTGTCGCTGGTCCCGAAGGGTAAGCCAAGACCCGGAAGCTGAAGGTTCGAGGGAAGGGAGACCGGCGCCGACTTTTACCTGACAAGATTCAGCCGCCGCACGATTTCCATCGACAATGTCGCCTGGTTGAGCGTGTAGAAATGCAGGCCGGGCGCGCCCAGGTCGAGCAGGCGCTGGCAAAGCTCGGTCACCACGTCGAGGCCGAAGGCGCGAATCGAGTCGGTGTCGTCGCCGTAGCTCTCGAACTTTTTGCGCATCCAGCGCGGAATCTCGGCGCCGCTGTTGTCGGCGAAGCGCGCCAGCTTGGCAAAGCTGCCGATCGGCATGATGCCCGGCACGATGGGAATCGTGATGCCCAGCGCGCGCGCCTCGGCGACAAAGTGGGCGTAAGCGTCGGCGTTGTAGAAGAACTGCGTGATCGCCGCATCGGCGCCCGCATCGACTTTTCGCTTGAAAGCCAACAGGTCGTCACGCGGCGATTTTGCCTGCGGGTGCCATTCGGGATAGGCGGCCACTTCGATGCGAAAGGTGTCGCCGGTTTCGGCGCGGATGAATTCGACAAGTTCGTTGGCATAGCGGAACTCGCCGGCGTCGGCCATGCCCGAGGGCAGGTCGCCGCGCAGCGCGACCAGGCGGCGGATGCCGTGGTCGCGATAGCCGTCGAGAATTTCGCGGATGCCGGCGCGGGTCGAGCCGACGCAGGACAGATGCGGCGCGGCGGCGTGACCTTCGGCGGCGATTTCCATGATGATGTCGAAGGTGCGCTCGCGCGTCGATCCGCCGGCCCCGTAGGTGACCGAAAAGAACGTCGGCTCGAGCATCGCCAGCCGCGCCCGCACGGTGCGCAGATTGGCGAGACCCTCGGCCGACTGGGGCGGGAAGAACTCGAAGGAGATCTCGGCGGTCATTTTAGTAACGGTAATGCTCGGCCTTGTACGGGCCGGTTTTCGGTACGCCGATATAGGCGGCCTGCTGGTCGGTCAGTTCGGAGAGCTGGGCGTTGAGTTTCCTCAACTGTAGCCGCGCCACCTTTTCGTCCAGATGCTTGGGCAGCACATAGACGCCCACCGGGTAGTCGGCATTCTTCGTGAACAACTCGATCTGCGCGATGGTCTGGTTGGCGAAGCTGGACGACATGACATAGCTCGGATGGCCGGTGGCGCAGCCGAGGTTCACCAGACGGCCCTTGGCGAGCAGGATGATCCTTTTGCCGTCCGGGAAAATGATGTGATCGACCTGCGGCTTGATTTCTTCCCACTGATACTTCTCAACCGAGGCGACGTCGATCTCGTTGTCGAAATGGCCGATGTTGCAGACGATCGCCTGATCCTTCATCTTCGCCATGTGGTCATGGTTGATGACGTGGTAATTGCCGGTGGCGGTGACGAAGATGTCGGCCTTGTCGGCCGCGTAGTCCATGGTGACGACGCGGTAGCCTTCCATCGCCGCCTGCAGCGCGCAGATCGGGTCGATTTCGGTGACCCAGACCTGGGCGGAAAGGGCGCGCATGGCCTGGGCCGAGCCCTTGCCGACGTCGCCGTAGCCGGCGATCAGC
>JAUXWU010000112.1 GCA_030680085.1 Rhodocyclaceae bacterium | reverse complement strand
ATCATATTCTCCTTGCGGATTTAATCGGAGCGCAGCTGATCGGCGCCGGTGAATGACCAGGTGCGGGTGATTTCGAGAATGTCGGTATCGCGCCGCACGGCTTCCGGAAAAACCGCATAGGGCGCCGCCAGCCGCACAATGCGCCGCGCCGCTTCGTCCAGCACCTTGTGGCCGGAGGAGCGGTTGATCTCGACGCGCTCCAGTTCGCCATCGTGCTTGATCGCCACGGTCAGCACCAGGCTGCCATAAAGTTTACCCTTGGCCGAGTCGGGGTAGTTGAGGTTGCCGACGCGCTCGACCTTCTGGCGCCAGTCCTCGACATACTGGGCGAAGCGGTATTCCGAGACGCGCGGGCGGAAGAAATGCCGCTTCGGCCGCTGGTTGTACTCCTCGATATTGCGGGCGATTTCCCCCTCCAGCCGGACCAGCGCCAGTGCGCGGCTGGCGAGATCGCGGCCGGAAATTTCGTTGCCTGGCGCTGGCGGCAGGCGATCGGCATCGACCTGCGCGGTGCGCGCGGACTGCGTCTGGGTGAGGAGTTCGCGCTGCCGCGTCTCCATTTGCACGACCCGCGCCTGCGCGCTGGTCAGATCGTCGCCGGCCTGCTCCTGTTTGGCGGGCGGCAGGGGCGTCCTGGCGCGACGCGGCTCGTCAACATTGCCGCCGCCATCGAGGTTGGCCTGCGCCTTGGCCTGCGCCTGGGTCGGCTTGCTGGCATGTTTGGTGTTGACGAGGATGACATCGAGCGCCTGTTCGCGCGCCCGATCCAGCGCCTGCGGCAGCTTGAAATGAATCGACAGCAGGATCGCGTGCAGGAACAGCGAGACCCCCAGCGCCAGCGTCAGGCTGCGCTGTTGCGTATCCATCGCCGCCCATTGGGCGGGCCATCGGAGGAAAGGAGGCATCGGGAAATTTTACTCCCCGTCAGTGTCTTCTCCGCCCTCGGTTAAGCCAGCATCAGCGCTGCCTGCACCCGGCAATTCGATCAATTCAAGGAATGTCGCGCGTCCCTCGGCCGCCAGCAGGTCGATCCCGGAGATCGCCAGCCGCACCTCTGCACCGCGTTCGAGCGTCGGCATGCCGCTGGCTTTCAGCACCAGCGGCATGGCGTCGAGCCGCACGATGTTTTCCTTCAGCACCTGCGCGCTGACCGTGGTGACGTTTTCCTGCGCCAGCGCACGCAGACACCAGTAACGCTCCATGCCACGCTGAAACTCGGCATAGCTCGCATAGGTCAGCTCGAAATCGCGCAGCGCCGCCATGAGATCGGCCGACTTCGGCGGATAGGGCGGGGCTTCGCCGCGCAAATGCGCAATGAGCTGCCACTGGTTGGCCAGATCGACAAAACGACGCAAAGGCGATGACGACCAGGCGTAGCAGTCGACACCCAGCCCCTCGTGCGGCGCGGCCACCGTGGTCATGCGCGCCTTGCCCGCCGTCTGGGCGCGATACAGCGCGGGGATCTTCGCGTCACGCAGCAGCGCCCCCCAGGTGCTGTTGGCGACGATCATCAGCTCGGCCACCAGGGTGTCGAGCGGGCTGCCGCGCGGACGCTCTTCAATCGTCACACGCCCGGCCCCGTGCGCCGTCTGCACCTCCCAATCAACGACGAAGTTGTAGTCCTTGCGGTTCTGCTGGTTGGTCTGTCCCCTGCCAGCTTCCAGTACTGTGGCCAGTTCCCACAGCCGCTTCAACTCATCGCGGAAGGGGAAGTCGGGCAGTCCGGCGGCCAGGGTGGTGGCGTTGAACAGCGGCTCGATGTCGTGGTGACGCAGATTGGCGACGACCGGCACGCATTCGATTTTCGTTGCATGGCCCAGCACGCGCAAATCGGCCGCGACATCGAGATAGAGCGACAAGGCCGGGGCGGTGCGCCCTGCCTCCAGTGTGTGGCTCGCAATGACATCTTCCGGCAGCATGGTGATCTTGCGGCCGGGCATATACACCGTCGACAACCGCCTGCGGGCGATGCGGCCGAGGTCGCTATGACCGATATGCGGCGGCCCGAACCCCAGGCCCGGCGCAGCGATGTGGATGCCGACCCGCAGGCTGCCATCCGCATTGACAGTGAGCGAAAAGGCGTCGTCGATCTCGGTGGTGTGGGCGTCGTCGATGGAAAAAGCCTGGACGTCGGCCAGCGGCAGATCGGCGGGATCGACCGACTCCGCATAGGCGGGGAAATCAGTTCCGCCCTGACTGGCGGGGAAATGCTCGAACAAAAACCGCCCCAGGTGGAAAGCGTGGCTGTCGGGCAGCGCGCCGCAGCGCTGCAACAGGCGTTCCGGGCTTTCTCCCGACTCGGCGCAGGCGGCTTCGAGCGCCTTGGTTTCCGGCCGGTTGCGGTCCGGTTTGTAGAGCAGTTGATCCAGCAGCGGCGGAAACTCCACCGGCAGTTGGCCGGCGATGAGTTCATCGGCCATGCGCTCGATGGCCAGCGCCTGCTGGCGCTTTTTCTCCAGCCCGGCCAGCGCGGCCTGCAATATTTCCGGCGGCGCCTTGCGGAAGCGCCCCTTGCCCTTGCGATGAAAATAGATCGGCGCGGCATGCAGCCGCAGCAGCACGGCGGCGGCTTCGACGGGCGTCGGTTTGCGCCCCGCATACTCGGCGGCCAGTTCCTCGAAACCGAACTCGGCCTCGGGGCTGACTTCCCAGAGAAATTCGGTCTCGATCGCCGCCGCCTGCGCTGCGGCCTCCCCCAGCAGTTCGCCCGGACCGGGTGCGGCAAAGCGCAGCAGCACGTTGGCGGCTTTCAGCTTGATGCGGCGGCCAGCGGCCGTGTCGACCTGCAAGGAAGCGTCGTTGTCGGCGACGATGGTGCCGGTCTTGAAGGCGCCATCTTCTTCGAAGAGGAGGTTCATGGGCATGGAGGCGGGGGAAGGGGCGCGGATTATAACGGGGGCGTACCCGGATGCCCATCGGTAAGGGCCGCCGCCGCTGCTGTAAAGGGATTTGCAGTGCGCGCGGCTTGCGCTTCAAGGGCGGCACGCCTCTTTGCCATGTGTTATTGCATTTTGTGCATCGATCGCTCAAAATGCAACAATGATGAATCGAAATCTCGCCCCCCTGCTTTCTCAAAGGCTGCGGCAACAGCCCGCCGTCGCCATGCTCGGCCCGCGCCAAGTAGGAAAGACCACCTTGGCCCGCGAGATCGCGGCCAGTTCGCCCAATGCCCTCTTCCTGGACCTCGAACGCGAAGCCGATCGCGCACGACTGGCGCGCGCCGATCTGTTTTTTTCACGTCATCGCGATCAACTCGTGATCCTCGACGAGGTGCAGGCGGTTCCCGACCTCTTCGCCCGGTTGCGCCCCGAGATCGATGCCGACCGCCGCGCGGGACGCTTCCTGTTGCTGGGCTCGGCGAGCGGTTCCTTGCTGCGGCAGTCCGCCGAGTCCCTGGCCGGCCGCATCGCCTATCTCGAACTCACGCCGTTTTTGCTCGACGAACTGGTCGCCGCGCCGGCTGCCGACAGAACCGCTCAAGCGGGATCACTCTGGTTGCGCGGCGGCTTCCCGCGCAGCTTCCTGGCCAACGACGACAGCGACTCCCTCGCCTGGCGCACCGACTTCATCGAGACCTTTCTCGCCCGCGACCTGCCGCAACTCGGCGTCACCATTCCCGCCGAAACGCTGCGCCGATTTTGGCGCATGTGCGCGCATTTGCATGGGCAGTTGTTCAACGCCTCGCAGTTGGGTGCGGCTTTGGGCGGCGTCGCCCACACCACGGTCGGGCGCTACCTGGACCTGCTCGTCGATGCGCTGATGCTGCGCCGTTTGCCGCCTTATCTGGCCAACGTCGGCAAACGCCTGGTGAAATCGCCCAAGGTCTATCTGCGCGACAGCGGCCTGCTGCATGCCCTGCTGGGCATCCCTACCCTGGACGATTTGCATGGGCATCCGGTGGCCGGCTTGTCCTGGGAGGGTTTCGTCATCGAACAGATTCTCGCCGCCCTTCCCCCGCTGGCGACGGCGGGCTTTTACCGCACCGCCGCCGGCGCGGAGCTGGACCTGGTGGTCGAGCATGTGGGCAAGCGCATCGGTTTCGAGATCAAGTTATCGACCGCGCCGACTGTCTCGCGCGGTTTTTGGAATGCCTGCGAGGATCTGGGCGTCGACCGGGCCTATGTGGTCGCGCCGGTACTGGAACCCTATCCCTTGGCGGAAAACGTGGAAGTGATTTCGCCTTTGATGCACTGGGCCTGAGTTACGTTTTCAGTTCATCAGCGGCAGGCGGCGCGCGCCGACGGCGAACAGCAGCAGCGGGATGGCGGCACCGCGCCGGAGGCGATCAACAGCGCATCAAGGATTGGTCCAATCGACCAGCCCGAACTGCCAGGTCAACAGCACGATGATGCCGAAGGCGATGCGATACCAGGCGAAGATCGTGAAGTCGTGCGTCGAGATGTAGCGCAACAGCCAGCGCACGCAGAGGAAGGCCGAAATGAAAGCCGAAACAAAGCCGACCACCCACATGCCGAGGTCGTCCCATGCCAGCAGGTGACGCCCGTGCCAGAGCTGATAGAGCGTCGCCGCGCCGAGTGTCGGCACGGCGAGAAAGAAGGAGAATTCCGTCGCCGCCTTGCGCGACAGGCCAAAAAACAGCCCGCCGATAATGGTGGAACCCGAGCGCGAGGCACCGGGGATCAGCGCGACAGCCTGGGCGAGGCCGAGCTTGAGGGCATCCCACGGACCGATGTCATCGACCGAATGGATGGTGATGCTGTGCGTGCGCCGCTCCGCCCAGAGAATGATAAAACCGCCGACGATGAAGGCGATGGCGACCGGCACCGGCTGGAACAGGTGGGCCTTGATGGCCTTGCCGAACAAGAGACCCAGCACGGCGAGCGGCATGAAGGCGATGGCGAGATTGGTGACGAAGCGCCGCGCCGCTGGCTCATTCGGCAGTCCGCGCAGAATGCTGGCGAAGCGGTGGCGATATTCCCAGACCACGGCGAGAATCGCGCCGGACTGGATGACGATTTCGAACAACTTGCCGCGTTCGTCGTTAAAATCCAGCAGATCGCCAGCCAGGATCAGGTGGCCCGTGCTGGAGATCGGCAGAAACTCGGTCAGGCCTTCGACAACGCCGAGAATCAGCGCCTGAAACAGCGGGTAAATGTCCATGTCACAACGAACGCGAAATCAGAGAGGCCGACGAGTCTAGCATGCTGAAAAAAATCGCCGTCGCGGAGCTCACGCTGGGCATGCACATTCACGAATTCTGCGGTTCGTGGATGGATCACCCCTTCTGGCGCACCAAGTTCATCCTCAAGGATCCCTTAAGCGCCGTCTCGCCAACGCCGACTTTTCGGAGAGTCTGCGGCATGCCAATCTGTAGCCGGTTGTTTTTCATGGGCGTGGCGCATATGATTGCGCCATGCCCACAGTGATTCGGATCGGCCCTTACCGTTTTTTCTTCTATGCCAGCGACCGTGACGAACCCAGGCATATCCATGTGGAGCGTGATATGGCGGCCGCAAAGTTCTGGTTGGCGCCGATCAGGTTGCAACACAGCGTCGGCTTTGGACGGCCCGAGTTGGTCAAGGTGGAATCGATGATCGCGGAACACCGCGATCTGCTGGTGGAGGCTTGGAATGATTTTTTCGCAAACTGAAATTGCCATACCCCACGCCATTGGCGTTCATGTCTCGGAAGATGCTTTGAGCGTCGATCTTGAGGATGGTCGCACGCTGACAGCACCGCTTGGTTGGTATCCGCGCCTGGTGCGGGCGACACCCGAAGAACGCGGTCACTGGCGACTGATCGGGCCAGGGACGGGCATCCACTGGGAGGATGTTGACGAGGATATCAGTGTCGAAGGACTGCTTCGCGGAAAACCCTCGGGAGAGAGCCAGCGGTCGTTTGAGCGATGGCTCTCGAAGCATCGCGCGGAAAACGTGGCCTGAGCCATAACCCTCAGGCGGTTTTCTTGGCTGCGGGTTTCTTTGTTGCCGCCGTCTTGCCAGCGCCGACTTTTGCGGCCTTCACGACTTTGGCCGACTTGGCTTCGGCGGCAGGCTTCGCGGCTGCTTTGGCGGCCGCCTTGGGTGCTTTCGGCGCACGTTGCTCGAACTCGAAACCAACCTTGCCATCGGCGCCGCGCACCAGGTAGGCGGAAAACTTTTTGCGGGTGCGGTTGGAGATGAAGCCTTTCAACAGGCTGGTTTTGCCGGTTTCCAGCAGCTTCTGCATCTCGGCGCGGGCGATTTCCTGTTGCAGGATGACCTTGCCGGAACGGAAGTCGCAGGACTTCGCCGCGCCGGTGGATTTTTCGCAGACATAGGCCATCGGCTGTTCGAAGACACGGTTGCCGCACTTCGGGCAGGCGCCCAGCGCTTCCTGACCGCTGAAATCGACTTCCTCGCCGGATTCATCTTCATTGCCGAAATCGAAGCTGGGCGCGTGTTCGTCGTTGAGCTTGATGACGGCGGCGAAGAGCCTGCCCATCTTGCTGCGGAAACCTTGCAGCGGGCCGATCTGGCGGTCCCTCAACAACTGGTCCATTTCCTCGGGTTCCCACTGGCGGCTGGCGATGACCTTCCACAGCTTGTAGTCGCACTTGTCGCACTTGAAGTGCTTGTAGGTCTCGTGGATCGTGCCGCCGCATTTCGGGCAGGGCGTCTTGAGTGAACCAAAATCAGGGTCGGCGAATTCGCCGGTCTTGATGCGCTCGACCATCTTCTGCGTCTGCTCGGCGATGTGCGCCATGAACTCCGCGCGCTTCAGGCGGCCCTGTTCCATTTCGCGCAGCTTCGATTCCCACAGGCCGGTCAGCTCGGGCGAGCGGATCTCGTCGACCTGGAGTTGCTCCAGGGCGAAAAGCAGATTGAAAGCTTTGGCGGTCGGCTGCAGCTCGCGGCCATTGCGATGGAGATATTCCTCGGCGATCAGGCCCTCGATGGTGGCGGCGCGGGTTGCCGGGGTGCCGAGGCCGCGCTCGGACATCGCCGTGCGCAGCTCCTCGTCCTCGATCAGCTTGCCGGCGCCTTCCATGGCCGAGAGCAGCGTCGCTTCGTTGAAGCGCGGCGGCGGCTTGGTGGCGCAGTCCTTGACCTCGACATCGTTGGCCCAGACGCGCTCGCCTTTTTGCAACAGCGGCAGGTTGGGATTTTCCTCATCCTTGTCGACGGCTTCCTTGCCATAGACGGCGAGCCAGCCCGGCGTCACCAGCACCTTGCCGACCGTCTTGAACGGCTCTCGCTCGATCCTTGTTATGCGCGTGGTGACGAGGTATTCGGCGGAAGGAAAAAAGATGGCGATGAAGCGCTTGACGACCAGGTCATAGAGCTTCTGTTCGGGTTCCGACAGGCTCTTCGGCGGCACGCCGGTGGGAATGATGGCGAAGTGGTCGGAAATCTTGGCGTTGTTGAAGATGCGCTTGGTGGGATGCACCCAGCCGTTGTCCAGCACGGTGGTGGCATGCTTCCCGAACGGCGAATCGGTCAGCGAACGCAGCGTGTCCTTGACCTGGCCAACATAATCTTCGGGCAGGTAGCGCGCGTCGGTCCGCGGATAGGTCAGCACCTTGTGGCGCTCGTAGAGCGCCTGCGCCAGCCCCAGCGTATTCTTTGCCGAAAAGCCGAAGCGCCCGTTGGCGTCGCGCTGCAGGCTGGTCAGGTCGTAGAGCAGCGGGCAGGCTTCGGTTTTCGGCGTGGCTTCTTCGGTGACGTCGCCGTGCTTGCCCAGGCATTTCTGGCGCAGGGCGTCCGCACTGGCTTTATCCCACAGTCGTTCGGCCTTGGCATGCTCGTCGTCGCTTTTCTTGAATTTCTCGTCGAACCAGCGGCCGCGATAGGTGCCGGCCACGGCCTGGAATTCGGCTTCGACTTCCCAGTAATCGCGCGGTTCGAAGGCGCGAATGCGCCGCTCGCGCTCGACCAGAATGGCCAAGGTCGGCGTCTGCACGCGGCCGACGGTGGTTTTGTGGAAGCCGCCTTCCTTGGAGTTGAAGGCGGTCATGGCGCGCGTGCCGTTGATGCCGATCAGCCAGTCGGCCTCGGAACGGCAGCGCGCGGCGTCGGCCAGCGGCAGCATTTCCTCGTCAGAGCGCAGGTGGGCGAAGCCGTCCTTGATGGCGGTGGCGGTCATCGACTGCAGCCACAGGCGGCGAATCGGCTTGGCGTTCTTTTCGGCGAGCGCGTGCTGCAGGACGTAGCGGAAGATCAGCTCCCCCTCGCGCCCCGCGTCGCAGGCATTCACCAGGCCGGTGACGTCCTTGCGCTTGATCAGCCTGGTCAGCAATCGCAGCCGGTCGGCGGTCTTGTCGATGGGGTTGACGGTGAAATGCGGCGGGATCACCGGCAGGTGGGTGAAGGTCCATTTGCCGCGCTTGACCTCGTATTCCTCGGGCACCGCCAGCTCAAGCAGGTGGCCGATGGCCGAGGACAGCACATAGTGCTCGCTCTCGAAATATTCGCCTTCACGCGTGAAGCCGCCCAGCGCCTTGGCGATGTCCTGGGCGACGGAAGGTTTCTCGGCAATGATTAATTGTTTGCTCATGGGGAGCGGATATTAAGCGTGCTTGCAGCCAACATGCAAGCCGGTTCAATTCAGGCGCTGGTAGCGACCACCCGGCAAACTGGCGATGCGGCCATCCAGTTCCAGGGGTAAAAGCCGCGCCAGCAGGTCGTTTGCGGCGAACCCGCTGCGCTCGGTCAGCGTGTCGAGATCGCAGGGGTCCGTGCCCAGCGCCACCAGAACCGGGTCGGTTTCCGCCTCCCGAGTGGGCGGCAGGGCGGCGGGGTTGGCGACATTGCCCCAGCGCAACTCCTCCAATATGTCTTGCGCTGATTCGACCAGTTTGGCGCCCTGCTTGATGAGGGCGTGACAGCCCTTTGACTGCGGCGAGTGGATCGAGCCGGGAATGGCGAACACCTCGCGTCCGGCTTCCGCCGCCAGCCGGGCGGTGATCAGCGAACCGCTCTGCTTCGCCGCCTCGACCACCAGCGTGCCGCGGCTCAAACCGGCGATCAGGCGGTTGCGACGCGGGAAATTGGCCGGCAGGGGCGGGGTGCCGATGGCGAATTCACTGACGATCACGCCGTGTTCGGCGATTTCGCGGGCCAGCACTTCATTGCGCGCCGGGTAAATGCGGTCGATGCCGGTGCCGATGACGGCGATGGTGGTTCCGGATGCCTTCAGCGCGCCGCGATGCGCGGCGGCGTCGATGCCGGCGGCCAGGCCGCTGACAACGACAAACCCCGCGCCGCACAGCGCGGCGGCGAAAGCCTCGGCATTGGCCTCGCCCTGCTTTGTCGCGGAGCGGCTGCCGACGATGGCGAAGGCCGGGCGGTTGAGCAAGGCAATGTCGCCTTTGGCGTACAGCAGCACCGGCGGATCGGCGGCGGTCAGGAGCGCCTGCGGATAGGCGGCATCGGCCAGCGTCAATATATGATTGCCGGGCTGCCCCGCCCAGGCGAGGGCAGCCTCAATTTCGGCTTCGATCGCGGCGTGGCAATCGTGGCCAGACAGGCGCGCCACCAGACCATCGCCGAGAATGCCGCGCAAGGCTGCTGGCGAGGCGTTGAAAACCGCCTCCGGCCCGCCACAGGTTTTCAGCAGTTGCCGCTGGGATTCGCCGCCGATGCCCGGGATCAGGGTCAGCCTGAGCCAGGCGGACAGTTCGGGATTAGCCAAATTTTACGGCTGGCGCACGCGGTCGCCCGCCATCACCGGGCGCGCGGCGTCGGTCACCAGGCCGTAGGCGACGCGGTCGAAGACGCGGAAGATGAACAGCAGGCCGTAGCGCTCGTCCGGCAGGGTGTGGCTCTTTGGCTTGTCGTCTTCAAAACGATTGCTCACGGTGACGCCGGCGCGGTAGAGCGCCAACACATGGCCCATTTCGAGGCCGTCGCGCGTGCCGCGCGAAATCGAGACGATCGAGTTGCGCCCGCCTTCACCGACCCTGCCGTAGAGGGCCAGGACGCGGCCGCTGATCGCTTGTTCGGGCATGCGGGGGACATAGCTCATGACTTCGGGGCGGCTGGCGGCCACCAGATAATCGCCCCGGCCGATTTCCTGCTTGACGCCGGAGAGCGTCAGCGGCATCGGCTCGCCGTCGCCGGCGGGGCGGGCGTTGCCGAGATAAATCGCCTCCAGGCCGAGCGCTTCGCCGTTGTCGGGATCGATCAGCGGCTTGCCCGGGCGATAAACCTGCCACAGCCGGATGTTCGGGTCGACGCCCGTGGCATAGATCATGTCGCCCGTGGCGGCATAGACGCGGCTTTCCTGGGTGGCCACCACGCGCGGCGCATTCTCGAACGCGGCGGCATCGATCACCAGCGGCTGGGCCAGGAAGGGTTCGATGGCCTGCGCGGGAATGGCGGGAATTTCCTTGACCGTCATCTCGACCCGCACCTGCGGCTCGAGCTTGATCACATTGCCAAGCCTGAGCTGCGGCTCGGCGCCGCTGCGATCGAGAATCACCACCTGACCGGGATAAATACGATGCGGATTTTTTACCTGCTCCGCGTTCATTTTCCACAGAGCGGGCCAGCGATAGGGGTCCTTGAGAAATTTCGCCGCAATGCCCCACAGGGTATCGCCCGGAACGACGATGTGCCGGTCCGGCGCGTCAGGCGCGAGTTCGATGGGTTTGGCAAAGGCGGCCGCGCTTGAAAAAGCGAGCAGCAGCGCGAATATAATGTGGCGCATCAAGGTAATGCTTTATATCGAGGTAATGCCTTGCATTGGGGGTGGCCTCCGGCGCTCATTGGCAGATACTGCGTGGATTCTGCCCGCAAATCCCGCAAGCATCAATCACTTCAAGGCAGTTTTCATGGCTCTGTTACCCATATTGCGCTATCCCGATCCTCGCCTGCACACGCGCGCCAAGCCGGTGGCGCACGTCAATGCCGGCATCCGCAAACTTGTCGCCGACATGGCCGAGACCATGTATGCCGCGCCGGGCATCGGCCTGGCCGCCACCCAGGTGAATGTGCACCAGCGCCTGCTGGTGCTCGACATTTCCGAGGACAAGTCACAACTGCAAATCTTCATCAACCCGGAAATCCTGTCGAAGGAGGGCGAATGCGAGGGTGAAGAAGGATGCCTGTCGGTGCCCGGCATTTATGAAACGGTGAAACGCAGCGAGCGCGTCCGCGTGCGCGCCCAGGACCGCGACGGCCATCCCTTCGAGATCGACGCCGCCGGCCTCCTGGCCGTCTGCCTGCAACACGAAATCGACCACCTCGACGGCAAGGTGTTCGTCGAATACCTGTCGCGCCTGAAGCAGTCACGCATCCAGGCGAAGCTCGCCAAACAGGCGCGGATTACGGCGTGATTGTCCCGCCCCTTGATTACAGGTACTCATTCGAGTACCCTGTTCAGTATTCAAAGAGGTCCAAAACGGGAACCAAGCCATGAACACCCTACCTGCCCAGGAAATCAAGCGGCGCGGCATTTCTGCCGTGGATGCGCTTATCGAAACGGGCGATGTGCACATCATCAAAAACAACCAGCCCCAGTACGTGGTGCTATCGGAAACGCGTTATCGTGAATTGATCGAGGCGCAAGACGAGGCCTATGAAGCACGGGTGCTCGCCTCACTGCAAGATGTCAAGGCTGGGAGGGTGACGCGAGGCACGGCTCAGGACTTGATGAGAGAGCTCGGCCTGGAAGGCTGAGGGCATGTACACACTCGTCTGGACGCCCCGCTTCACACGGGCGGCCAAAAAATTCATCAAGCATCATGGCGACTTAGGTAACAAATTCGCCGCTATCCTCAGCGATCTGGAGGGCGACCCATTTCAGCCACACCTGAAATACCACCCTCTTGGCGGCAAGCTCAAGGGCGTCCAGGCCATCAGCATTACCGATAGCTATCGAATCACACTGACTGTTGTCGTATCCGACAAGGAAGTCATTCTGCTGGACATCGGCAGCCATGATGAGGTGTACCGCTAAGATGAAAATCGCCTTTGCCGGCACGCCGGAATTCGCCGCCGTCGCTCTGCGTGCGCTGATCGACGGCGGGTTTGAAATTTCGCTGGTGCTCACCCAGCCCGACCGGCCGGCCGGCCGCGGGCAAAAGCTCGTCGCCAGCCCCGTCAAGCAGGTGGCGCTGGCGCAGGGCATTCCCGTCCATCAGCCGGAGCGGCTCAAAGACCCCGCCACGCACGCACCCTTGATCGAAGCAGCGCCAGACCTGCTGGTGGTCGCCGCCTACGGCCTGATCCTGCCGCAGGCGGTGCTCGACATTCCCAAGCGTAAACCCGGCGGCTGCCTCAACATCCACGCCTCGCTGCTGCCACGCTGGCGCGGTGCGGCGCCGATCCAGCGCTGCCTCGAAGCGGGCGATGCCGAGAGCGGCGTGACCATCATGCGGATGGAAGCCGGCCTCGACACCGGCCCGATGCTGCTGGCGCACTCGCTTCAAATCGGCTCCGGCGAAACGGCGGCAACCCTGCATGACAAACTGGCCATCCTGGGCAGCCGGCTGGTCGTTCTCGCGCTACGGGAGTTTGAGACACTGAAGCCGGTGCCGCAACCCACCTCTGGCGTGACTTATGCCAACAAGATCGCCAAGGCCGAGGCGGCGATCGACTGGACACAACCGGCCGCAGTCATCGAACGCCGCATCCGCGCCTTCGACCCATTTCCCGGCGCCACTGCACAGTTGGACGAGACGACCGTCAAGCTCTGGCGCGCATTACCGGTAGTCGGCGCCGGACAACCTGGCGAAATCATCGATGTTGCCCCGGAAGGCATCACCGTCGCCTGCGGGGAAGGTGCGCTCAAGCTCGTTGAACTGCAAAAGCCCGGCGGGCGCCGTCTCGCCAGCGCCGACTTTCTGTGCGGTTTTCCGGTGACGGCCGGCCAGCGCTTCGGCCTGCCCAACCCTTGAACCACCCGCCGCTCTCGGCTGCGTTATCGGCCGCCGCGCAGGCAGTTGCCGGTGTCATTGCCGGCCGCACCCCGGAAACCGTACTGGCCGGAATCGATACCGCCGTGCGTCCAGCCGCGCTCGATCTCGCCTTCACCACCCTGCGCGACTTTGGGCGCGGCGACTTCCTGCTCGGCAAGTTGCTGGAAAAGCCACTGCAGGACAACCCAACCCGCGCGCTGCTGCTGGTGGCGCTGGCACGGCTTGAACGACGGCCCGACGCCGCGCACACCCTCGTCGACCAGGCAGTGACGGCGACAGACAAGCGTTTCAAGGGACTGACGAATGCGGTGTTGCGCAACTTCCTGCGCCAGCGCGATAGCCTGCTGGCGGCGGCGGACGCCGACGCGGTTGCGCACTGGCGCCATCCGCACTGGTGGCTGGAAAAGCTGCGTGACGCCTATCCCGACACATGGCAGGCCATCGCCGCAGAGGGCAATACGCACCCGCCGCTGTGTTTGCGCATCAACCGGCGCCGTGCCAGCAGCGCCGACTTTTGCCGGGAGCTCGCAGCGGCGGGAATCGTGGCGCAGGCGCTCGACGACACGGCCATTCTTCTCGACAAACCGCTGCCGGTCGAGCGCATTCCCGGTTTCCGGGAAGGCCGGGTCTCGGTGCAGGACTGGGGCGCGCAACGCGCCGCCGACCTGCTCGACGCTGCGGACGGCATGCGCGTGCTGGACGCCTGCGCGGCGCCCGGCGGCAAGACGGCGCACATTCTCGAGCGCGCCGCCGTGCGGCTCTTCGCGCTCGAACTCGACCCAGAACGCGCCGCGCGCATCGCGCAGAATCTGCAACGTCTCGGCCTCTTTGCGACACAGGTGGTCGGCGACGCGCGCCAGCCCGCCGACTGGTGGGATGGCCAACGCTTTGACCGTATTCTGGTCGATGCGCCCTGCTCCGCTTCGGGCGTGGTACGCCGCCACCCGGACATCAAGTGGCTGCGCCGCCCCGCCGATGTGGCGGGATTCGTACGCACCCAGGCGGCCATTCTCGATGCTTTGTGGCCTCTGGTCGCGCCGGGTGGCAGAATGCTCTACTGCACCTGCTCGGTATTTCCACAAGAAAACGGCGAGCAGGTGTGCGCCTTCGTGGCGCGTCACCCGGATTCCCGCCGCCTGCCAACGGGCGCAACGGGTGAAAGCGCCCCCGAATTACAACTACTGCCCGCAGCCACGCATGACGGTTTTTATTACGCACTGTTGGAAAAAACGCCTTGAGCGGATGCTGGCAATGCTGGTGGGCAGCCTCCTGGCGGCCAGCCTCGCCCTGGCCGGCAGCATCGAGCCGAAAACTGCCGTGTTGGCGCCCGACGAGCGGGGACACGCGCTCACGGTGGAATTTTCCATCGATCTCGGCCCGCGCCTTGAAGACGCCGTCGGTCGCGGCGTGCCGCTCAACTTTCGTCTGGAATTCACCCTGGCGCGCAAGCGCTGGTATTGGGCGGACGAACACGTCGCCGGCCATGTCATCGATTTTCGCTTGAGCTATCACGCGCTGACGCGCCAGTACCGGCTGTCCCTGGGCGGCCTGCACCGGAGCTTCGATACCCTGGCCGAGGCGCTGCAGGTGCTGGAACGCACCGCCCGCCTGCATGTCGTCGACCGCGCCCAGCTCATCCCCGGCGAGAACTACGCCGCCGCCGCGCGCCTGTCGCTCGATCACACGCAGTTGCCCAAACCCCTGCAACTCGACGCGCTGGCGGATCGCGAGTGGCGCGTCGAGGCCAGAACGCTGCGCTGGAACTTCGTGCCGTGATCATTGCCCTGGCGGTCATCGCCGGCTTTTCCGCCATGCTGGTGTTCCTCCTTGCGAGCGCGAGCGCCGACGCCAGCCTGTTCGCCGAGCACACGACGACGCTGCTCGGCATGAACGCGCTGGCGGCGCTGATCCTCCTCGGCCTGGTGGTGGTGCAACTCACCCGGCTGTGGCGCGACTATCGCGGCGGCGTCTTTGGCGCGCGGCTCAAGTCCAGACTTTTGCTGATGCTGGCGCTGATGGCGGTGGCGCCGGGCGCGCTGGTGTACGCGGTGTCGATGCAGTTTGCGGTGAAGAGCATCGATTCCTGGTTCGATGTGCGCATCGAGGCGGCGCTCGATGGCGGGCTGGAACTCGGTCGCGGCGTGCTCGAAGCGATGCAGGACGACCTGTTGGCCAAGGGCCGTACCATGGCCTACGATCTCTCCGA
This sequence comes from Rhodocyclaceae bacterium, assembly GCA_030680085.1. GTDB lineage: Bacteria > Pseudomonadota > Gammaproteobacteria > Burkholderiales > Rhodocyclaceae > Sulfuricystis. The sequence continues at coordinate 2,471 of JAUXWU010000112.1, read as the reverse complement.
TTCAACGACAGTTAACCCGGCGGCGGTCGGTCCGATTGTCAGCCCAATTGCGCTCAACCGGCTGCGCGAACAGGCGGGCGTCCAGGGCGCGACCTTGCTGACCACCAGCGGACAACTGGTGGCGAATAGCGGCGGCGGCATCAATCAGTTGCTGCCGGCCTTGCCGACGACGGCCCAACTGCGCCAGGCCCGCAGCGGCTCGGGCGTCGCGCGCCTGGAAGGCGACACGATGAGCGGACTGGTGGTGCGCGTGCTGGTCCCCGTGGCCAGTTACCGCATGGGCAGCGATCCGCTGATACTGCAACTCGAACAGGCCGTGCCGGACGGCATCACGCAAAGCGCCGCGCTGGTCGAAGCCGCGCAACGCGACTACCAGGAATTGCAGTTGGGGCGCGCCGGCCTGAAGCGTCTTTACACGCTGACACTGACTTTCTCGCTGCTGCTCGCGCTGTTTGCCGCCATCGCATTGGCTTTTTTCCTCGCTGCGCGGCTGGCCAAGCCGCTCCTGATGCTGGCCGAGGGCACGCGGGCCGTCGCGGCCGGCGACCTGACGCCGCGCGCGGTGCTGGCAACCGATGACGAACTGGGCGTGCTGACGCGCTCCTTCAACGAGATGACGCAACAGCTCGCCCAGGCGCGCGTCGAGCGCGAAACCGCGCAGCGCGCCGCCGTCTGGGGCGAGGTGGCGCGTCGCCTGGCGCACGAGATCAAGAACCCGCTGACGCCGATCCAACTCTCGGCGGAACGCCTGCAGATGAAGCTGGCCCATAAACTCGACAGCGACGACGCGGCGATGCTGGGCCGGGCCACGCGCACCATCGTCGACCAGGTCGAGGCGATGAAGAACATGGTCAACGATTTCCGCGACTATGCGCGCCTGCCGCCGCCCGTCGCCCGGCCGCTCGACCTCAACGCGCTGGTCGCCGAGGTGCTCGATCTCTACACCGACGGGCCGATTGCGATCACCACCGATCTCGATCCAGCGCTGCCGCCAGTGCTGGCCGACGCCGACCAGATTCGCCAGGTGCTGCACAACCTGATCAAAAATGCCGGCGAGGCCGTCCACGAGAAAGTCGGCGCTGGCGAGACGGCGCTAAGCCGTCACGCCGCCAGCATGAGGACGGCGCTTATCACGGTGAAGACAAAAGGCGGTCGCATGGCGCTGCTGACGGTGGCCGACAACGGCCCCGGCTTCCCGCCGGAAATCCTCCTGCATGCCTTCGAGCCTTACGTCACCACCAAGCCCAAGGGCACCGGTCTCGGGCTGGCCATCGTGCAGAAGATCATCGGCGACCACGGCGGCACGATCACCCTCGCCAACCGGCCCAACGAACAGGGCTGCGGGGCCGAAGTGTGTATACAATTACCAATTTATAACTACTCAGGTCGAAGCGGTAGGCTCAAAATAACCACAAAGCAAGTCCCCTCTCCCCTTGCGGGAGAGGGTTAGGGAGAGGGGTATGTCCTTGAAATTTGAGCAACCACCCCCTCTCCCTGGCCCTCTCCCGCAAGGGGAGAGGGAGAAAAACGGGAGCACCTGAGTAGTTACACCAATTTCATGAAAAGAAAAGGGAGAAGACGCCGATGCAGACCACTCCACGCTGGACGCGCCGCGGTTTTCTTGCCGCTGCCTTGTCCGCTTCCGCCGCCGGCTTGCTGCCCGCGGCAGCGTCCGCGCGCGGCAAGCCGGTCTTCGCCATCGTTCCTTACCTGCCGCCGCGCCGTCTGGTGGAGCTGTATTCCCCGCTGCTGCCGGTCTTCGGGGCGGCGCTCGGCCAGGCTGTCGACATCGTCAGCGCGCCTGATTATGCGCAGCACCTGTCGCGCGTGCGCGGCGGCGCATACGACATCGTCGCCGACTCCCTGATTCTCGCCCGCATCGCCCAGCGCGAGCACGGCCATGTGCCGATCGCGCGCACGCTGGCGCCGCTGGAACCCCTGCTGGTCGTTCCGGTTGCTTCCGCCATGATCGGCCTGCATGACATCAAGGGCCGCGCGGTCGTCGTCACCGACCGCACCGCCGCCCTGTCGGTGATCGGCCTGCGCCATCTGCGCGACCGCAACCTCGTGCCGGGGGGCGATTTCCGCATCGTCGTTTCCGGCTCCCACGCCAATTCCCTGCATCGCCTGCTGGCCGGGGAAGCCGCGGCGGCCATCGTTTCGCGCACCACGCTCACGCAGGTCGATGCCGGCCTGGCGGCAAAAGTGCGGGTGCTGGCGACGCTGCCGCCGGGTTTGTCCGCCGTCGTCTACCATGTCGCGCCGCGGCTCGCGGCGCAGGCGCCCGCGCTGTCCTCCGCCCTCATCGACTTCGCCGGGCAGCCCGCCGGGCAGGCTTTCGTCGCGGCGCTCGGCCACCAGGGGCTCGTGCCGGTGACGGCAGCCGAGATGCAAGCGCTCGATCCGCTGGTGGTCGAACTCTATCGCCAGCAGCGCGATACGGAATGATCTTTACCCCCCCCCCCCCCCCC